>CAZVAS010000031.1:13865-15153 GCA_964625165.1 uncultured Methanospirillum sp. | reverse complement strand
GGAGCCGAGATCTTCCCTTGGAGGCGGGACGATTGACTGAATACTCTGTCCTCATTGGAGGAAAAGCAGGAGACGGAATCGCACAGGCCGGTCAGTTGATAGCATCGATCTTCTCTGAACTGGGGTATTATGTCTACCAGTATATTGACTACCCATCATTGATCAGGGGAGGACATAACTTCTGTATCATCAGGGCAGCAGAAAAACCGGTGTTCACCCATCGCACCGGTGTTGACCTGATTCTTGCCCTTGATCAGAGGACTGCTGATCTGCATACCCACAACCTGACAACCAAGGGAACTGTGATCTATGACAGCCCCAGGGTTAAGGCCGAAGGACAGGCACTGGCGATTGATGAGATCCTATCCCAGTACAAGGGGCGGCCCATCATGGGGAACACAGCGATGGTGGCAGGATTCTGTGGATGTACCGGCATTCCCTGGAACCTTGTTGAGTCTGTCTTCAGGAAAAAACTGCTTAAGGAGACTGATCTCAATCTCCTGATCGCACGCGAAGCATATTCCAGAATCACCCGCTGTATCAATGTTCAGCCGGTTGAAGGAGCCAAACCCCGCCCACTTATGTCAGGCAACGAATGGATAGGCCTGGGGCTTCTCGCAGGTGGTATCGATGCATATGTCGCATACCCGATGACACCCTCCTCCGGAGTCCTCCACTTCCTCGCTTCAGTGGCAGATGAGGCAGGGATAGATGTTGTCCACCCCGAAAGCGAGATCGCAGTTATCCTGATGGCACTTGGATTTGCGTATGCAGGAAAGAAGGCTGCAGTAGGAACATCTGGTGGAGGGTTCTGTCTGATGACTGAAGGGCTCTCACTCGCAGGAATGGCAGAAGTTCCCATTGTCATTGTTCTTTCCCAGAGAGGGGGTCCATCCACCGGCCTTCCCACCTATACTGCACAATCTGATCTCCTCTTCGCATGTCACGCAGGTCAGGGTGAGTTCTCAAGATTCATCGCGGCTCCTGCTACCCCCAATGAAGCTTTCAGGTGGGCAGCCGAGGCAGTACAACTAGCCTGGAAATTACAGATACCTGCATTCATCCTTTCAGATAAGACTTTTTCAGAGGGGATCTACACTCCTGAAACTGATATTGAGGTCAGTGCGACCGTTCCCCTTCCAGCCCCGGCATACCCGTATAAGCGGTACGCAGACACGCCTGATGGGGTGTCCCCTATCCTTGTTCCACCGTGTAGCGGAGAGGTGGTAAAGGTGAACAGTTACATGCATGACTACTCAGGAATCACCTCCGAGGATCCGGAGATGAC
>CAZVAS010000031.1:7502-13765 GCA_964625165.1 uncultured Methanospirillum sp. | reverse complement strand
AGGCTGCCCCACCTGAAACGGATATTCAGGGAGGCGATCATGCATCCGGGTTTCGCACATGTCGATGTTCTGCAGATATGTGCATCCTTCTTTAACATGACCACCTGGTACGATGAGCGAATCTATGAGACAAGCGAGTCTAACGCGAGTCTTTTTGAGTTTGCCTGTCGGACTGCACAACAATGGAATTACAACGATGATTCAAAGATACCGATTGGGATCTTCTTCCAGACAAAAAAACCGGTGCTTCCCGAAATTAAAGTAAAAAAAGAGGTTGATCGTAGTCGTCTTATCAGAACAATTCTGGATCGGGCTACCTGATCTCCTGTTTCTTTCTCTTGCCCTTGATCACTCTCGCTGCACCGAGGGTGAGAATTGCCAGGATGCCCACCCCGATCATCAAGTAATTGATCAGAAATATCGGGGGAGGTAGTTTCATTTCAGATGGCGTAAGGATGACAGGCTGTCCAGAACTGTTCTCCTGCGCCTCCTGGGCAGCTGCCTGCTTGTCCTGCTGAAGCCGGGTTAGCGTGTCACCGTACTTCTGGGGGATATAACTCTCATCGAGTGAGATCGCCTGCTCAAATGCTTTAAGCGCCTCTTTCATCATCCCCTGGTTGAAGTAGGCACTACCCATGTTGTTCCAGACCTCTGCAGATCCCGGATATATCGCCAGAGACTGGTTGAACGCTTCTGCCGCCTCTTCGTTCTTGAACATCTTGGCAAGGGTCAGACCTTTCTTATTCCAAGTGGCGTTGTTTCGCGGATCGATCTTTAAGGCCGCATCGTACATCGAGTCTGCCTCTGAGTACCGGTTCAGGGCATTCAGAACATCTGCTTTACCATCAAGACTCAGAAAAACATTAGGATTGAGCGAGACTGCACGATCATAGGTATCAAGGGCATCACGATATTTTCCAAGCATGAACAGTGCGCGTCCTTTTTTCCCGACTATTTCTGCATTGGTCTTATCGATACTGATGGCACGATCGTATGAGTCTGCTGCCTCCGCATACCGATCCAATGCCATAAGAGCATCACCCCGGAGTTTCCACCCTTCGGCATAGTAAGCATCGAGTTGGAGTGCCTGATCATACGCCGCCATTGCACCCAGATAATCTTTGGTTTCTGCAAGTGCTTTCCCTTTGTTTGCCCAGATGGTTGCATCCTGTATGCTCTCTGCAGTTGCGGGTACAAGCACAAGAGTAATAGTAATCTGCAGAAGAATGAGCAGTATGATCTGTGTTATGCGCCGGTTCATGGAAATTACCGTTATTATGGCGGGTTATAGTGGATCAGAGGTGTAAAACTAGTACGACGCCAGCACTGAAGTACTTTACGTCAGGCAAAGGAATTCAAAAATTTAGTTTTTTTAAGATTAGGACAAAAAGATCGAGATATATTACCGTAGATACAGTTGGGATGGTTTATATTCCTCAGGGTGTATCTTTGTTCTATACCATGGAGATCGTGAAGATTCCCAAGATGGAGAAGGAAGAGTACGATGCCCTGATCCACAATCGCTTCATGGCCCGGATAGCATTTCAGGGGGAAAAATACCCCTATATTGCGCCGTTCATGTATGTCTATGATGGAAAGCATCTGTATTTTCTCTCCACGAAATATGGGAGAAAATTTGAATACTTCCGCAAGTCTCCATATGTCTCGGTTGAAATAGAGCAGTACGAGCCTGATCTTTCAGGATTTATGTTCGTGACCCTACAGGGATATCTCGAGGAGGTGACTGACTCTATTGAGAAGAAGATCATCAGAGGAAAGTTTGTGGATCTGATAAGGGAGCAGCACCTTTCACTCAATATCCTCGCAGCCCTCGGACACTCACCCGAAGATGCCCCTGAGTCGATATGTCGGGAAGAGAGATCGGTGGTGTGGAGACTGAACGGTGTCCGAAGCCTTGTTGCGCTTAAAAATGTGTGATCTGGGTAAGAAGGTCTGATAATGACTCAGGATCTGAGACCGGGGGCCTGCATGTCTCACCTGCACAGATCCACACAGCAGGGTCATTCTCATTAAGATAGGTACCTGATTCAGGTACCAGGCTCTTCATTTCTGAAATATTGGTTGGGATAAGGGGAACGATAACCAATCCCGGGATATATCGATTATGTAATGCTCTCCAGAGGGCCATTCTGCGTTCATCCCCGGCATCTCCGGTAATAACCGCACGAATCTCCTTCTTCCCTGTGCAGACAGAGCCGAGGAGACTTAGCGTACCCTGTGGTACCCGGTTGATTGCGTCATGCATTCCAGAAAGCAGTGTTTCTGCCAGATCTGTGAATTGGCTTGAACCCGTTATCAGACCCAGATCCCTGAGAACCTGGTAGGCAGCGCCGTTCACTGACGGTACAGGTCCGTCATAATCATCGCGAATCCTGACTGGCACCAAGAGGTCATCAGACCCAGTGGCATAGAACCCACCTCTCTTCTCATCCCAGAAGAGGTCTATAGCAGTCTTAATGATCCTGACAGCACTCTCCAGGTACGCAGGTTTTCCAGTTGCCTGAAACAGGCTAACCAACCCAGATGTAAGGAAGATGTAGTCCTGAGCCGTCCCGGGTATGGTTGCTATGTCTGCCTTCCACTGGTGCCAGAGCCCTCCCCCTTCAATTCGGATTGTGTCCAGTAAAAATGTTGCAGCATTCTCTGCAGCATGAATCATCGATTCATCTTCGAGAACTCTTCCTGCATATGCAAGTGCCCAGATGGCAAGACCATTCCAGTCGGTGAGAACCTTGTCATCCAAAAGGGGTCGGGGTCGCATCTCCCTGCGGGTAAAGAGTTTCTTCCTGATATCTGCGATACCAGGAGAACCCTGCGGCATTAGGGTTGAGATGCTTCCCTCTGCATTCTTCTCCCGGATCCACGTGATAATGTTGCTTCCGACAGAAACCCCGGTCTCTGGGAGCAGGTTGCCCTCTTCAGTAATCCCCCAGGCCTTCTCTGCAAGAACAAGCTCAGAAGAGGTAAGGACCTCCTTGAGTTCAGAGAATTTCCATAGGTAAAAAGCCCCTTCTCCTTCTTGGCTGTCAGCATCCTCTGCAGATGCAAACCCACCACCCGGACGCCTAAGTGTCTGACATATGTACTCTAGAGACTCTTCTGCAGTGCTCCGCATCCTCGGATCACCAGTTATCTGCCAGGCAACGGTGTAGGCATATGCGTTCATCGCCTGATCATAGAGCATCTTTTCAAAGTGAGGAATATTCCATGCACGATCAACAGTGTACCGGTGAAATCCATATCCGATCTGATCACGCATTCCTCCAAGAGCCATCGATGTAAGGGTTTCCGTTGCCATGTGGATGGCCTGATCGTGGCCGAATACAACCCCATAGTTCAAGAGAAAGATCAACTGAGGAGCTGATGGAAACTTCATACCTTTTCCAAATCCTCCAAACTCGGGATCATAGGTACTGGAAATGCTGTGGAATGCTGAATGGATTACCTCATCCTTGATCTCTTTCACCTGAGGCAGAGGGCTGCCTTCTCCGTATGCATGAGATATGATCCCGAGCAGATGAGCCCCGGCTTCATAGACCTCATCACGCTGCTCATTCCATACCCTGACAATATGAGGAATCAGGTCAAGCATACCGGGCGTCTTTCCATGGGATCTCTTCGGGATAAAGGTGGCTGCATAGAACGGTTTGAGATCAGGAGTGAGGAATATACTCAGTGGCCATCCCCCTGATCCAGTCATCGCCTGGCAGACTGACATATAGATCCGATCTATTTCAGGGTGTTCTTCCCGGTCTACTTTAATGGAAACAAAATATTTATTGAGAAGTTCAGCAACCTCCTGATCCATGAAGCATTCTTTCTCCATCACGTGGCACCAATGGCATGCAGCGTATCCTATGGAGAGAAAGATGGGAAGATCCCGCTCTCGTGCGAGACCATGTGCTTCCTCTCCCCAGGGAAACCAGTCTACGGGATTATGGGCATGCTGCAGAAGATACGGACTCTGTTCATGGATCAATCGGTTTGGCATTGCTTCACTCACCCTCTCTTACACAAGATTACTTACACGGTGATGAGAGAAAAATGTGGGCTACGCAATTAATTAAATACTGCCACCAATAAACTCCTTCTACCAATGGATAATTATGAATATTATATTGCGAGCATCGAGGAGATCCTCAAAGAGAACCAGAAGGGGATGACGGTCTCAGAGCTCGCTCTTGATCTTCATATGTCCAGAAATACCGTGGGAAAATACCTTGAACTCATGTATCTCTCCGGAGTGGTGGATGTCAGGAGTGTTGGAAAGGCAAAATTATACTACCTGGCACCACGGGTTCCGGTCACCCGCGTGCTCAGTTACCTGTCTGATGCGGTGATCCAGACTGATGATCGATACCGGATCGTAAATATAAATTTATCTGCACTTGACCTCCTCGGATCTGATGAAGAAGATCTCATCGGTAGAAACCTTCTGGATCTGTTGGGTATCCAGGGGTTGAGTTCAGATATGAGGGCACGGATTACCAACCCGGATCGGGATGTTGCCTTTACCGATGAGATTCGCGTTCACACAGATTCAAAGCCCAGACACCTCTGGATGACCGTGGCCGATATGGTGATGTATGACGGGGTAATAGGCCATACGTTCATCCTTGAGGATATCACAGAGTGGAAAGAGGCAGAACAAAAACGGCGTGTAAGTGATTTTCTCTTCTCAACCCTTGCCGAAGAAACATGGGAGCAGGTCTGTATCTTCTCCCCGGATTTTGCTATTCAGTATGCAAATCCCATGTATACTGCAGCTGATGGGAGGGGGGAAGACCTGATGGGATCAAATCTTCTTGACCCTTTTGACAAACAGGCATCCCAGATAATCCGGGACTCAGTGGAGATAGTAACTGAGACATCGGCACCACACCGACAGGTCTTCCCGGTCATGGTCGATCAGCAGATCCCCAGGTGGCTTGATCAGCGACTCTATCCAATACCGGATCAATCTGGAAAAGTTGAACAGATTCTTGGCATAACGCGTGATGTGACCGGCCTCCAGGAGGGGGGATCGGCATCGGCCCTTCTTTCAGTACTTCTCACATCCATGGCTGAAGGAGTCCTGACTGTAACACTTCAGGGAACCATCCTCTCATGGAACCAGGGGGCAGAGACTATCACCGGGTATCCTGCAGAAGAACTACTCGGCGGAAATGCCCATACGATCATCCCCCCGGAGCTGAACGCTGAACTGAACGTTATAGCCGATGCTGTACGCGGCAAGACTGTGCGTGATATCAGATATACGATCAGGGCAAAAGGTGGAAGAAAGAAGAAAGTTATTCTGTCATCTGCCACGGTTCAGGATCATACCGGGGAAACAAGTATGGTAGTTCTGATATGGCGGGAGCCCTGAACCATCAAACCTATTTCAGGTCTTAATCCTGTGACTCTGTATCTTCACATGCCCCACACGAAGGGGTACCCCTGATAAGTGTGCAGATGGCGCAGATCCGTGATGCAGGATTCGTAATCTTCCCATCACGCAGATCATGAGATAGTGATGCGATTGCCTTTTTTACCTCATCAGTAAACTCAATCCGGTACCCCCGTTTACCTGACAGATACTGTGAGACAGCTGACGGGGCCATCTCCAGGATGGTGGCAACCTCCTTTTGTGACAGGCCCGTTGCAACCATCTCAGCTGCTATTGCAGCCCTGATTGCCGGAAGTGATTCCCAGACAATATCTTCACAGGGGAGTTTTTCCATGTGAGTACTCATCGATGTGTCATCTAATAAGAGTAATCACACCGTGAACACTGATTCGCATAAGGGAAATATGCGACTAACATACGATTAAGAGGAGGAACAGGTTTGTTTGTTGAACCACACAGATGATACCAGATCCTTCTTTTTCTCTTAAGGCGAATGATGAGTTATGGTGAGACTGCCCCTCCTTCTCGTTCTCATCGGCATGGTCATCCTGCCGATCGTACTTGCAGAGGAGGATGGGAACAGTACTGACGGGTATACCGTTCGCGAATATGCACTCATCTCATTCGATGACCCCATGACCCCGGAAGATCAGGTGAACAATACAACTGCCATGCCTGTCGCAAGTGAGAAGGCTGATAACCAGACACGCCGGGGGGGTGAACTCTCTGCACGCAAACTTTTCCAGTTAAAACAGGGTGCCCAGGGAGACTACCGGGTGCTGAGGAACCTCTCTGGTGACCCAAGCCTCGGGCTCTCTTCAACCGCTGCGCAGGGTATTTCTATCCTCTGCAA
>CAZVAS010000031.1:0-7402 GCA_964625165.1 uncultured Methanospirillum sp. | reverse complement strand
GGAGGCTGCAGGCAGGAATCGTTCAGCCATCAATGGCAGGTTCATGATCACCCTGTCAAACCGTCTGCCATACACTTCAGGCAGATCAGCAGCGTCAGCAAGAATGGGAATGACATTTGAGACACGATTACGGGCAATATTTTCGATAAGAAGGGAGACTGCATCAGGATTGAGATCGCATGCCCATACCATACCTGCTTTTTCGGCAAGCATGACTGCGAATGGGCCAACCCCTGCAAACATATCTAGCACCTCTTCTTCCTCGTGCATTATTGTTGTGATCCGCTGCCGTTCTGAAGCGAGCCGTGCCGAAAAGTACGCTTTTTCCAGATCAATCCTGAACGTTCTTCCATACTCTGTATGGATGGTAGCTGTGGTCTCATCACCTGCCAGAACCCTGAATCTCTTGGTTCTGAACTCACCTTCGACTGCACTTTCTGCAAATAGAACTGTATGAACAGAGGGACGATCGGCAAGGATCGCTGCAGCACCAGCAGGATCATCTTCAGCAAGAATTGCAATTCCTCCCACGAGTTCGTGTCGTGGAAGAGGAGCACGCTGAAATAGTTCTTCAAACTCGGTTATCGTCGATCCTTCACGCTCGCAGATAACCGGGAAGAGGAGTTCATCACCTTCAGGCCTTATCTTAAGGCTCTTATCCAGGATACCCTCCTCAAGAAGAGCCCTTCTCACCGTTTCAGCCCCCTGACGGTTCACCCGCAGGCACCATTGCTGCTTCCCCATTCATCAGCTGTTATTGCACTTCGGGTACAAACAGGTATGCATGGACGATTACCTCCGCAGGATCCGGGAAGGGTCTCTCAAACTCTATGCACTTGAGAAGGAACTCCCGCCTGGTGAGGCGGTTGCTTTGCGACGGCGTTTCGTTGAGGAGGAGACGGGCATTTCTCTCCCCACGATCGGGGAGTATTCAATAGAACCTGATGCAGTGGTGAAGAGGAACTGCGAGAATATGATCGGGACCATCCAGGTTCCGGTCGGGGTCGCCGGACCGGTTCAGATATCTGGTGAGTTTGCAAATGGCTCATACTTTCTCCCGCTTGCAACCACAGAAGGTGCCCTTGTCGCGTCAGTGAACAGGGGGTGCGGGCTCATCACTGCTGCAGGAGGTGCAGAGGTGAGAATCCTCTCAGACGGTATGACCCGTGCACCGGTCTTTGCAACTGACAGTATTGCTCATGCACGGAGAGTTGTGGACTTCGTGCAGGCTCATGAGGATGAGATCAGGCAGGCTGCAGAAGCAACTACGCGGCATGGAAAGATGACCAATATTCATGTCACGACTGCCGGGACTTCAGTATTTGTCAGGTTCTGCTTCACTACCGGGGACGCAATGGGAATGAACATGGTCACCATCGCGAGCGAGAAAGCGGCTGAGGTGATCAGTCAGCAGACCGGTGCCCGACTGGTTGCCCTTTCGGGTAACTTCTGTACGGACAAGAAACCGGCAGCAGTGAATGTTGTTCTTGGAAGAGGGAAGACAGTCTCTGCCGGTGTAAAACTCACCGACGAACAGATCAAAACCATTCTCAAGACCAACGCCACTTCACTCCTTGAAGTGAATACACGCAAGAATCTGGTCGGGTCAGCCAGGGCAGGATCACTTGGATTCAATGCTCATGCGGCAAATATCATCGCAGCCATGTTCATCGCCTGTGGACAGGACCCAGCCCATGTTGTTGAAGGGTCACTCTGTATCACCACGATCGATCAGGCTTCCGACGGAGTGTATGTATCTATCACACTTCCTGCCCTTCCGGTAGGAACAGTTGGAGGAGGAACCGGAGTTGCAACTCAGGCAGAGTGCCTCAAGCTTCTCGGTGTTTCAGGAGGAGGGGATCCACCAGGTTCACATGCAAAGAAGCTGGCAGAGATCATCGCAGTGGGTGTGCTTGCCGGAGAACTTTCCCTCCTCGGAGCACAGGCAGCACAGCATCTTGCACGGGCTCATAAGGAACTGGGCAGATAGCCTCAGCAACTTATTCAGGTAGTGCTCTCAACACTCTCCTGATGAAGAGCAGGCAGACCATGGGTCTTCAAATATTGAATATCACATCAACCATCTCTCTTCTTTTTTTCATGCTGACTTTTTCACCGGCATATGCTGATGATATTCCGGGAGTTATCGGCCAGTACGATAACTGGGATTTTGAGAACACCCCGACCGTAGGGATGGGCATCTTCCCGGTTGTCACCCTTGAGCCAAAGGATGAATCATCCCTCTCCATCGAACCTGCAACGGGAGGATCATCATCAAAGATCTGGGTCACCATCTCGCCGTTCATCTCAACACTGAGCGGGAAGGAGACAACCCTGATTGTTGGGTACATGGGCAGCGCGCGACCAGGTGCTACCCTCACTTTTGCCGGCAAGGGAGCAAGTGATTCAGATTATTCTGATATTGCAACTATCAGCCCGGATGAGAACGGTCTTTTTATCTGGGCCGTTCCGACAGCAGACAAGGATCTCTCACTCTTCAAAGTTACAGCAAAATCAGGGACTGAACAGGCCAGTTCGAATGTGATCAGATTCAACACATCAACGAGTAAAGATCCGGTCATAAAGCCGGTTGTTACCCAGAGAATCACACCGATGCAGACTGTGATCCCGATGGTCACACGTACTTCCTCGGTGCCTGACCTGACCAGTCTGACAATCTCTGCAAGCACAACAACTCCGAAAGTCGGCGATGATGTTGTGATATCAGGGAGGCTTACCGATATGGACGGCAAGGGAATCAGCGGGGCGACAGTGACCATCGATGAGACCGGGTACCCTGGAGCATCCACAGGTGAACCGTTCGATACCACCCAGACTGGATCTGACGGAAGATTCAGGTTTACTCTCTCGGTAAAGTTTGCAAATATGGTGGGACTTGTTGCAAATTATGCAGGTGATGACAATCACCATGGATCAGAGAGCAACACTCTCACCTTTATGTCATATGCACAGTGAGGCTCATCCGTGTACCCATCGTATATTTTCTATCAACAGTGCAGACATCGGCAGCGATCCTTTCAGATCACGTTTTTTTGATGATACAAGCGGATCCTCCAATGTCTAATACCAGTCAATATCAGAGAATGTGAACTCATGCGGAAATATTTTAAATATCTATTTCAGGTGGAGATCCTTGTTCTTCTTCTCCTGATCGGGCCGGTAGCGGCTCTGAACCCCGATGATATGGATCTCTCTGTAAAACCAGGCGATGATCTTTTCACATATGCAAATGGGAACTGGATGGAACGAAACCCGGTTCCTGCAGACCTGAGTTGGTACAGTTCTGTAACAGAAGTACAGCAGTCGGTTGATGACCGGGTCAGAACCATTATAGAGGATGCAGCAGAAAATCCGGGAAAAGACGGGTATGAGAGGCCGCTTGTCGGGACGTTCTACAAGACTGCACTGGATCAGGATCTTGCCGACCGTGTTGGAATGGAACCACTCCGCCCTGAATTGAACAAGATTGCAAAGGCAGAAACACGTGAGGACATCAGGAACCTGACAACGTACCTGATGAACTTCGGGATTGCACCCTTCTTCTCGTTTTATGCAGACGAAGATCCCGGCAACAGCAGCATGCTTATCGCTACGATAGAGCAGAGCGGGACATCCCTGCCAGACCGTGAGTATTACTTTAGGAATGATACGGAAAGTGAACGGGTCAGGGATGAGTTCAAGGGTCACATCTCACGGATGTTCGTGCTCAACAACGAATCTCCTGAACAGGCAGACATCGACGCTGCGACGGTGATGAGGATCGAGACCAGACTTGCCAATGCATCAGCACCGTCTCACGGGTATGGAAAACCGGATCGCCGGTACTTCCCATGCCCTGTTCGTCGCCTGAACGAGGTGACAGATGGAATCGACTGGGATGGTCTTCTCACCGCAGTGAATCGGACTGACCTCTCGGTGATCGATATGTATCAGCCTCTGTATGTCCGTGAGGTCGGCAATGTTCTCAAGGATGAACCTGTTGAAGATCTCAAGAAGTTCCTGACCTTCAAGGTACTTCAGTTCGCTGCCCCGTACAGCAGCCAGGCCTTTGAACAGGAGAACTTCAACTTTAACAGCAAAGTGCTCTCAGGACAGGAGGAGATGGAGCCGAGATGGAAGCGGGTGCTCGGTACCATGAACTCCGTGATGGGAGGCGTTATCGGTAAACTCTACGTGAAAGAGTACTTCACCCCTGAAGAAAAGGCTCATGTAAAAGAGATCGTGGAGAACCTCAAGGCTACCCTGAGAACCAGGCTTGCAAACCTTACCTGGATGGATCCTGAAACCAGGGAGAACGCTACCGAAAAACTTGACTCCATGGGGATCCAGATCGGGTACCCGGACCAGCCCGGGGATTACCGGAATCTTGAGGTTGGAAACAGTTCATACCTCGACAATGTCCTTAACATCACCTGTTATTATTACAGAGCAAGTCTGCAGATAGCAGGCACCCCTTCAAACCCTGATACATGGTACCTCTCACCGCACTCAGTGAACGCATACTACGACACCACCAGGAATAAGATCGTTCTGCCAGCAGGCGTCCTTCAGCCACCGTTCTATGATCCGTCGGTGGATGATGTAGAACATTACGGGGCTATCGGCTCCATCATCGGGCATGAACTGACACACGGGTTTGACTCACCCCTACGTAAGTTCGTAAAGGATGGGAATGAGACCATGCTCTGGAATGAGAATGATACTGCCCGGTACATGGAGGCAACAGCCCCTCTGGTGGCACAGTTCGATCAGATGGAGACGCTTCCTGATTTATACCTGAACGGAACCCGGACCCTTGCAGAGAACGCTGCAGATCTCGGAGGGATGGTTATTGCCTGGAATGCATGGCAGAATACAAGGACAGGGAATACAACTTCCGGATCAGATATCAACTCATCAAATGTTTCAGAGAGTATTCCTGCCTCTTCCGGGTTTACTGATGAACAGCGGTTCTTCCTGGCCTATGCCCAGGCCTGGCGTGGTACCATCAGGGATGAAGAACTCCGTAATATGGTTTTGATCGAAGAGCATCCCTGGAACAAGTACAGGGTGAATGCAATTCCGTTTAATCTTGACGAGTTTTATGAGGCATTCCCACAGATCAGTCAGGGAGATAAATTATACCGGAACGAGACCGCACGGGCCAGGGTCTGGTAACCCCCAATTTTCTCAAAGAACCTGAAAAAGTGTTATTGAGGAGAATTATCCCGAACTGACCTGTTTGTTTTCTGATCTCCGATTGCAAACACTACTGATTATCCTCATCATCGAAGAGAAAGAGTTCATCGATGGTGGTCCCGAGTACCTGTGAGATCTGACGGGCTAGCCTGAGCGATGGGTTGTACTTCCCTTTCTCAAGAAACACAATGGTCTCCCTCCTAACACCGACCAGGCCCGCGAGATCTGCCTGAGTATACCCGAAACGGGCACGAAACTCTTTCATCCGGGTATGCATTCTTTCTCCCTAGTAAACATCGCCTTTCATGTTGAAGTACCACTGGAAGATCATGGCACTTACCGGCATCAGAATGACAAGTAACAGGCAGATTGTGGCACCATCAATCTGGACAACCTTCATTCCGGCAAGCCATCCGGTACAGACGATAATCAGGTAGGTCAGATACCAAGAGTAGGAGATTCCGTAGGTTCCAATTCGCAGACTTCGTTCATCCTGTATTCCGGTATCCTCTCCTCTCTCCTTCATTCTGACACCCAGGGTGATGATGATCATTCCAGCGGCGATAAGTCCGGCCATCATCACTGGAGTGAGTGGCCCGGTTCCGGAAAGAGTCTTCACCAGGGCTGCAAGGATACCAAAAACAACCACAAGCAGTCCCATACCAATCACACAGTACTGAACAATCCTGCTTTTCCGGGTTTTAAGAGCATAAATGACAAGCGTGATCGCAGAGATAACTCCGAGCCAGAGGAGAAGATCACCGGAATGGTCTCCACCGGATAGTCTGGCGAGAGAATAGGTGATAATAACTGCTGCAATAAGGAGCCCCACAACGCCAACGGTGCGACGATGCCAATGTACAGACCGGGGGGAGTTAAATATTTCTCGCATAATGTTAATTCGATCTCACATAAGTTATATTTTTCTCACATATACCTTTGCTCACCTACTCGATATCACGAGAAAAATGGGAGAACGATCTGCCTGTAAAATTTCGGAAAATTTAAAGAATTTTAAAGCACTTTCCACTTGAGCAGAACAAACAACCCGACTGCAGACAGACTGAGGGCTGTTCCCATGACAAAAATAAATGCATGTGGGGCCTCCTGAAAGGGGAGTGAAACATTCATGCCATAGATACTTGCAATCATGGTAGGGAGGGCAATAAGTATCGTCACGCTGGTGAGGAGTTTCATCACCACGTTTACATTGTTATTGATGATCGAGGCAAATGTTCCGGTCATTCCGGTAAGGATGGATGTATAGATATTGGCCATCTCAAGTGCCTGTTTATTCTCGATCACCATCTCTTCGTAGAGATCATGCTCCTCGTCGGTCATATCAAGAACGCTCTGGTATGAGAACTTCTCAACCATAAGGGAGTTTGACCTGAGTGATGTTGTGAAGTAAACCAGACTTTTCTGAAGGTTAAAGAGCCCAAGGAGCTGGTCGTTGGTGGTTGAACGGTGAAGATTGCGTTCAATGACACCGGTCATCCGGTTGATCTCCTTGAGATATCGCAGGAACCGCAATGCGGTACGGTAACAGAGCTGGAGAACAAACCGGGTCCGTTGTCTGGTATCATGGTTTCTCACCCATCCGGACAGAAATTCTTCCATGACATCGACTTCAGTGAGGGTGACAGTAATGATGAGTTCCTGGGTGAGGATGATACCGATTGGCAGGGTTATGTATGGGATTGCAGCCTCTTCCGGCTCCCGCCGTGCCGACCTGATGAGGATCAGGGTGTTTCCCTCATCGACCTCGAACCGGGCCCGCTCATCAACATCAAGCGGGTCAGTTAAAAAGTCGATGGGCATACCAAACTGGCCGACAAGGTAGGCGATCTCTTTCTCGGTCGGGTTGACAACCTTGACCCAGCATCCCGGCCTGAAGTCCTCTATCTCGGTGAGGCCATCGCTTGTGGTGATGTACTGGGTAATCATGAAAATGCCTGTACTGAGATCTCCGGGATGGGGTTAATAGTCATCTCATGCGTTCTTCCCGGTAGTTCTGGCTAGAAATAAGAATCCAATTCAGAACACCGGATATCAGATCCAATCCTCCAAATCCTGTAGCCTGAAGCTGGAGATCAGCGACGCAATAGGTTCATGAACCTTGAGGGTAAACAGTAACGCATTCGATGGTGGGATGTACGAAGGAGCGTGGGCTATCCGAGGTGATCGGGTTCCTGATGATAGT
>CAZVAS010000030.1:14413-20038 GCA_964625165.1 uncultured Methanospirillum sp. | reverse complement strand
CCAAGGGACACAGGGTTAGCAACCCTGCGCCATACCTGGCTTGGCTACCTCAACAATCAAATTCGCATCTGTGTAGACACTCGCAACAGAATCTCTGTTGCTACAGGAATTGTGCTTACCAATGTGGTGGGGATTCAGATATAAGAGTTATGATATTTCAGACGAAAATTGCAGAGATGAATTTTGAATTCACAAAATCCGGGATGTTTATTCTGATTTTTTTGCTGCACGTACTGCACCTGAACCAATGAGCGCGGAGGTTACCAGCGGAAGGGCTATGGTCGCATCGCAGAAGCACTGCACATTGGTACAGGTGCATGACTCCTTCCCCCATGACATCGCCTCTTCAAACGTGCATCCCGAAAGCCCGCCAAAGTGCGGTGCGTCGGTCGTGTACTGAATCGCATAGTCATGCCCGCTGCAGTCACTCTTATGAATCGATGCGATGACCTGGGTCTGCTGGATAAAGTTCTTCGGAACCCCGCCTCCGATGTACACAACACCGGTCTTTGGTGTCTTTTCGACAAACGTGGTTATCTCATCTGCATCCCTGATCTGATCCACGATGATCGGGATGCCCTGCCGCCGTGCGATTACCAGCCCGATCCCAATAGATGAGTCGCTCAGTGCAGGGATGAAGATCGGAACATTAGACGCTGCACAGGTGGCAGTCAGAGACCTGCCTTTTGGATATGTATCGATCAGCCACTCTCCAAGAGTTCTAATAAATGAGGCTGATGATCCCTCAAACCCGCCATGGGATCGGGCAAACTCTGCGATGATATTGTCAACCTTTCTGAACTGTTCTTCATACGCGAAGACATCGTAGATCCTGTCGATCCCCTTCTCGAAGAGCTCAATGTCATCCACATGATGGTGACCGATGTAATGCCTGACTCCACAGTGTTCACATATATCATGGAAGATGTTTGCACCGGTGGAGACTATTGCATCTACATATCGTCTGCTTACCAGTTCGATGAGACATTCCTGCATCCCGGCTGGGATCATCGCACCGGATAGGCCGAGCAGAATACTGACCTGTGGATCCTTGAGCATCTCCTTCCAGACAGCCACCGATTCGCCAAGTTTTCTCCCCTGAAATCCGGTCCTGCTCATGGCATCGAGCAGGGCTGCAACATCAGAGACAGGCTTTACGGGAGTTGTTGGATCCAACATCATTGGATAGCGTAGGAAATATGCAGATATATAGTATAACGGAACGCATTTCAAAAACCGGAGCAACTGCTTTCAACAATACTATACAGACCTGCATCTGTGGTCTGTGTTGACTCTTGCAGTATACACTAGCATGAAAAAAAGATCAGAGTGCCTGAATAAGGGACTGCCGGGTCACGATACCGACGACTTTTCCCTTATCTGTTACCGGCACACTGCTGAAATTCTTGGTACACATGAGATCGACAACCTTGCTGACCGGCGATCCCATCTCAATGCTCTGCACTGATGCGGTCATGATATCCTGCACAAGGATATTGCGGACCTGGTGCTCCTGGTGCCGGTCATCAACAGACTCGCGGAACTTCAGAACGGCGACAGCAACATCGGTCTCAGAGACGATACCTGACATCTTTCCGTCATTCATGACAATAAACCGGGAGATGTTCTCATCGATCATTCTCCTGCGAAGGTGAACCATCCTTTCACCGGCCTCGATGAACTGGGCACGCTCCATTACTGAAGCAAGATCCCCTTCAGGTACCATCTTACTGAGAATGTCACTTGAATTGACCTGACCGATCAGGTTGTTTTCAGAGTCATACACGACCGCGAGTTTGTACCGTTCCTGCAGGAGTGGAATGAGGACATCAACCTCCTGATCATCATAGATGAAGGTAAAATCATCATCGACCGTATTGGAAACGTGGATAGCAGTCGGTGACACTTCTGAACTGTGCTTTGCACCGAGCTTCTCTACGATTTTGTGACGGGATATTGTACCGACCACTTCATCGTTGTGGACTACAATCAATGGGTCCATTCCGACATCGAGCATCTTATCCAGTGCATCGGTCACCGGTACTGACTTTGCAACAGTCACCGGTTTGGACATAACATCCCTGACAAGTATAGTATTGGTCATAAAACCACTTCTCCTATGATATCATCTCTGGTTATAATTCCTTTTAGTCCAACTTCATTCGTGATAATAAGGCTAGATATATGCCTTTCTGACATCTCACGAATTACATCTACGGTCCGCGCTGTCTCATCCATGGTTATTACCGGTGACCTCATCACATCGCCAGCACGGAGTTTTTCGGGCTGGGCACGTCCCTCCTGTGCAAACGTGAGATCACTCTCTGAGATGATGCCGCTTATCGTGCCTCCATCACCGGTCACCACGACTTTTCCACAACCAGACCGCATCAGATCGATCACATGATCGAGTGAATGTTCTTCTGTTACCTGCTGTACATCATGCATCACCCCGGCTGCCGGACGATCCAGGCTCTTTACAAGCGGCGATCGAATCATATCAGACTTGGTCACCATCCCGAGAACCATTCCCTGGTCAGTCACCGGAAGTCCCGAGATCTTATGGGTAACCATCAGTACCAGTGCATCATGGATGCTGCTTCCTGGTGATATACTGATGATATCAGTGGTCATAACTGACGAAACCGGTTCATTATCCGGAGATCGTCGCCGCCATGTCGGATCACGACTTCTGAGCCTGTACCCGATATCTTTCTTTGTGATGATCCCTGCTATCCTCTGTCCATCCATAACCAGAACCCTGGAGATATGATGTTTGAGCATCAGGTTTCTGGCATATGAGACAGTGTCACCGGGACGGCAGACCCGCACCGGTGAATTCATCAGATCTGATATCAGCATGTTCATCGTCCATTCTGCTGTTCGGTCGACAGGGCCCGCACCAGATCAAACTCGGTCACAAGACCGGTCAGCCTGCTGTTCTCTATCACCGGGAGTGCACCGACACCTTTCTCAAGCATCTTGCGGGCAGCCTCGGTGATCGTCTTGTCAGGCTCGATCGTGTACAGGTTCCCATTCACCAGATCCCTGACAGGCTTTGCCATCACCTCTGCCACGTGACCGGTAACAAGGCTCTCGAAGACTTTGCCTGAACCGATGTACCGCACGATGTCGGTGGCGGTGATGATCCCGAAGACGACGTCATTCTTTACTATCGGCAACCTCCTGAACTGGTGGCTGGTCATCACTTTGGTCACCATCGAGAGGGGACAGTCAGGCTCCTGCACAAGGAGTGAAGAGGTCATCACATCCTTGACCTTCAATGTGCTGTATGTCCTGCAGAGGAGTTTGAGCACATCCCGTTCGGTGACGATACCGGTGAGAACTCCTTCCTCATCAACGATGGGTATGCCTCCGATGCGGTCCTGAAGAATGATCTGGATCGCTTCATTCAGGTTTGCATGGGGAGGCAGCGTTTTGACATCAGGCTTCATGATCCTGCTGACGCTCTCGTTGATTGCAGCCAGGAAGTTCCCGTCATGCTTGACGTTGATGAGTTTGAACTTCTCGCCGCCACCAAGGAAATCCACCACGTCACGTGCAGTCAGGATGCCTTTGAGACGATGAGTCCCTGGATCGACGATGGGCAGACGACGAACGCCCCACTCAGTGAGGGTCTCGATGGCACCAATGATCCGCATCGTCTGCGGAGCCGAGATAACCTGTCTTGTTGCGATTGAGAGAACTGTACCTAGATCATTGTCATGTCTGGTGTGCATAATCGGTCTGATATTTGAGAAATGTGATCAACCATCCGTTACCTGCATGCAGGTCCCGGTCTTTTCAAAAACCGTGGGGATGGAGTTATTCTGGTCAGAGGCGGTCTTCTTCGCTGCAGAAGGAGCAGATCAGAGACCCGTCAACATTTCTGAGGTCATCTGACATCCGTCCACATCTGCTGCACATCCCTGAAGAGAGATCTTTCGCCTGATTGATGACAACAAGCTCACTCATGAGCTCGTTGATCTCAGTCGAGACGGCCACTATATCCCTGACACTCACAATCCCGATGACGATCCCTTTGTCATTGATGATCGGCAGACGGCGGACCCGGTTCTTTATCATAAGATGGGCCGCTTCCTCAACCGTTTTATCACCATGGAGCGTAATGAGCGGAGATGTCATGATCTCATAGACATGGGCCTCACTCGGCCTGATGTCTTTTGCCACAACCTTGCAGTTGAGATCCTGTTCAGTCACAATGCCAACGGCAACATTCTCCTTGAGTACGATACAGCTTCCGGAGGGATCT
The DNA here is from genome assembly GCA_964625165.1 of uncultured Methanospirillum sp. Classification (GTDB taxonomy): domain Archaea; phylum Halobacteriota; class Methanomicrobia; order Methanomicrobiales; family Methanospirillaceae; genus Methanospirillum. The sequence goes on along the minus strand of CAZVAS010000030.1, from coordinate 15,765 downwards.
TTGTTGCACATCTTCCGTGCTGCATCTGCAACCGTTGCCCTATAATCGATGGTCTTCGGGTTCCTTCGCATGATGTCCCGCACGGCCACCTTGGTGTCGAGCTGGATCTTTTCATTTGCGTATGTCATGGCGTTCACCTCTGTGATACCCGGGCAGATGCATCCAATCAGTTAATCATCCGGTTCAGATATTAATCCATCGGTCCTGAAATTTTCAGAAAGGATAGGAAACCAGTTCAGAAGGATAACAACAATAATAATCCCTTCAGATCATATCCATACAGAAGCAACTCCGGATTTGCGGGAGTAATTGCCGCTTCTGCCGGTCAGGACGATACATATGGGACTGAGTCAGACCTTCTCCAAAATCCTTTCAAATCTCTTCCATAAGAAGACATCGCGGATCGGAATTTACGGGCCTCCAAATGCAGGAAAAACAACATTGGCCAACCGGATTGCCAAAGAGTGGTCAACTGGAATTGAAGGCACGGTCAGCGAAGTCCCTCATGAAACCCGGAGAGCGCTCCGGGCAGAAAACATCACGATCACGGGATCTAACGGGAGAGCCATCACTATCGATATTGTTGACACTCCGGGAGTCACAACAAAGATCGACTACAACGAGTTCATCGAGTATGGCATAGCTCGTGATGAAGCGATCGATCGTGCACGGGAAGCAACCGAAGGAGTTGCAGAGGCGATGCACTGGCTCAGGGAGGATATCGACGGAGTGATCTACATGATGGATGCAACTGCCGATCCCTTTGCCCAGGTAAATATCATGATGGTCGGTATCATCGAGAGCAGGCATCTCCCGGTGGTGATCGCCGCCAACAAGACAGATCTTCCTGATGCATCACCGCAGAGGATCAAGACCGCTTTCCCACAGCATCCAGTGGTCCCGATTTCCTCACTCACAGGAACCAAGGTTGAAGATCTCTATGAAGAGATGATCAGGGCATTCCGGTGAGAACATGCAGGGTGTTCAAATAGATCTGATATCCGCAGAACGGCTCTCACGAATGGCATCCATGGAGAAGATCCGTCTGATTCTGGACAAAGTCAGGGATGGGACCATAGTTATTCTTGAGTCAGGACTTTCACCGGAAGAGCAGAGTTCCCTCATCGAGATGACCATGCAGGAGATCCTTCCTGATGGATTTTCTGGAATCGAGATCGAGACCTACCCCTCAAAACAGAAGAGCGGAATGCTCTCACGTCTGGTTCGAGGGGAGAGTGAGTTCAGAAGGCTGACAGTGATCGGACCTGCCAACCAGCTCAGGATGATCAGGCGTGATCGGGACTTCATCAGTGCCTGGATCTCATCCCGGTGATCATGCCACATATCTGTCT
>CAZVAS010000030.1:13109-14313 GCA_964625165.1 uncultured Methanospirillum sp. | reverse complement strand
AGACTTGCTGAGTCTGACGACCGCGTGATCAACCTGGGAAAAGACGGAAACTTCAGGCTTGATCTTCACTCAATGGTAAGACAGCAGAAAAAACGTTGAGATACGGGCATGCCCGTTATGAGATATTGTCCACCGCGTACCCTTTGCTGGCCAGCAGATCGATAACCCGGTCACGATGGTTTCCCTGTAGTTCAATCGAGCTCTCTTTCACAGTGCCCCCACAGGCGAGTTTACTCTTCATGAACTTTGAGAGGTCTTCAAGATCGATGTCAGTAGGATCGAGCCCCTCGATCACGGTGACTTCTTTCCCGTAACGACGTTTATTGACCTTTACGTTGATTCTCTGCTGCTCTTTTGCAACTTCTTCACAGATACACAGCTCTTTTGGTAGCCCGCAAATGGAGCAAATACCACCATTCATTACTATACCATCTCCCGTTTTGTTATTAAAGCCTTTTTACTGTCCGGTATTAGAACAAAACCATTTATAACGGAGATCGAAACAATCAGGTCATGGGAGATTATTACCCAGTCCGTCCAACGTAAGATCATGTCTATTATGGTTCTCGGTACAGCCTCCCATGTTGGGAAGAGTACCGTGGTAACCGCCATCTGCAGATCACTATACCGGCGTTCAATCAGGCATGCACCATACAAATCACAGAACATGAGCCTGAACTCATATGTGACCCGCGACGGAGGTGAGATAGGGATTGCCCAGGCGATGCAGGCGATGGCTGCCGGCCTTGAGCCAGAGATCGCGATGAACCCGATCCTGCTCAAACCCAAAGGTGATCAGACCTCTCAGATCGTGCTCATGGGAAGGCCATACCGTGATGTCAAGGCCTCATCATATTACCAGGAGACGGACCAACTTCTCAAAACAGCGATGGAGGCTGCAAAACTTCTGCTTGATCAGTACGGTCATCTGGTCATCGAAGGGGCCGGTGGGGCAGCAGAAGTAAACCTCTACTCCCGCGACATAGCAAATATCCGCCTGGCCAGGTTACTCAGATATCCTATCATCCTGGTCGCAGACATCGAACGCGGGGGGGTTTTTGCACAGGTATACGGCACTATCTCTCTTCTTCCTGAAGATATCAGACCGCTTGTATGCGGTATCATCATCAACAAGTTCAGGGGAGACCCTGCCCTGTTTGATGAAGGGATCACAATCATCGAGGATCTCTGCAAGATTCCGGTG
>CAZVAS010000030.1:0-13009 GCA_964625165.1 uncultured Methanospirillum sp. | reverse complement strand
AGCAGCACGAAAGAGAGGAGTCCCGGTGATCGGTATCTGTGGTGGATATCAGATGCTCTGCAGCAAAATCATCGACTCAGGAGTGGAGTCAAATGAAGGTGAATATGAGGGGATCGGACTCATCGAAGGAACAACCAGGTTTACCGGGTACGAGAAGACTACCACCCAGGTAACCCGCTCCTCATCAGGAGTCGGTCCTATACTCTCCAGAATATCAGAAGTGAGCGGGTATGAGATCCATATGGGAGACACTGAACATCCAGGAATCCGTGGAGCATTCCAGGATGAGGGAGCAGTCTCTGATGACGGGCTGGTGATCGGAACCTACATGCACGGACTGTTCACGAACTCATCATCAGTCACGGCTCTGGTCTCATATCTCTATGAACAGAAAGGGGTCTCATGGATCCCTCGTGATGAAGAGGAAGATCCCTTCGATGCACTTACTGATCATTTTGAAAGATACGTCAGGATCGAAGAGATCCTGAAGCATTTCAGATAAGGTTCAGATAAAACAGTGAGTTGGGAGTTCGACAACTACCCAATTATGTTCATGATGCTACGAAATCCCTCTGACGAGAGATCATCGCAGATGACTGCCTCAACTTTTGCAAGGTCCACTTCTTCAGTCTTTCTCTGAAGAGTACAGTATGCCCTTGCCGGAGATGGGACCTCTATTCCTGCAACCCTGAACCTTACCGAATGGGCACAGAATCTGCAGTGATCGAGATCCTCTTTCTTTGCAGGGAGGCAGTCAACATGCCCTTTCATAACCGGGAGGTCCCGGACGGGGCGGCTCATGCCTCATCCTCCAAAAGCCCTGCCACAGTGATCTCTCCATCTGACAACTCCTTCATCTCATCGTTGATGATGGTTGTTGCCTTCTCTTTTTCACGCTTCAGATGATGAACGCGGCCTTCGAGTTTTCCGGCCTCATCATCTCCATGTTTTATCTCACGCTCAAGATCTAGAATCGCAGTCTCAAATGAGCAGTGTGTACTCGCTGCCGGATGTGAAGCGATTGCTTCTCTTTCGGACTGACACTTCTCCTCAACACTATGCCATGATGCAACTGCACCGGTCATCTGATCCACATAGGAATCAACGTTCACGAACAGTGTCTTCTCAAACGAGTTCTTGAGAGGAATCGCTTCACTCTCTATGGATCTGAAGATCTCCCCTGCTGTGGATCTGATCAGTCTGGAAAACTCCGGATCTGCATAATGCTGGAGCACGGCCTCCTGGATCAGCCGATCTAATAATTTCTCCTCATCCTTCTTTCGTTCATCCTGAACGATCCGCAGTGCACGCCGCCATATGGGAAGAGCGGTCCTTACAAGGGCATCAAGTGCCTCGAAGAGTTCAAGGCATCTCTGTTTCTTCTCCTCAAGCGCTGCCTGTGAAGCAGTATACTCGTTGTACTCAGGGCTGGTAGCATGGAGATCCCGATCCCGGGTGAGTTGTTCCTTCCGCTTAACAAGGTCGCTACGTTTCTCATCCATCTCTTTTTTGATCACGGCAACTTCGGCAAGTTCGTCATCTGCATCACTAACAAGCCTCATCCCTTCCCTGACAGCATCGATCCGTGCAAGCCTGATCCGGGAGTTTTTTATCGCCTCGGTCAGGAGATTGAGTTCCTTTCCGATCTGATCCATCAGTTGTCTGAAGACCTTCACCTCGTCACCATAGAGATGGTGAAGATACCTGCCCGGGCCCTTGTATGCCTTGAAACAACTGTTGATCATCTCGGCTACCTGTTGATAGTAAGCCTCGTCCTCATCAGAGAACTCAACATCAAGGGCATCTTCTACCTTATGCTTGAACTGCGGGAGGTTGTGCCGGTTCACCTGCTCAACCTTTGGATGCATGGGCTCCATAGCAGAATCTTCAGCCCCGAACTCTGCCAGAAGCTCGAGAATATCCTGCCTTGCCTTCTCGATGATCTCACGTGAATCGTTGAACTGTTCAGAACGGAGACTGATGCAGGTCTGCTCTTCTGCATCAAGCCATGCAGGAAGATCAGCAAGGGTTGTCGTGTTGGCTTTTGACTCTGTATTTTTTGATCTGAATAGTTCGGTTATTCGCTTAAACATGGTCAGCTCCTGATGAACTCCTGAACGAGGGATCACCATCGTTTCGATCGAGATCCCTGATGCGATCAATACCGTCGACTTCTGTGATCACATCAACTACTACCCTGGGAACCAGGTCTTCCCAGACCTCACCAGTCCGCATCCTCTCCCTGATTGAGGTCCCAGAGTGGGATTCACGCTTGAACATTTCAGGTGAACAGACAGGAATACCTGCCTCTGAAAAGAGCCGTATCACCAGTGGGTTGCTTGTATACACAGTATCAAAGGGAGGTGTCATGGAGGTGATATGGGCAACCCACAGGGCATTGCGCTTGATGTCTTCAATCGGAATAACATAGAATGGCCGGCTCAGCCCTTCCAGAGCCCGGGTGATCATCAGCACTCGCTCGCCAGCTGTGAACGGATTCTCAAGGTCATGGCTGAGCTGGGCACTTCCGATTCCGATGATCAGTTCATCAGCTTCTTTGATGATGCGGTTGATGACGGTCAGGTGGCCGTTGTGAAACGGTTGAAACCTGCCGATATAAAATGCACGTTTCACGATCTTCTCCCTGCAACCATGGTTGCTATCCTTGCTGCGAACGCACCGGCAACAAACCCGGCATCAATATTTACAACAGTCAGCACAGAGCAGGACTGCAGCATGCTGGCTAAGGCAGCCTCTCCCTTTCCCATGTATCCATATCCGGTTGAGACCGGGACGCCGATCACCGGCTGATCCATGAGGCCGGCAACCACAGCCGGAAGCGTCCCCTCCCTGCCCGCTGCAACAACGAAAGCATGGCAGTCCTTCATCTCTTCAAGCACGGGAAAAAGCCGGTGCAACCCGGCAACGCCGACATCATACGCCGTACGGACCTTGCATCCCATCTCCTCTGCTATGACCCGTGCCTCTTCTGCAACCCTGATATCTGACGTCCCTGCGGTGATAACCCCGATGATACCACCTGTATCAGCCATCTTCGGAGCACCGGCAAGAACCATCACCCGACCTTCAGGTGAGTATTCACATGAGATACCAAGTTGCCTGGTGATCTCCTGCAGGGTTGGGAGAGTCTCAGGGTCTATCCTTGTGATGACGCAACGACCTGCCCTGCGTGCATATCCTTCTGCTATGGCATACAGGTGTGAAGGATCCTTGCCCTCTGCGAGCACCACTTCAGGAATGCCGCAACGACCCACCCGCTCAAGATCCAGATGCGCAATTGATCCGATATGGCCAGCATTTCTACCCTTGATCTCTTTTTCAGCCTCATCAGGCGATAAAGTCCCACTTCTGACACGTTCCAGAAGATCCTGCAGATCGCTATGCGGCCCCATATAAGATAGTAAGATATGAGTCAAAGATTACATAATAGGTTCATTGTGGTGAGTTATCTCTTCTATATCGCCATCTTCGGTGCAGCCACAGGTCTCTTTCTCTGGCTGCGTGATATCAGAATTTATATGAGAACCGGCCTTGCCGGGTACCGGGGAGCGGCACGAATGGGAGTATTACACACCGCGATCACAACCGCAGGGGCAGGAGAGATTCTGCTCTTTCCGTCTGTCGATATCCTGGGGATAGGTATCGTCCTGCTCGGACTCTGGCTTCAGGGACAGCAGAAACGGGAACAGGTCTTCTCCAACGAACCGGTGCTTGACCGGGCACTTGGAAAAACGCCAGCGAGGCGGTAGTTACAGAGGGTAAACATGCTGAGCAGACCACGAGGAACACGGGATATGCTCCCTGATGAGATGGAGCAGCGCAGGGAGATCGAGGCACGTATGCGGGCAAAAGCCCGGACCTGGGGGTATCGCGAAGTATCAACACCCACCTTTGAGGAACTGGAACTTTTCACGATCCGGTCTGGCGAAGGGATCATCGATGAGATGTATGTCTTCGAGGATAAGGGTGGGAGGTCCCTCGCACTCAGGCCTGAACTCACAGCACCCGTGCTCAGGACCTTTGTCAACGAAGGGCGATCCCTGACAAAACCGATCAAGTGGAGTTATTATGCGGACTGCTACCGGTATGAACGTCCACAGAAGGGACGATACCGGCAGTTCTGGCAATTCGGGATTGAACTGATCGGGGCCGACTCGGCGATGGCTGATGCTGAGGTGATGATGGTTGCCGATGAACTGCTCAGGACTGCAGGTGTAACCTTTGTCATGAAGATCGGGCACCTCTCCTTTATGCGGACACTTCTGAAAGATCTTCCAGCTGAAGATCAGAAGAAGGTCAGGTCATTCCTTGACAAACGCGACACTGATGCAGCTTCAGCATTCCTGTCAGAAACAGGAAGAGAGAATCTGGCAGCCCCGTTGCAGCAGCTTATCAGTGCACGGACACTCGATGAGGTCTTTGCGGTTATCGGGGAGATCCCTGAGGCAGACCGGATCAGAGAGACCTTTGGTATATTGGATAGCCAGGGAATCCAGTACGAGATCAATCCTGCCATCGCCAGGGGTCTTGATTACTATACAGGAGTTGTTTTTGAATGCTTTGCAGAGGGTCTTGGAGCAGAGAACCAGATCCTCGGAGGCGGGGCATACCGGCTTGCCCATCTCTTTGGTGGTGAGGATACTCCATCGGTCGGGTTTGCGATAGGATTTGACCGGGTCATGGTTGCCCTCGGAGAGCAGATATGGATGCCGTTCCAACCGCAGGTAACCGTTGTGTTTACCCCGGAGGCCAGAGAACGGGGACTTACCGTTGCACGGGAACTGCGGGCAAGCGGGATCATCTGTGGTATCGATCTGATGGGGAGAGGATTTTCAGCCCAGATGAAAAATGCAGGTAAGAGTGCTGATTATGTGGTCATCATCGGCGAGGAGGAGGTTAGATCAGGGATGGCAACCCTGAAGAACATGAAAGGAGGAGAGCAACAGACTCTTCCACTTTCTGATGTGATCACCACACTTACTGCACAATAATTACCGCAGAATTGTACAGCTGCACGAGTACTGATACCACAAAACTATCAAGAACCCGATGGCACGAAAAAAAGAGACCGGACCTGTGCAGGAAGAACTTCCTGCTGAAACCCTTGCAGACGAACTGGCACGCCAGCAGCGGAGCATCAGTGTCGCCGAGTTTTTTGAGAAGAACAAACACCTTCTCGGATTTGATTCCCCGGTACGAGGGATCATCACCACAGTCAAGGAAGCGATCGACAATGCCCTTGATGCCTGCGAGGAGGCCGGAGTGCTACCGGACATCTACCTTGGGATCTTCAGGATGCAGGAGGATGTCTTCAAGGTCGTGGTAGAAGACAACGGTCCGGGTATAGTTCCTGAAAATATTCCGTTTGTCTTTGGAAAACTTCTCTACGGATCCCGGTTCCACCAGATCCGTCAGTCACGTGGTCAGCAGGGTATCGGGATCTCAGCTGCTGTCCTCTACGCCCAGCTCACAACCGGAACACCAACACTTGTTATCTCCCGGTGTGGTGCTGACCGGGGAGCATTCAGGATGCTCATCCAGATCAAGACCGAGACGAACGAGCCTGAGATCCTCTCACGAGAAGAGATAACCTGGGACCGGACTCATGGGACCAGGATCGAGATCGAGTTCAAAAGCAGTCTGACCGCACGAAAACGGCTCATCGAGTACCTGAGATACACTTCAGTTGTGAATCCGCACTGTCGGATCAGGGTCGATCTTGACGGGGAGACGATGACGTTTGACCGTGCAAGTGATGAGCCGATCGTCCCGCCAAAAGCCATCAAACCTCATCCTCACGGTGTCGAGCTCGGTGAACTCAAACGGATGGCGGCAGCATCCAAAGAGTCGCTCAGGACATTTCTGATCGAAGGGTTCAGCAGAGTTGGTGAGAAGACAGCGACCGAGATCCTGAGCGGAGCAGGGATGAAAGATGACCGGGCTGCTTCTTCACTCAATACAAAAGAACTTGGGACGTTGCTTGCAGCCATGCAGAATGCAAATGTGCCACCGCCACCGGCACAACAGTGTCTCTCCCCGATAGGAGAGGATCTCATCAGGCAGGGGCTTGAGAAGGAGTTCCAGTTAGACTACATCTCGGCACGGACACGGCCCGCTGCGGTATACCATGGGCATCCATTTATCGTGGAGGCAGCACTCGGCTGGGGTGGCAAACTCGAATCAGAAGGCACTGCAAGGATCATGAGGTTTGCAAACCGGGTACCGCTTATGTACCAACAGGGAGCCTGTGCAGTAACCGGTTGTATCAATGGTGTGAACTGGAAGACCTACGGCATCAGTCAGCAGGGGCTTCCCACCGGGCCCCTGATCATCCTCGTACATGTGGCATCGACGAACGTCCCGTTCACGAGCGAGAGTAAGGATGCGGTCGCTTCTATTCCGGAGATCGAGAGGGAGGTAACTCTGGCACTTCAGGATCTCGGGCGTGATCTCAAGACCTTTATCCAGCGTCGTGACCGGAGCCGCCAGAGCGAGGAACGTGCACGGGCAATCTGTTCCATCATTCCAGACATTGCTGAAAAAGTTGCAGAGACTCTTGAGATGCCTGTGCCTGATACCTCACCGATCGAGGGCCAGATCATGCGACGACTGGTTGCCAAGAAGAGAACAACAGATGGGATCGTATCGATACTAGTGAGCAATTATACTGCACATGCAGTTGATATATCGCTCTACGCCATCACTCAGGACGATCCACAGAAGGCTGACAAACCGCCGGTCTTTGTCGAGAAGATCGGGGATGACTACTCGGCAGTCTGGCAACTCCGCATCGCTCCTTCTGAAACATGGATAACCGAATTTCCGGGAACCGGCAGGGGAAGTATTGACATCAGGGGAATAGACGAGAAGAAGAAGGTGGTGGTGGATCTTGATCGATAAGGAAGTCAGGCAGAAGGAGACACTGGAGAAACTGCTGGGGATTCCAAGGCAGTGGTACTCCCAGATGACCAGAGGAGATCTCCCATCCATCGCTATGCCGACCAGAACCAAGAAGAACATTGAGTACGACGAAGATATTGACGCATGGAGATACGGTGACAGGGAGAGGCTCCGTGAGGCAGGAAGCGAGAAGAGTGCCCTGCATATCCTGAAGATGGCATACGTGATCTGGTTCATCAGACACCAGATCGTGGAGAACCGTTCATCTACCTTAAGAGAGTTGTATTACATCTCTGAAGGATGGAAGAGAGCCAAATTTGCAGCCCAGAACGATTCAAACCTTCTCATCGAGGATCTTGAGATCCTCACCGACGTTCAGCGAGAGCAGTTCAACCTCAGACCTGAGGAGAGTGGGGCAAGTGTCTTCGGTCCTCTCAGGGTCAGGGAAGAGACCCGACGTGGCCCAAAGGAGATCCATTGTGGCAACGATGTCGGCGAGACCGGCTACCAGATCCCGACAAACGTAGAGAAACTTGATCTTGTGGATCATGATGCGAAAATGGTCATCGCGATCGAAACAGGTGGTATGTATGCCCGTCTTATAGAGAACGGGTTTGATGAGAAGTACGATGCCATCCTTGTTCACCTCAAAGGCCAGCCTGCAAGATCCACCCGGAGGATGCTAAACAGACTCGCCAAAGAGTTCGAACTCCCGGTTACAGTCTTCACCGATGGCGACCCGTGGTCATACCGGATCTATGCCTCTGTTGCATATGGTTCGATCAAAAGTGCACACATCTCTGATATCCTGGCCACACCATCAGCCAGGTTCATAGGAGTGCAGCCGACCGATATCAGGGATTATGATCTTCCTTCCGATAAATTGACAGAGCAGGACATCGGTGCTCTCAGGGCAGAACAGACAGATCCACGGTTTGCATCAGACTACTGGCGTGAACAGATCGATCTCCAGCTCTCGTTGAACCTGAAGTCAGAACAGCAGGCATTTGCTGCCCGAGGTCTTGACTTCGTTACCGATGAGTATCTGCCAGCCCGGCTCGCTGAGATGGGCGTCCTGAAACGATAATAAAACACCAGGGATCGATCGAACACAAGATTAAGGATCGGAGAGAAGAGGTATCATGGAAATATTCAGCATGCCTGCGGTCATGCTCCCTCTTGCTGTTAACGCCCTGGCTCTTATTATAACCCTCATTTATGGATGCGTGGAGGACATCAGGGAGCGTGCAGTTCCGGTTGTGATGTGGTACCCTGCAGTAGCAATCGGCATTCCTATGCTTATCTGGTTCTGGTACTCTGTGGCAGAAGCAGGTGATCTGCGCATGATGATGCCCCTCATCCCGCTCATACTCTTCTTTGTGGTTGCCTTCTACCTCTTCACCAGGTTCAATCTAATGGGAATGGCAGACACGAAGGCACTGATACTCATCACGGTTCTCATCCCATGCTTCCCATTCGTTCCCGTTACCGGGTACCCGATCTTCGGGTTTCCTCCATATGTATTCCTCCCATTCAGCGTCCTCTTCAATGCAGTTGTCATCAATCTCATCCTCCCGGTTGCATTCTTTGTGATGAACGTGATCAGGGGAAACCGTGCACCCTTGGCCTATCTCTTTCTCGGGTTCCCGGTTCAGGGATCAACAATCGAGGATCAGTTCGGGATTGTGATGGAGGAGTTCACCGAGGTGAACGGAGAACTTCAGAGGAAATTCATTGGGGTACGGGCTGCTATTAAGGATCTTGTTTCAGGTGGGAAGCGTGTGTATACCAAGTCACTCAAGGAACACCCCGAAAAGTACCGCAAAGAACTTGCATTGTACCGAAAGGCGGGGACTGTCTGGATCAGTTACGGTGTGCCATTCCTGATTCCGATCACAGGCGGACTTATCTCTGCCCTCTTCCTTGGTGATCTCTTCGGGTTTCTCATCAGGCTGGTTGTCTCATGAGCAGCGGATCAGATCAGATAGAACTCAGCTTTGATAAGCAGGGCCTGATCCCGGTGATCGCCCAGGACCTGAAGACAAAGGATATTCTCATGCTGGCCTATGCAAGCCGTGAGGCGATCGAACTTACGCAGGAGACTGGATTCGCCCACTATTATAGTAGATCGAGAAAGAAGATCTGGAAGAAGGGTGAAGAGTCAGGGAATCTCCAGCAGGTTCATGAGATCAGGGTTGACTGTGATGGTGACTCCCTGATCTATATAGTCTCACAGGAATGTGCAGCATGCCACACAGGACACTGGACCTGTTTTTACCGGACTATCAGCGGTAAAATTATTGCAGACCGCCTATTTGAGCCGGATAAGGTATATAATAAAAGCAATGAATGACCACGTTATAAGTGGTGAATATTTTTGAAATTGGTTCCAGATACTAGCGTCGTCATAGACGGTCGCATCACCACTCTCATCGATACAGGTGAATATAACGGAGCTCAAATAATAATACCGGAAGCAGTTGTTGCCGAGCTTGAGGCGCAGGCAAACCAGGGACGGGAGATCGGATTTTCAGGTCTGACCGAACTCCAGGAACTGTGCAAACTTGCCGAAAAGGGTATAATATCAATAGAGTTCTACGGAGAACGCCCAACACTTGAGCAGGTAAAACTTGCAAGTGGCGGTGAAATAGATTCCCTCATCCGCAGGGTTGCAATAACTCACGGTGCACGATTTATCACAAGCGATGTTGTCCAGTCCGAGGTCGCTAAGGCGAAAGGTCTTGATGTGTTATACCTCAGGCCACAGGTCGAGGACTTCACACCGCTTGCAATTGATCAGTTTTTTGATGAGTACACCATTGCAGTCTACCTGAAAGAGCGGGCAAAGCCGATGGTTCGAAAGGGAACCATCGGAAAGACAGAGACTTTCACAATCAGGGAGACCCTCTGTACTGAGTACGAACTCAGGTCGATGGCCCAGGAGATCCTTGAACGTGCAAAACGCGATCCTGATGGATTCATTGAGATAGAGAAGCGTGGAGTAACAGTTGTTCAGATCGGATCTATGCGAATTTCAATCGCTCGGCGTCCTTTCTCTGACGGGATGGAGATCACCGCAGTCAGGCCGATTGTGGATCTCGCTCTTCAGGACTACAATCAGGTAGAGATCATCAAAAAACTGCTGATGAGTGAGAAACCCGGAATTCTGATCACCGGAACACCGGGTTGTGGGAAGACCACCCTTGCACAGGCGATTGCCACATACCTTTCTGAATCGGGTTGCATCGTCAAAACGATGGAACAGCCACGGGAGATGCAGGTCCCTGACCAGATCACCCAGTACACTGCACTTGACGGCAGCATGGTCAACACAGCAGATGTGATGCTCCTTGTCCGACCTGATTTTGTCATCTTTGATGAACTCAGGAAGAACGATGACTTTGATGTCTTTGCTGATATGCGGCTAGCCGGTATTGGTATGATCGGTATCCTCCATGCAGTGTCACCACTAGAAGCACTGCAGCGACTGGCATACCGGATAGACTTCTCAGCCCTCTCACAGGTCTTTGGAAGTCTCATCTACATGAAGGACGGGCACATCCAGCACATCTACTCAACCAGTTTCTCGATGAAGGTTCCGGAAGGGGCAGACAACGAGATGCATATCCGACCGGTTACCACTCTTTCAGAGCTCCAGACCGGTGAGGTCTCATTTGAGATCTTCAAGTTCGGCACTGAGACAGTCGTGCTTCCGGTGGCCTCTATCGAGGAAGAGGAGACCCCGGCATATGAGCCACCACAGGAGACCGGCAAGGGTCTTGAACCTGAAAAGGCAGTGGTCACAGTACCCGCGGTCCAGAGTCCTGAACCCCAACAGTCTGAAGAAGAGAGTGACGATGAGGATGAGGAGAGTTCCACCTGGGAGGTCACCGAGCGTGACATCCAGCGTGAGATCGGCAGGTACTCAAACGGTGAGATCCTTGTCGAGATGCTCTCAGCAACCAAAGCTGTTGTGTACATCGACGACCGGGATGTTCCTGCTGCCATCGGAAAAGGTGGCAAGAACATTGCTGCAATCGTGAACAAGGTCGGTGTCGGGATCGACATCAGACCTGCAAGCGAACTTGCAAAGAAAGCAAAAGTTGCAGCAGCTGCAGCTCCGGTTGAGAAAGAGGAACTAAACCTTGGTGAAGGACTGCAGGTCAGAATCGACAAGAAGCAGCTCTCCATCATATCGCCTGGCAATACCGGAAAGATCGTGGACGTCTTTGCAGGAAGAGAATATCTCTTCACAGCGACCGTCAACGACTCAGGCGAGATCCATCTCGCTAAGAACAGCACCATTGCCCAGGAGATGCTCCGCAGGTACAACGAAGGCGAGCCCATTCGGCTCAAGACGGTCTGAAGGTGTTCGGGAGGATTTATTGTGACTCAGGAGACCAATAACCAGGAGACTGCAATCAGAGCCAGGTGGGAAGGGGCATTTGTCACAAAACCATCTGACAAGCAGAAGTTCTATCTCACCGTTGCATATCCGTACCCGAGTGGTGCGATGCATGTCGGCCATGGCCGGACATACATCGTTCCCGATGTCATCGCCAGGTTCTGGAGGATGCGGGGACGTGAGGTGCTGTATCCGATGGCATTTCACGTCACCGGGGCACCAGTTGTAGGAATATCAAAGCGGATTGCCCGGAAAGACGAGAAAGCAATCAAACTGTACAGGGATCTCTACAGAGTCCCACAGAATGTGCTTGACTCGTTCACCGATCCTCTCAACATCGTCAACCACTTCGCGAACGAGTACGAACGGGTGATGAAGCAGGCAGGGCTCTCGATCGACTGGACACGGCGGTTTACCACCGTTGAGCCTACCTACAGCAAGTTCATCGAGTGGCAATGGAAGCACCTCAACGAGGCAGGTCATGTTGTCAAGGGTGCACATCCGGTCAGGTACTGCCCACAGGATGACAACCCTGTTGGAGACCACGATCTGCTTGAGGGAGACAAGGCAGAGATTCAGAAGTTCATCCTGATCCTCTTCAAGTATGGGGATGTCACTATCCCCTGTGCAACCCTCAGACCTGAGACCATTTATGGTGTCACCAACCTCTGGGTCAACCCGGATGTTGAGTATGTCCGGGCTCAGGTAGACGGAAAGGAATGGATCCTCTCACGTGAAGCGATGACCAAACTCGGTCTTCAGGATCACGAGGTCAAGGAACTCGGTGTGATCAAGGGATCAGAACTCGTCGACAAGACCGTGACCCATCCATTTTGTGGTGAGATTCCGATCCTTCCGGCAGTCTTCGTGGATCCAGACATGGCAACCGGGCTTGTGATGAGTGTGCCAGCCCATGCACCATACGATTACATCGCTCTTCGTGACCTGCAGCAGAAAGGGAAGTACACCTCAATCAAACCGGTCGGCCTGATCAAGGTTGACGGGTATGGTGAATTCCCGGCTGTAGAGGCAGTTGAGAAGGCAGACATCATCAACCAGGATGACCCCAACCTGGAAGCATTGACCCAGGAGGTCTACTCAGCAGAGCACAGCACCGGGAAGATGTACGAGAAGTACGGGGGCAAACCTGTAAAGTTCGCACGTGATGAGATCGGTCAGGTGCTCACAGACAAGCACGGCTCCTTTGTCATGTACGAATTTGACACCCGACCGGTCGTCTGCAGATGCGGGTCACGAGTGTATGTCAAGGTCCTGCATAACCAGTGGTTCCTTGAGTACAGTGACCCTGCCTGGAAGAAGCAGGTATCAGATCAACTCGCCACAATGGAACTGGTACCTCCAGAGGTCAGGGCTGAGTTTGACAGGACAGTCGGCTGGCTCAAAGACTGGGCATGTTCAAGACGGGTAGGGCTTGGAACCAGACTGCCATGGGATCCTGAATGGCTGATAGAGCCACTCTCTGACTCAACCATCTACATGGCGTACTACACCATCGCGGCACAAGTCAAAAAGATGGATCCTGCCATCCTGACACCGGAGGTCTTTGACTATATCTTCCTCGGAAAAGAGTCCCCAGACCTTCCGCAGCGTGCAGAACTTGACGCGATGAGGAAGGAGTTCCTCTTCTGGTACCCGTACGACTTCAGGTTCTCTGCAAAGGAT
>CAZVAS010000029.1:17133-20042 GCA_964625165.1 uncultured Methanospirillum sp. | reverse complement strand
ACCGGAAGAGAGACTAATCCCTTTATCTGTGTCAGCACTTCAAGGGGGTTTTTCCCGGTCATCTGCTGGTCTATGCCGGTGTGAACAGCGATGATATCAACACCAAGGGCCTCTAGTTCCCTGGCCCGGGCTGAAGGGTCTGTCACATTCAGCAGATCGGTCATGATCTTCACTCCATATTTGGCACCAGCCCGGACAGCTTCGGCTATAACATCGTTATCTGCAGAGCCCAGTACACAGACAACGGCAGCTCCCGCCTTTGCAGCCATCTCCACCTCGATGGCCCCGGTGTCTGCGGTCTTCATATCTGCAACGATCGTTCTTTCGGGAAACGCTTTAGCAAGGGCAGTTACCGCAGCCATTCCCTCGCTCTTGATCAGGGGAGTTCCTGCTTCCAGCCAGTCGGCTCCTCCGGCAACAGCATCCCCTGCAATCCGGAGTGCCCGATCCGTCTCGACCAGGTCAAGTGCAACCTGCAGGATGGGTGGACTCATGTGGTACAGATCTGCCTGACTCAGGGATAATCATTCCTTTTGTCCACCTTGTATCACCCGGTTTTTCTCTTCTCCTGCTGAACGAAGCAGAGAACAGTTAAAATCACTGCCACCCAACTATCCTGTTACCGCAGGTCTGCTCTATTGCAGGTTCTGGTGGGCGGGGTCATCACATGGTCAGTCAGCGAGAGCTCTGGAGATCACTTCTGGTTTTTCTTATAATAACAGCCGTCTTAACAGTCCCTTGTATGGCAGATGGTTTGAACATCTCAACAAACAGTTCGTCAGGAACAGAAAACACCTCATCCAATCTTACCGATACGCCGTATGTGCCGGGAGAGATTATTATCAAATATAAGAATACGGATGGGATCTCTGCGATGAGTGTTGCGTCAACGAAACTGGCAAGTCTGGGTGCAGAAGTGACCGATGACTTCTCAGCAGAAGGCCTCAAAGGGATGCAGATGATCGACGTGGACACCTCGGTATCGGTGGAGAAGGCCATCGAAGAACTGAACAAATCGTCGTATGTGGCATATGCAGAGCCAAACTATGTCATTCAGCTCTCACTCCCTTCAACCCCTGAACTTCCCGGGAACGAATCATTCGGTGCACAATCGGTCTCCAGTGCACCGAATGATCCCCGATTCTCTGAACAGTGGGCCCTCTCCAACACCGGCCAGAACAGCGGAACATCAGGGGCAGACATCGGTGCTCTCTCTGCCTGGTCCGTGAGTAAAGGGTCTGACTCTGTCGTAGTCGCGGTCATAGACACCGGTGTCGACTACTCACACCCGGACCTTGCTGCAAACATCTGGACTAACCCTGGAGAGATCGCTGGGAACGGCATTGACGATGACGGGAATGGGTATATCGATGATGTTCACGGCTGGGATTTCATCAACAACGACAACGATCCTATGGACGACAACGGTCATGGAACCCACTGTGCCGGGGTTATTGGTGCGGTAGGGAACAACGGGATCGGGATCAGCGGAGTGAACCAGAAGGTGAAGATAATGCCTCTCAAGTTCCTGCGTGCAGATGGATCCGGGGATGTTGCTGCCTCACTCAATGCAATCGCATATGCACGCAAGATGGGAGCAAACGTTATCAGCTGCTCCTGGGGTGGCACTGCAAAGAGCCAGGCACTCGAGGACGCGATATCTGCTACAAACACGTTGTTTGCCTGTGCTGCCGGTAACTCCGGTATCAACACCGACACAATCCCGCAGTATCCTTCCTGCTTTACAGAGCCACAGATCATATCAGTTGCAGCAAGCACTGCCAAGGATGGTATTCCATCCTACTCCAATTATGGCCCCACGTCGGTGGACGTTGCAGCCCCCGGTGATGGTATCCTCTCCACATATCCGACCTCACTAGGATCCCAATACATGAGCATGAAGGGCACCTCTATGGCAACACCTCATGTTGCCGGTCTTGCAGCCCTGCTCCTCTCAAAGAAACCTGGCCTCACACCTGCAGAACTGAAGTCACTGATCCTGCGCAACGTTGACAAAATCTCTGCCTGGTCGGGAAAGACCGTGACCGGTGGGAGGATTGATGCAGGAAAGACTCTTTCTGCCCTTGCAGGAGGTTCAGTAACAACCCTCCCGGGCCAGTCCAATGCCCCGAAGGATCTCAACGGTGATGGAGTGTATGAGGATCTTAATGGGAATGGGAGACTTGAATTCGCTGATGTAAGTCTGTTCTTCAAGTACATGGACTGGATCAAAGCCAATGAACCGGTTGCAGCCTTTGATGTATCAGGAAACGCAAAGATAGACTACAGCGATCTGGTAAAACTCTTCCAGAGTATCTGATGTAAAGAAGCAAAAAAAGAGAAAAATATCAAAAATTTTTACTGGTCTTCTTCTTTCCAGGTGTCGGTGAAAGAGACTTCGTCCAGATGTTTCTTCTTTGGCATTGAGATCTCTTTTGGAAACCCTCCTGCGATCAAAGACACCAGTGTATACTTTTCAGGAACGTTCAGGAGTTTTCTGACCGGTTCTGCATACTCCTTCTTGTCACCTGCAACCCAGCAGGTACCAAGGCCGAATCCCTGCAGGCAGATGATGATATTCTCGGTTGCAGCGCAACCATCCTCAAGGTAATACTTCGCCTCTTTCTCTCCGAAAACTGCAAAACAGACCGTGGCGTTCTCGATGAACCTTCCATGATCGGTCAGGTCAGCGAGCTGCTTCAGCAGGGCCTTGTCTCTGATCGCTCCAAAGAGCCAAGGCTGAAGGTTCATCGCCGTCGGTGCAAGCCTGGCACATTCGAGGGCTTCGTGGATGATCTCATCATTAACCGGTACATCAGTGAAGCTGCGGACACTTCGCCGCGATTTGATGAGTGTTGCCCCAAGATTCATGGGATGTATTCTATCTGGATCCAAAAAAAGATTGAGGT
>CAZVAS010000029.1:15772-17033 GCA_964625165.1 uncultured Methanospirillum sp. | reverse complement strand
TTTGATCTGATCCTGCCTCTATCTCCACCTGTTTCCCTGAACCTGATAGCGGGTTAATATCCTGTATCAGCACCGTCACTATCTCTGATACCCCTGTTCCCGGGTCAGCACTGTTTGAGTCCAGTTCGTTGGCCGTGCACTTCGCCTGGATTGTATATGTTCCCGACTCTGTCCCTCCCGTATTCCAGACCGGGCCGGTATCGTACAAGGCTGAACTTACCGGAATTCCGGTGAGGCTGAATGAGCCTGATGGACCGGAGACTGACGAGTACTCGGTCTTCTCAGGGTTGATGATGATAATGTCAACCGGTGCACCGGTGAGACCGCCCCGTGACCTGAGTTCATACAGATTGCTCTCGATCTGAAACGAAGCCAGGTGCCCCCTGGGTAGCCATTTACCTGTGGCATCAAAGTCCGAGGTTGTATCGGTGATCTTCACCCTCATTTTCGGCTTCTTGATCTTCATCACCGGGGTCTTTCCTGCAAGTGAGTACCAAATACCTTCTCTTCCTGAGAACGAGGCACTGAGTGCAGAGAAACTGGTCGGGCTTGAGACCGTGATTGTATCTGCAGGGGTCTCATCAAGGGAGGTACCGGGAGCCCACCAGGCGAGCTGACTTCCTGGACTGACACCTGATCCACTGATGTCAAGGTTTTCCTCCCCGATGAAAACCGTTCCTCCCGGGGGAACAGTCCTGATATCGGCCAGTGCCGAGGGGACCAGAGCAAGAATGAGAATTACATAGAGAGCTGCTATCCACAATCGCATGAAGCAATCAGGTTTCTTCTGGTGTATATAGGTTTACCCGACCTGGGTCACCCTGATAAACCCGGGTAACATACCTGATCGCATGGCAATAGCGATCGTTGCAGCAGGATGTTTCTGGGGCGTTGAGGCGGCGTTTCAGCAGGTGGCCGGTGTTCTTGCTACACGGGTCGGCTATACCGGCGGAACATTGGCGAATCCGACATACCGGGACGTATGTTCTGACCGGACAGGGCATGTCGAGGCTGTGCAGATTGAATATGATCCAGAGCAGGTCTCCTACCGGAAGTTGCTTGAGATATTCTTTGGCCTTCATGATCCGACCCAGTTGAATCGGCAGGGCCCGGACGAGGGAACCCAGTACAGGTCGATGATATTCTATACCACAGAGGAAGAGCGGGATGAAGCAATTCGGCTTATCGATGAGATCAACAGGTCTGGCATATATAGTTCACCTGTTGTAACCGGCGTTGTTCCTGCAGAAACCTTCTGGCA
>CAZVAS010000029.1:0-15672 GCA_964625165.1 uncultured Methanospirillum sp. | reverse complement strand
AGGGCCTTGAGTACTTCTATCCCGTCCATGAGTGGCATTTTCAGATCAAGGAATATTACGGCGGGATAATCCAGTGCATTTCCCTCGAACTTTCCTGTGCCGAGGAGGTACTCAAGCGCCTCTCTTCCATCTGGAAAGACCCGCACCTGATCACCCATATCGATCCATTCTACAACATTGAGGAAGAGCTCGATATCATTCTGGCTGTCCTCAATGAGTATCAACTCCAAACCTGCGTCACTTCGTGCCATGTACCATCCCTACTGTAAAGAAGAAGGTCGTCCCTGATCCTTCTTCTGATATGACCCTGATGTGCCCGCCATGCCTGATAACAATCCTTTTTGCGATTGCAAGGCCGACGCCTGTCCCTTCGTACTCTCCTGCAGGATGCAGCCGGTGGAACACGTCAAATATCTTATCTGCATACTGCATATCAAAACCTATCCCATTGTCCTGCACGAAGTACTCTGGTTCATTATCAATGATCGTATAACCAACCCGTATCTTCGGTCTGTGCTGCCGCTGTGAGAACTTCATCGCATTCGAGATGAGGCTCGCAAGCACCTGTCTGATCATAAGTGCGTCACCCAGGGCAGTCGGCAGCTCATCAATTGTTACCTCGAACCTGACCAGTGGGTATAGGTTTCGCAGTTCCATGACGACTTCATTCGCCATTGCCTCCATATCGATGGTTGTTCGTTCGATCTGTCTTCGTGACATCCTGGAGAAGTTGAGCAGATCATCGATCAGCTGATCCATGAGCCTGATGTTCTCGTGGATCTTCCCGAGGTAGTAGGTAACCTCCGGTTTATGGTCTGATTCTGCTTTTAATCTGAATATGTGAGCAAACCCGTCGATAGCCCTGAGTGGTGCTCTGAGATCATGTGAGACGGTATAGGTGAATGAGTCGAGCTCGTGCACGATGGCTTCAAGTTCCTGTGTACGTGTTTTTACCTCATGTTCCAACATCTGATTCATGTTCTGACGCGCCAGTTCTGCCTGGTGGTTGTCAGTAGTATCCCTGATGATCGTTACGATCTTCTCTACCCTTCCATCTAACCAGATCGGAATCTTGCGGGTTTCTGTGTGTATCTCTTCTTTATGTCCATTATCCAGTTTCTGCAGTTCTTCACTGATCAGCATCCTGCCGGTCTCAAACACCTCCACATATTCTGATCTGATCTTGCGGTCCAAAAACGGAAATACATCAAATAAATTCCGGTTAACCAGGGTGTCTGCAGGAGGAAGGTCAATCCAGGCCTGAAATGCATTGTTGATCAGAAGAATGGTGTATGAACGATCGATCACATGAACACCATCCACCATGGCGTTGATGGTTGACCGATAGAGCATGTCAGATGCCCTGACACTCTCATCCAATAGTTTCAGTCTGGTGATCTCTCTGCCAACCGACAAATACTCGGTGACAGCCCCGTCTTCCCCAAAGATTGCAGTGTCATTCCACTGCACCCACCTGATCCCGCCGTCAAGGGTACGAACCTGCTGATCGATTGTGCCTGATGGACTATCACTGGTCAGTGATGCGAGATGCTTCTCCATTACCCGCCGCTCTTCCCGGGTCATCCTGGGGATGAACCGCGACCCCAGCATCTCATCACTGCTCTTTTCAAAAAACCGGCAGTATGCTTCGTTGACGAATAGATGATTCCCATCAGGTCTGAACCTGCAGATGAGTTCGGTCTGGTTCTCAACCACGGTACGGTACCGCTCCTCACTCTGGAGGAGTTTCTCCTCCTCTTCCCGTAGCTCATGGACCAGGGCCCTTATGCTAGAAACGAGCCGGATTGTACTCTCCTGTAGTCTGAGAAGTTCGATGGTGACACCGGTCCTGATACTGTGATCCAGGTCACCGTCAGCCAGCCTGTCCACGTCCTCAACCAGTTCTTCTATTGGTCTGGTGATCCTGCGGGAGATCTGAAGAGAAAGCAGAAGCCCGGATATAATGGCTATTGTTGCAAGGATAAGGTGGTATCCGAGCAGGTACCCCAGTTTGTCCTGCATACGCTGATTTTTATACGTGATCTCTGCAATGAGGCTCATATCAGCACCATAAAGATCGTTTCGCATATCGATGAGGAGGTACTTTACGGTGGATCCGTTCTCCGGATGAGCGAACTCAATGCTTTTCCGATCATTCAGGATGCTGTTGATGATGGATCGCTCCTCAATGGTAGCATTATAATCTGCATCCCCCACGAGCCTGAAATTTTTTCTGAACAGGCGGGAGTGATCAATATCAGGATTTATCGCTCCGACCTGGTCCATCACTTGCCGATAGTCCTGACGCAGCTTCTCCTGGCCGAACTCCGGTCTGCTCAAAGCAAGTTCGATGACATACTGGTGATCAGGTGTGGGCATGTATGCGTACTTGGTCAGATTCCGGGTGTAGTAGTCTGTTACAATCCGGTCAGGGTAAAACCCGTTTGTGGTACTGATATTCTTTAAAAATTCTGCGAAATCAGGGTAAACGGTATTAAAATCGAGTAAAGGGGTCATTATATTCGAACTTTTCACGATTACTGCCGAACGGTTTATGAGATGGACCTCCATTCCCAGCCTTTGACTGAGATCCTGGAGATCTATCTGCGAGAAGTTCCCACCCGATTTATTATATCTCTCCATCGCAAGTGAGAACCCATCCTGCATATCGGTGTTGAAGGAGTTATCGTATATCTCAAGCCCGGTATTGATCAGCTGAAACGAGGTGTTGATCATCTGTTCGGAATGATCCCTGAGTATCCGGGTCTCCTCTTTCACCGCTTCGATGGTGAAAAAATAATTTATAAGGATCATCCCGGAGACGATGAAGACAACGATGCAGAAGATAGTGAGTGAGAGCACCCGGGATAGTTTCCATCTCTCAAGCATTCTTCTTTCAACCCTTCTCTCTGACCTGATCTGGTTGGTTACCCACAGGGAACGATAAACCTTGTTATTTGAGTCTTGCGGCTTGAATTTTCATTCTTCGTCATACTCCTCCTCACTTGATCCTTCATCATCGCCTGTGTCTCCGAAGTCTTCTGCATCCTTGTCAGCGACGGGAATTCCCTGCATGATCAGTTCCCAGGCATCTTCATCACCTGCATACGCTTCCGGCCATGGATCGCATTGGCTCAGGGCTGCAACAAGTGTTTTCATTGACGCTTCAAGAGAGGCGTTCCTTGCCTCTAGGATGGCAATCTTGTCGAGAAGGTTTTCAGGGTCATCCAGTTCATCTTTCATTACCTTCTTCACGGTAACCGGTCTTATGACCTTCATCATCTCATCAGGAGGCCAGAGGAGAAGGAACCGGGACGAACCAAGGGCCTGTACAAGGGTTACAAGATCATCAGGGCTGATATCGTGTCTCTCCCTGCTGATGATGAGTCCGGCAGCATCGTTACTCTGGAGATATTCAACTGCCTTAATCAGGCTTTCTACCGGTACAAACCGGTTTTCCTGTTTATCACCGGTCGGATTCTCTCCCAATCTACCAGGGACATTTCCTAGGATAAGTATTGGTAAGCCTGACCCGGTCTGCTCCTCAACGATGGTGCTCACCACGGATGTATGATAGTGTAGATGACAGCCCAGAACGTTGCACGTACCAGAGATCGATGCCCCATCAGATGAGGCCTCCGATTTTAAACGATGACGGCCGGGAGATCCCAGCCATACATCAAAAGTGAATGGTGGAGTTTCGGGCTCCTTCTAATGAGTGGTTATGTGACTGATCTGCGATCAGTGTCGTTAATTTTCCTGTCAGTGCGAGCCGATCGCGAGTGATATCCCCCGTTGGATACATTCGGTTCCGTCGTTCTCGCACCCCATCTTGCTTAAGGTGATTCCTTTGTTATACCATGCTTCTGCATGGAGAGGGTCATGTTCGAGTGCCATGTCATAGCAGGCAACAGCCTCTTTGTACCTGCCAAGCATGTCCATAACATTGCCTTTTGAATGGTACGCCCTTGCATTCCCGGGATCGATCATGAGAACCTGATCATAGATCTCAAGTGCCTTTGTGAGATCCCCGCTATGTTTCCTTTCATTAGCCTGATGCAGAATGATCTCTGCATGCGGGTTTGTGACTGTTATGATCCTTCCATTGGATCGTATGTGTTCTGACTGAGATACCATCGTACTCCTACCTGAATTGTCTGATGCAAAAGCAGAGCCCTGTATGCATTATGCATCGCTGAAGATGTCTCAGCACAGGTTGCAGACCGTTGATCTGCTGATGAATACCCGGGTACCGGGCAGTAACCGGGTATTGTCATCATCCATACCCGCAAAAAGCCATGGGAATTCTGTCGGTTATACAGAGATCACACATTCTCCGCATCAATAGCATCAGATTCACGATGGCACAGGGCAGGCCTAATTTTTGGGGTATGACTGTGCATGAGTGTTCAACCCTCCCAATGAGGGCTGATCGCAATGGTTAATGTATGACAATAAGGATTTTCTACGCAATACCGCATGGCATCCCTGACTGGCGGAATGCATGTTCACCCATCCGCTATATAAAAACAGTCTCGGCAGCCTGCTCTCCCGGAGATACATGATGAGCCATGATATCTGAATAAGAATGACAATTCACGGTTGAATTAGTATTTAAGTTTTTATTTTTGATTTTATTGCGTGGCATACTTTTATTAGTTCGGTTCCGAAATTTCAAGTATGCCTGCAGAGAGGGATAACCTCAATAAAATCCGGTCTCTGCTCAAATTTCATCCCCGCGGCCTAACCATATCAGATATTTCGCAGCGTCTGAAAATGAACCGGAATTCGGTTGCGAAATACTTAGAAATTCTGGAAATCTCCGGATGTGTAGAATTACGGCAGATGGGGGCTGCAAAGGTCTTTTATCTCTCCCAGCGGATTCCACTCGCTGCGATCCTTGGTTTCACCAAAGAAGGGATCGTGGTCATCAATGAGGAAGGCAGGATCAACCAGGTGAATGACAGGTTCTGCCAGATGTTTGATCTCAACCAGCAGGAGATACTGAGTGCCCCGATTTCAGTTCTTCCCCAGAACCTGCTTCGTGTCCTTACCAGTCCCAGACTTCTTGACGGTCCTGACGAGAAGGCTGAACAGACCCGGATCCTCAGGATGGACCAGTATGACTGGACCCAGTACTACAAGGTCAGGATACTGAACACCATCTTTGATACCGGAGAACACGGTCAGACGGTGATCATCGAGGATATCACCCTGGAAAAGGAGATGGAGGAGCGGCTTCGCATCAACGAAGCAAGGTACCGCGGGATAGTCGAGGATCAACTCGAGATGATCTGCAGGTACACGCCTCAGGGTAAGATCACCTTTGCCAACGATGCGTTTTGCAAGAGTCTGCGAATCAATACTGACGAAGTTATTGGCCGGTCGGTCATCGCATATCTTCCTCCCGAGTCTGTCTCACGGCTTCAGGCCGGGATGCAGGCCTGCACACCTGGTTCTCCGGTATGGGACCTTGAGATTGAGGTGAGCCTTCCTGGAGAGGATCCCCGGTGGCAGCACTGGATCTACCGGGGAATATTTGACGAGAATGAAGTAATCATCGAGTACCAGGGTGTAGGGCGTGACATCACCGACCGCAAGCGTAGCGAGATCGAGCTCCTTATAAAGAGCTGGGCTATTGAGTCATCGGTCATCCCGATCGGGCTCTCAACACTTGAAGGAATTGTCACCTATGTCAACCCTGCATTTCTGCAGATGTGGGGCTATAATCACATCTCTGATGTAATAGGGCTCCCAATTGAGCACTTTGCTCATGGAAATGTTGAATCACTGCGGAGTATCTTTGAGGTCAGGCAAACTGTCGCACGTGAAGCCTGTTACTCCGGCGAAATGGCAGGTGTCCGCAGGTCTGGTGCAAAATTCAATCTCCTGATCACAGTCTCGGTTGTAAAAGATACAGCAGGGACCCCGCTCTGCCTGATTGCGTACTTCAACGATATCTCATCTCAGATCCGGATGAACCGTGAGGTACAGATGAAGGAGACTGCGATCTCCCATTCGTCTGAAGGTGTGGCGATCATCTGTCCTGATGGGAGGATCAGTTACAACAATCAATCATTCATCCGGATATTCCAGCGACTTCCCGAACGGGAGCTCTATGGAAAACAGATCGATCTTGTCTACTCAAGTTACCCCCAGCTTGAGGGGAAGAGAGAGGAGATCTCTGACTCACTGGTCAAAAAAGGGAGTTGGACCAGCATCATCTCTGATATCACTGAGGATGGTAAGACGAGTATCATCCAGATCCATCTCTCCCGCTCCAAGGATACTGGTGGAAATCACCTCTGTACCATCTTTTCAGCCCTGGATATTACCGAGCAGCGGATGATCGAGGAGTCGCTCTCGATGATGTATCATCATCTGGAGGAGGCCATTGAACATGTTGGTGATCCCACGTTTATCCTTGATAATCACCGGCGTGTGGTTGCCTGGAACAATGCGATGGCTGCCCTATCCGGGTACAGTCGGGATGAGATGATCGGGACCGCCGGGTATCGTGATGCATGTAAGCGGTTTGAGCCTGGCATTCCCCTCCTTGCTGACCTTGTTGATCTCCCTGTTCGTGATTTGATCCGCAATTATCCTTCTGTCTCTCGGTTTGGCACCGGTCTGTTCACCGAGGCTTTTCTTCCGTCCCTGCAGAACGGAAAAGGTGCAGTGATATGGGCTAAGGCTTCACCGATCCTGAATACTACCGGGAGAACCATTGGTGTGATCCAGACGATGAAGGATATGACCAACTGGAAGCGGATAACCGAGCACGGGATTACCCGGGAGATCTCCTGACCTTCGTTGCACTAGTCACCCATCCCAATTTTTATCTCATCCATCAGGGGTATCGTAACTTCATGGTCGTGATTGCAGCCAGGAGGATAAGCGTGATCCCATTTGCGAGTATAACGGGGAATTCTCCGATTACAAGGCCATATATAAACCAGAGTGTCATTCCCGTCATGAGAAGCAGGAGCATTCCATAACTGATATCATGAGCATGGCGGGTCTTATACGTCTGCCAGACCTGGGGAAGGAATGCAACCGTAGAACATATTGCTGCTATATACCCGGTTGCGTGGAGAAGATCCATGATAGTGTTTAACCGGGATGGTCATAGGAGTTCTGGAATAACTGGTGCTGGCAACGGATTTCTATCTTAAAAAACTGTTCTGGGTCTGTTACCTGCATTCCATTAAAAAAGGGGTTGTATCGTCAGATTGAAGGAATCAGGCGATTATTTTGTCTCGTACTTCTTGAGAGCGGTTGTAATCTTCTGTATCCGCTCAAAGGTGATCGTCTTCACTTTCTGTGCTGCAATGTCGAAGATAAGGTTTGGCGGGACATCCACCTCTTCAGCAAACTTGGTCTGCGTGATCTTCTTCTTTGCAGTCAGTGCGTTGAGGCGTTCAGAGACACTTACCGGTACCGGAACCATGGTTTCCGGCGCAGGCTGTACAAGTTTGCGTCCACGCTTTACCGGTACTGTCTTTTGAGCTACAGCCGGAGTCTTTGGCTTTGCTGCTGCCTTTTTCGGGGCCGCTTTTACAGGTGCTTTTGCAGTAGCTTTCGCTACCGGTGCCTTTGCTGCAACAGGTGCCTTCTTTACAGGAGTCTTTGGCTTTGCTGCTGCTTTTGCCGGGGCTGCTTTTACAGGTGCTTTTGCAGTTGCTGTCGCAACCGGTGAAATCTTTCCCTTGACCTCTTTCATTTCAGTCTGCAGGGCGCCCACTGTCTTGTTTAACTGGAGCAGTTGCTTAGCCTGCATGTCAATGATCTTTTTGAGATCGGAAATTTCAGAGGTATTTGCATTTGCCTGAACCTGTTTGGGTTTTGCCACTGGCTTTACCGGCTTTCTTGCTGTTGTTTTTGGTGCTGGTTTTGTTGCCATTATTTCCCCCCTATCTGATGATCGTCGTATACCGCTTTGAAACATGAGTATATCGGATGGTATTGATTGACGTATTCTGTCTCAACCTACAATCATCAGGTATCCCTTCATATTATGAATATGATATTTAAAAATTTATAGGCGATTTTAGTTGAACATAACAGGACGGGAATGGTGGGCATCACTCTTTTTTGGAGTCTGTATTGTGTGCCTCAAAAATGCCTATCCTATGTCATGATGTCCTATTTTTCCGTTTATAGTGACGGTTTAGCTCTTTTTATCCTTAATGGAGGAGATCATGTGTGTAAACACTATATTCTAAATCTAAAACCATTTTTAATTTTTATCACTGAACAGATGAGTTTTTTTCTTGTAAGCCTGAATGGATTATTTTAATCTTTCTCTTCAAATGATGGTCTTCGATAAGATGTGACGGTCTAATAATTCGAATGATTCAAAAGAATCAAAAAAAAGGATTTAGATCAGAGTATCAGCATAGTCGATGTTCGATCCGAGACGCACGAGATTATGTGTATCACATACACCCCCCATCGGAGTCTTATGTGACAAGTAGTTCTGATGTCAAGGAAATATTTAATTTTAATCTTTTTGATTCTTCGACCACTTATGACTCCCTTCCCGGGATTCGCAGATATTCTGGATAATTGTAGGATATTCATATTCACAATCAAAAAACCCTGGTCTGAAAATTAACAGGCTCGTGATATTTCGATGTTTATGCAAAATTATTCTGCCGCGTTCATATTGAAGGTATTTTTCGGGATATCTGGTAATACAAAGGTTTTATCCGGTTCAGTCTGGGTGTTCCAGAAAAATCAGTGATGTTCGGGAAGAAAGTCGTTGAGGAGGTTTACCCCAGGTATATGGGGATCTCTATACTCCCCACATTCATCTTCTGATCAGACTCCTAGAGGAGTCATGCGTGGGATTCATGATGAGCTCAAACAATCAGAAAGACTGAGTGTGTACGCTGCTTAAACGCGTAATCTTGAATTAGGTCTATTCTTATATTGGCCTATTTAATGGGAAATTCTCTGTTCCCTGCTTACAATTCCGGGTGAATTGAATAACTCCCACTCGGATCACCCACCTTTCTGGATCATGTACTGTTCCTCTCTTTGCTCCGGATCGCAGGATCGGGTATCGGCACCTCGAACATATCCTATCAACACCAGGTGCGAAGGTTCAATATCAGCGAAGGATAAGGGGAGAGGATACCAGATGCGAGGACTCGGTGTTATGCCCCCAGCTCTCTGCCCTGCTTCATTGTATGATCGGATTGCCCTGTCCTGCGGACTCCTGGGTGTCATCATCGGTAGCATCGCCTTTACCGGGTGGGTTCTAAATATCAGGACATTGTCCGGTATCAGAGTGGATTACATCCCGATGGCACCGAATACCTCGCTCCTTGTCATCCTTCTCGGCTGTGCCATATGCTGTGCGGCCCTCTTTCCTTCGCACACATACTCCCGCCAGGTGATCAGGATAATCTCATGCTTCGGACTGCTCCTGGCAGGTGTCACCCTCATCGGGACTATCAGCAGGTATGACCTGCAGCTGGACTTCCTGCTCTTCCACCCGACTGATACTTTGGGTTCTGTCCCGATTGGGAGGATGTCGCCGGTAACTGCTCTCTGCATCCTCCTTGTCAGTTCCGGCCTCCTGCTGATAAGAAAAAGAGTAGGATATTCTGCACTCATCGGAACAGCCGTCTCCTGTATCAGCGGAGTGATGATCCTCGGGTACTGGTATGATGCCCCACTGCTCTACGGTGGTTCTGTCATACCTGTCGCATTTCCAACCACGGTGGCTCTCTGCACACTTGGAACCGGGCTTGTTGCCATCAGCGGTCCTGATACCTGGCCGCTCTCCCGGGTTTCAGGCCCGTCTGTCAGTGCCAGACTCCTTCGCGGTCTGCTACCGGTGATCGTTCTGCTTACCCTGTTCCTGAGTTGGGTTACTGTCCTCATCGGTGGAAGAGCAGATAGTACCATCGTCCTCTCATCTGCACTCTGGGTCATCATCTCGGTGGTTATCGTGTACACCGTTGTATCACGGCTCTCAATTACACTCGGTGATGATCTTGAACAGGCAGAGGCAGAACGGAGAAGATCAGAACAGGAACTCAGGGAAAGCCAGGAGTTGCTCCTTATGGCGCAGGAGATCGGGAAAAGTGGATCCTGGGTATACAACCCTGAATCACGGATGGTCTGGCAGTCACCAGAAGCGTCGCGGATTTACGGTTTTCCTCCGGTTGCCAGGGAGTATTCTCTTTCAGATCTTGAACGTTGTATCGTAGATTCCCCGAATGGTCCTGTATTTGGAGATCATCTTGTTGGAGAAACAGACTGTAATGTCCTGTTCACAATTAATCCCGCTGATGGGTCTTCTCCCCGTTCGATCCACGCCATCGGCAGGCGGGAACTGGACTCTGACGGCAGACTTATTAGGACAGTGGGCATCATTCAGGATGTCACCAGGCAGCATGAGATATCCAGGGAAAATGAACGCCTGATCCGAGAACTGGGTTCCAATAATGAAGAACTCGGTGCAGCGTACGAGGAACTCACAGGTGCTGAAGAAGAACTGAGATCGCAGTTTAATACCCTTTCCCTCTCTGAAGAGAGGCTCAGAGAGACGACTGAGTACCTTGAAAACCTCCTCTCAATCGCGAATGTTCCCATCATCGTCTGGGATTCGTCATTCCGGATTACACGGATCAATCGGGCGTTTGAGGATCTGGTAGGGAGATCTGCTGGCGAACTCGTTGGAGAGATGATAATGAGACTCTTCCCTGCCGGCGCTTTGGATCGATCAGAAAGGCTTGTACAGACGACCCGGGATGGTGTCCGGTGGGAGACTGTCGAGCTTGAGATCATCAGAAATGATGGCTCAATCCGGACTGTTGTCTGGAACTCTGCCACCCTGTACTCGCCTGATGGGATGACTCCGGTCGCAACCATTGCACAGGGTCGCGATATCACCGATCAGAAACAGCTCGAATACGAGAAGGATCGTGCCATTAAACAGATTCAGAAGAATCTGGTCCAACTCTCGTTTTTGAACGATGAGATCA
This sequence comes from uncultured Methanospirillum sp., assembly GCA_964625165.1. Classification (GTDB taxonomy): domain Archaea; phylum Halobacteriota; class Methanomicrobia; order Methanomicrobiales; family Methanospirillaceae; genus Methanospirillum. The sequence goes on along the minus strand of CAZVAS010000029.1, from coordinate 4,672 downwards.
GGAATCCCCTGACTCTGATTGCCATATCTGCCGATATGAGCGGTGATGATGGAACCGGTATCATCATGGACCAGGTGAAGCGGATAGACACGATGATCACGCAGGTTGATCAGCGGTCGTTTGAATCTGAAAAGATCCTCGAGTACCTGCGGAAACATTCTCCTGCGGCAGTTGCCGGTCCTGTTGATCAGAAGGATATCACCATCCCGGGTAGTCATGTTCCGCTTGTTGAAGAGGTTCAGGCAGAGCTCTACACCATCCTTGACAGCATTGACGCGGTTGTGTACGTTGCAGACATGGAGACCTATGAGATCCTCTTTCTGAACCGGCAGGGCAGGGGCATCTTCGGGGATTTTGCAGGAAAGAGGTGTTATGAGTATATCCAGCAGAACCAGTCCGGGCCATGTCCGTTCTGTACAAACCACCTGCTTGTTGATGAGTCCGGGCCTACCGGTGTTCACCACTGGGAATTTCTGAACACGAAGAATGGCAGGTGGTATGACTGCCGGGACCGGGCGATACGCTGGAATAATGGCAGGCTGGTCAGGCTGGAGATTGCAACCGATATCACTGAGTTAAAGCAGGCTGAAGAGAGATTGCGCGAGAGTGAGACGTTGATCCGTAAAAAACTCGATGCTCTTCTCTCGCCTGAAGGTGGAATCGAAGTACTGAAGCTTTCAGACATCATTGACGTGCCACAGATTCAGCGGATCATGAATGATTTTCACTCGCTGACCGGAATCCTGGTTGCCATTCTTGATCTAGAAGGTACAATCCTGGTTGCAGCAGGGTGGCAGGATATCTGCACGAAATTTCACCGTGCCAACCCGGTGACCTGCAGGAACTGTGTGGAGAGTGATACCGTTCTCTCACAGGGAGTCCTTCCCGGGACGTACAAGGTCTACCGGTGCAAGAACCATATGTGGGATATCTCAACTCCGATCATGGTCGGTGGAGTCCACCTGGGAAATCTCTTCCTCGGCCAGTTCTTCTACGATGATGAGGTTGTTGACGAGGAACTCTTCAGAAAGCAGGCTCACCAGTACGGGTTTGATACCAATGCATATCTTGAGGCTCTTGAGAAGGTCCCCCGGTTGAGCAGGGAGAAGATCGATGCTGCGATGCAGTTCTATACACGGTTCATCCTGCTCATCACCCAGGTCAGTTGGAGCAACATCAAGCTTGCTCGGATCGTCCATGAACGTGATATTCTTCTCTCTTCTGTCCGGGATAGCGAAGAGAAGTACAGGCAGTTAATTGAGCATGCCAACGATGGTATCGTGGTGACACAGGAGGACCGGCTGCAGCTTGCCAATACCAGGATGGAGGAGATCACCGGATACCCGAAACGTGATCTCCTCACTCTGCCGTTTATAACATTTATTCACGGTGATGACCGGGGGATGGTATCAGAGCGGTACAAACAGCGGCTCGAAGGGTTGGACATTCCTTCCCGGTACCAGTTCAGGCTTGTGAGGGCTGATGGGAGAACGGTCTGGGTCGAGATAAGTGCTGTACTTGTCGAGTGGGAAGGCAGCCCTGCGACGTTGAACTTCATCACTGATATCACCGAACGAAAAATATCAGAAGATGCCCTTCGTGTGAGCGAAGGCAGGCTCTCCACATTGGTACAGACGCTTCCTGATCTTGTCTGGCTCAAGGATTGTGATGGGGTGTTCATCGCATGCAATCCGATGTTTGAACGGTTTTATGGTGCAAAAGAGGCTGATATAGTCGGAAAGACCGATTATGACTTTGTAAGTCCTGAACTTGCAGAATTCTTCCTCTCTTATGACCGGAAGGTGATCGAATCAGGCAAACCTGGCAGAAACGAGGAGTGGATCACCTATCCCGATGACGGTCATCGTGCGTTGCTGGATACGATCAAGACACCAATGTATGATTCAACAGGAACGCTGATCGGGGTTCTTGGTATTGGGCGTGACATCACCTCGCGCAGAGAAGCAGAGGAGGGGTTGATCTCTGCCCAGGAACGCCTTAAAGAGGCCCACCGTTTAGCGCATTTTGGTACCTGGGACTGGATCGTCGATCCTGAAACCACAACCTGGTCTGAGGAACTCTACGTAATTGCCGGGATTGATCCTGATCGGCCCGCTCCCAACTCTGCAGAGCAACGACGGATGTTCACCCCTTCAAGTTGGGAACGGCTCGTTCAGGCGGTTGCCCACTCTCTCACGACAGGTGAGTCGTTCAACCTCGAACTCGAGATGGTGAGGCCTGACGGGAGTACATGCTGGATCCAGGAGTTTGGTGGGGTAAAGCGGGATGAGAACGGGCGGATCATCGGGATGCATGGGACACTCCAGGATATTCATGAACGCAAGCAGGCAGAAGCGGCTCTCTATGAAGCAAACCATAAACTTCACCTGCTCACCAGCCTCACCCGCCATGATATTCTGAACCAGGTATCAGCACTAGAACTCCTCCTTGATCTGGCATCAGAGTCGCCTGATGCTGAGAAGACCCGGGAGTATCTCCGAAGTTGCACCGAAGCTGCTGAACAGATCGAACGGACTATCGGGTTCACCCGCGAGTATGAGCGGTTCGGGTTTGTATCCAGCGGATGGCAGAGGATCAGGGGAGTTATCGGTTCTGCAATGGCAGAGATCGCTCCTGACGGTGATATTGTGCAGAACAATGTTTCAGTTGCCCTTGAGGTCTATGCAGATCCCATCCTCAGAAAGGTATTCACCACCCTTATCGAGAACGCAATCAGGCACGGAGGAGAGATAACCTATATCCGGTTTTCAGTCGTGGAATCGGCCGACCACATAGTCATCATCTGTGAAGATGATGGAGTGGGTGTGCCTGTTAGTGAAAAAGATCTTATTTTCGGGCACGGGTACGGAAAACATACCGGGATAGGACTCTTTCTTGTGCAGGAGATCCTCTCCATCACCGGACTTTCTATCAGGGAGACCGGGATCCCAGAAGAAGGGGCGAGATTTGAGATTTTGGTGCCTGCCGGAAAGTTCAGGATGGTCTGAACCCCTCCAATCTTAAACTCTGCTCAAGGATGTTGATTCGGTATCATATCTTTTATATCCGGTAAACCCTATTTTTTACCTAATGACATATTCATCTGATAAGGCCGGTATCCTCCGGTGTTTCGTGCTTATCCTGTCTCTATTCTTCCTGTTTCCATCGTTCTGTTCAGCAGACCTTGTTCAGGCATCAGGGACTGGTTCATCAACTACCCTGCAAAACCAGTCTGAAAGTGTGAGTTTTGGAGAACAATCAGAGTTTACTGATAGTGCAGATTTTGACCGGGGCCTGATGCATTTTACTTCCGAGCAACTCATGGAGTTTAAGTCATACCGAAGTCAGATGCCCATGGTGGCTGCTTCTGCCGGAGAATCGCTCCCTAAAGCTTCAAAGTCACTCCTGTCTGCGGTCCCGTACCTCGGTAAAAAACGGGATCAAGGATATTGCGGAAACTGCTGGGTATGGGCCTCAACCGGGGCTCTCGAGGTAACTCACAGCATCACTAGCAACGTCAGTGATCAACTTTCAATCCAGTACTTCGACTCAAACTGGAATAACGGTTCTTCGATCGGCAACGCCTGTAATGGTGGCTGGTCCTACTGGGTGGCCAATTTTTACAATGATACGCTACATCAGGCGGTGCCATGGTCAAACACCAATGCGAGTTATGCAGACTATTACTGGAAAGCAGACCAGCCTTCCGGTATTCCTGCGTCAGCCATTGTAACCACACCGAATTATCCGGTATCATCATCAACTGACACCTCACTGGATGTTTACCAGGGCCAGATTCAGGCTATCAATACAATAAAAGGTCAGATAAACGCTGGTATTCCGGTAATATACACATTCTATCTTCCAACAGAGGGATGGACGAAGTTTAGATCATTCTGGAGAAATGAAACAGAAGCTGCAATCTGGAACCCTGATCCGTACAATGGCACAGAGATGGATGGGGGTCATGCTGTTCTCATTGTGGGATATGATGACACCGTCGGTGAACCCTACTGGACAGTGCTAAACAGCTGGGGAGTCAGGGAAAACAGGCCCAGCGGTCTGTTCAGACTGAAGATGGGTATAAATTATAATGCGAGCATGTTTGATCAGGGAACTGAATATTATGCCCAATTCTTTGACATAATTACCACTGCGTTCACTTCGACCTCCGGATTTGGGACCCTGTCAGCCTCTTCAAATCCGTCAGGCTCTTCTATCTGGATCGATGGCAAGAACACCGGATATCAGACGCCAAAAGTTATCACAAACCTAACATCCGGTGTGCACACTCTGAAACTTGTGAAAGAATGGTATTTCGATCATACAAATGATTTCACAACCTGTGCCAATCAGACAACCACAATCTCATCAACACTCTCACCGGCGGGAGCCCTTTCTGTCTCTTCAAAGCCAATCGGTGCTGAGATATGGATCGACGGTTCAGATACCGGGATGGTGACCCGGTCAGAAATACGATCATTATCACCAGGAACCCATAATCTGACCCTTGTAAAGTCAGGATATGCGAACTACACCGCTTCGTTCAGGGTCAATGCTGGTATGACAACACCCTTTGTTGCCTTTATGGACCATACCGGGGGAAGTATTGCGATAACTTCGAATCCATCCGGTGCTTCTATCTTTGTGGATCAGGCTGATACCGGATACC
>CAZVAS010000028.1:0-20351 GCA_964625165.1 uncultured Methanospirillum sp. | reverse complement strand
CCTCCGTATCCATCCATATCTTTTGCCAGGATGTTATCGCAGTACGAAAACCCAAATATGTTAAACAGTGCTGTCATCATTGGGACAGCCGTCGTGAAGACATCATCACGATCCATCCCTGCGGTTGACAGGAAGTACCCTCTATGAAGAATTTTCTTTTCTGCAGGAAGCGGATGGGTTTTTAGTTTGTAGTGCCTGACCCAGATATAGTGGGCACGATCAATGAACCCCTTCAGTTCGGTGGTAATACCCATAGTATAGATGGGGGATGATATTGCAAGGCAGTCTGCAGTGAGCATCCGCTCAAAAACCGGATGAACATCATCCTTCAGAATACACTCCCCTGTTTTATGACAGGCGTTGCACCCTTTACATGATGAGTATGACAATCTGCTCAGGATCACCTTCTCTGTCTTGGCTCCTGCTTCTGTTGCTCCCTTCAAAAAAGTATCAAGCAGTACCTCCGTATTTCCATGCCGGTGAGGACTGCCTAGCACTCCGATGACTCTTATCTCGGCACTCATACAAAGAGCCGCTCTCTGAGTATGGAAATTATTTCAGTGCCTTTCTTCATTGCATCCTCTTGCGCAGTCGGATGGTTCAGCACTGCCCCTTTTTCATCTACGTGATTTATCATCAGATATTCAATGTCTCGATCCCTGACCTCAATCACATGAAAAAAACATTTTATAACGGGTATTGCGGCATCGAACACGTAACTCCAGTCCTGTCCGGCTGAAGAGATGAAGAGACCCAGCCGTTTTCCTTTTCGTTCAGGTGGAACAACCGGCAGTTTCAGTACATACTTCCGTGATCTGAAGACCTGTGCCCGATCAATGAGGGCTTTTACCTGGGAGCAGACACTCATGCAGTAGATAGGTGATGATACAATGATACAGTCAGCCTCAAGGATCTGGTCATGCAATTGATCCATACCATCACGGATGACACACTGGTTTAATCGCTCACATGCATTGCAGCCACGGCATGGCCTGATATCTGCATCTGATAGGGCAATCTTCTGAACTGAAACATCTGGTTCGTTACCTATCGATGTAAGAACCCAGTCCAATAGTTGTTCAGAATTGCCATGTCTGCGGGGGCTTCCGGAAATGGCAAGAACCCTTATCCCCATTATAGTCCAGTGTTGGTGGTTTGCCGATAAAAGAAGAGGGGTCAGGATTCTTTGAAGCAGAGGTAAAAGTCTTTGTAATCGTATCCTTCAGTTATCCTCTTATCTGCCTCTTCTACGGTCTTTGGAGGTGGAACTATGACTTTGTCCCCGGGCTGCCAGTTGGCAGGTGTTGATACTCCTTCTTTGTCAGTGGTCTGGAGGGCTTTTACAAGCCTCACTATCTCTGGGATTGATCTTCCGTTACTGAGCGGGTAATAGATCATTGCCCTGAGTATCCCCTTGTCATCGATGAAGAAGACAGTCCTGACTGTTGCTGTGCTGCTCTGACCGGGATGAACCATTCCGTACAGTGTTGCAACCTTCATATCAAGATCTGCAATCACTGGGAATGGAATCTCAACACCCATCTTCTCTTTGATATTTCTGATCCAGGCAATATGGGAATGAACACTATCAATTGATAAACCAATGAGTTGCGTGTTCATTGCCTTGAGTTCATCGTAGACCTGGGCAAAAGCGATGAATTCAGTTGTGCAGACCGGTGTGAAGTCGGCAGGGTGGGAGAAGAGTACAATCCACTTTCCCTGTAATTCTGATAAAGTGATAGTCCCCTGGGTGGTAATGGCCTCAAAGTCTGGAGCCGGAGCACCGAGAATGGGAAGGCTGATACAGTCGCATTCAAACTCTTCATCGCAGTTCATATCTACATGACCTCTTCTTCAATGATCTTGCCGTTCACGTATGCCGGCATACCGGCAAGCATGTATGCGATTCTGAGAGCCTCTTCAACTTCATCCTTGGTGACTCCAAGGCTTTTTGCACCTGCCATCTGTGCCTTGATTGCATGCTGATCTCTCATTGAGGTGGCAATTGCAATAGCTATCAGTTTCTTTGTCTTTCGCGAGAGTGCTCCGTCATCCCAGATATACTGATCAAGTTTGAGAATCATCTCGTGAATATCGGGATCGGTTTCAGCCAGTTTTTTGAAAATCCTGGGGACTTTACCGATCTTCTTCTCAAGGTCATCCATTCCAGTTGTCATTGAATCACTCCTGCAGAACCATCGGCTCGCCGCAACAGATCAACTCGCCGCCTCCGACTTCCATAACTTTTACCACGTTTCCGCAGATCTCACATTCAAAGACCTGTCCTTCCTCTGATACATTAACCATTTATGTTCCTCTGGGGGGTGGGGGATATTCATAAGGCTATACCTGAGTTCCTGCCGGGACAGGTCGAAGCCAGTTACGAGCGCTTCGGTGGGTGTGCTGCATCTTCCGGAGTTTTCACGTCGTCTCTGATGTGAGTGATCGGGAAACAGTCATACATCTCACAAGCACATGCAGGACAGTGGCGAAGATCCTGTTCGGCTTCAGTCATCTCGTATGTCTTTCCGCAGTCCACACAGACGTATTTTCCTGGTCCAACCTTCTCTCCTGCTTTTACTCGTTTCTGTTCACTCATGGTTTCTACCATATCTTTACTCATCATAATCGTTATTTAATGATTCGGAAGAAAATATATCGAATTGAGGGGACAGTTTCCATTTCTGGGCAAAATTATCCGTTACTATATTTCTCAACCCGGTTTGTTACCACTATCTTTCTTCTGAATTCAACGAAAAAGCTGGCACTGGGCCAGTGGTTATTGCGCTGCCTGGAAAGTCGTTCTGTTTAGAAAAAAGCCCAAACCATAATAACTTGGATCCCAAGTTTGAGCAGAAGAACATGATGTACCATCATTCGGATCATGCCCGAATTGACTTAAGAGGGTTTAAGGTGATCACGTGAACGCTATAATGGGCGATGGTTTCAGAATAGTCATATTCACCGAATTCATTTTCTGATGGCATCTTATCCCCGAAATCCGTTTTAATGTGGCATCATTTACAGATATCCTCCTTCCTTCAATGAAGTGATCCCTGTTTTTGAGATAATAATGTGATCCAGAAGGGGTATGCCCAGAATTGTTCCAGCCTGTGCAAGCTGGGTTGTGATCTGGATATCCTGTGTACTTGGTTCTAGGTTTCCTGATGGGTGATTATGAATACAGATGATTGAGGCAGCCCGGTCTGATATCGCATCACAATATACCTCACGGGGGTGTACAAGGCTGTGATTGAGCAGACCCATTGTGATAGTTCTTGATTGTATCACTTCTGATGCCCCGTTCAGGGTTACAACCAGGAAATGCTCCTGCTTTTTATACCTGGTCTCATTGATATCGGGCAGCTGAAGGACGTCGTCAGGCCGGGTTATTTTAAGTTTTGGCTCATCTGATGGCTTACCATATCTTCGGGCAATCTCAAAACATGCCAGAAGAACACATGCCTTTGACTGCCCGATTCCTTCTACACTGATGAGTTGATCGTACTCTGGTAGTTCCTCTCTCTGTAAGAGATCTGCAACCTCTCTTGAGATTGATATGATGTCACGGTTCGGGGTCCCCTTTCCCAGAATTGCAGAGATGAGCTCATGATCTTCCAGGGATGCCGCCCCTTTAAGAACCATCTTTTCTCTCGGACGGTCATGAACTTCAATATCCCGCATCCGTCTCATAGTATCTGTGTTGTCACCTCATCCATATGGATGTGAATGGTATGTTGTCACAATACATCCCGATGTGATTCTGCCGGTACGAACATTCGGATATCAGAACTAATTTATGGCCATCTGTAATACTGATCCGGTATGGCAACCAAGGACAATCTGAAAGCAGGCTTTGCCGGAGAGTCTCAGGCAAACCGCAAATATGCATCATTCTCTGAGAAAGCAGCAGAAGAAGGATTTCCTCAGGTAGCAAAACTCTTCCGTGCTGCATCAGAAGCAGAAGCCATCCATGCACGCCGCCATCTGTCAGTTCTTGGAGTAGGCTCTACTGCTGACAATCTCGCAGCCTCTGTTGCCGGAGAGACTGAAGAGTTCACCGAGATGTATCCCGGATTTATAAAAGAGTCTGAGGCAGAGGCGAATGCAGATGCTACCAGGTCGTTCACCTTCGCAATGAAGGCTGAACAGGTACATGCCGGCCTGTATGAGAAGGCCCTTACTGCAGTTAAGTCAGGCACAGATCTTCAGGCAGATCATATCTATCTCTGTCCGGTCTGTGGAAATGTGGCTCTCGATAAGGCCCCGGGAAATTGTCCTATCTGTGGAGTTCCCGGATCCAAGTGGTCAGAGATCACTCTCTGATTGAGATCTCTTTTTAACCTAAACTTGGTCAAATTTTTAGATCAGACTGTACCCCTGCTAACTTTAGTCGGAGTAGATTCTTTCTTTTCCCGCGTACCTCTCACGTTGCTGAGAGATGACAATCATTCATATATACCTTCGTAGAGAATTATAGGTGCATGAGATCAATCTTCTGGATTGGATGTGTCCTCACGGTTCTCGTCTCCCTGCTCGTCTCCGGAGCATTTGCGGAGTCTGTGAACAATTCTACTGTAAAGGCATCTGGTGCCCTTGATGTAAACAAGACTGTTCCTGCTCAGGAAGCAACCAGTGTGAATGTTACCGATAAGGCAGTCAATGCTACCTCTCCGGCTGCAAAGGTAAATGCAACCAGCGGTAAGGCAGCAAATGTCACTACAAAAGAACCTGACCTTGTAAATGATACTCTGGTCAAGTTTGTGAATGATGCAAGATCCTTTGCCCTTAACAACGGCAAGACCGCAGCCCTTGCAACCTTCAACAGCCCATCAAGCCAGTTCTCCAACGACAAGATGTCCATCTTTGCCTTTGACAATGATGGAAAGGCACTTGCACTTCCATATGATCTGGGATCAGTTGGCAAGAATATGATCTCCGCCACTGACTCAACCGGTCTTCGCTATGTTCAGCAGATGGTTGACTTAGCAAAGATTCCAGGCGTCGGATTTGTCAAGTACCAGGACGCAAACCCGCTCAAGCAGGGAACAATCATGAACAAGGTCTCCTACATTGCAAGCGTTGATGGGACCTACTTCATTGGTGCCGGCGTCTACATGACCAAGGACGACAAGAAAACTCCGGCAAAGGCCGAGGTTACTGCAAACGTAACTGGCTCTGCAGTTAATGCAACCAATGCAACTCTGCCTTCAACTACTCCTGTAAAGACAGCAGTAAAAGAAGCTGTTAAAGAAGTAGTAAACAAGACGGTATCCAATCTCACCGCGTAAATCTAGAGATACTTTCTTCCTTTTTTTGTTAATTTACCGAACATCTGTATCGACGGTAATTCTTCCGCGGTTTTTTATTCACTACTTACATATTCGGCGTGATACAGCCGAACATACCGTTTATGGATCCCTTCACGAAACCTTGATATTAGTTTTTCCCATATATCCTCAGAACTATCTTTTCAGGCGTGGGGTAATGGGTCTATGAAACAGGTGTTCGCAGGATTTTTAGTATGCGGGTTGCTGCTGCTCACGCAGATTGTGTCTGCAGCCCCGGGGGAAATTATTTGGCAGCAGACTCTGGGTGGTCAGGCTGCAGAAGAATGGGGTTACAGCGTAGATACAACCCCTGATAATGGGATGATCATCACCGGTATTGCGTACTCTGAAGATGCAAATATATCCGGTGCAAAAGGCCAGGGGGATCTTTGGGTTGTGCGGCTTGGCCCTGATGGTAAGCCTCTCTGGAACCATGCATATGGTGGGAATGGTTCAGATTACGGTCTTTCTGTAAAAACACTCAATGATGGCAGTTTCATCATCGTCGGCACAACAGGATCAACAAACGGAGATGTCTCGGGTTACCACGACAATGGTGATCTCTGGGTCCTGAAACTCTCCTCTTCTGGAGAACCGATCTGGAAGCATGTGTATGGAGGGAATATGACCGATGAAGGAGGAGACATCATCTCGACTCCGGATGGCGGTTATATGGTGGTCGGCTATACCATGTCCAATGACGGGGATGTAAAAGGTCATCATGGGGGTGGAGACCTCTGGATGATACATCTTGATCAGGCGGGCTCCATCGTCTGGCAGAAGGTGTTCGGAGGATCAAAGCGTGACAGTGGCAGTAGCATCATCCGGACATCTGATGGGGGTTATGCGATGACCGGAAACACATATTCCAGCGATGGAGATGTAACATCCAACCACGGCAGTAGCGATCTCTGGGTTGTGAAGACCGATGGAAACGGAACACTGCTCTGGCAGAAGTCATATGGAGGTTCGAAACTGGACTGGGGTCATTCACTGATCGAACTACCTGGAGGCGACCTCCTGGTCGCCGGTGTGACAGCATCATCTGATGGTGATGTTCATCTCAATCATGGTGCAGGAGATATCTGGGTTCTCCGGCTTTCATCCCAGGGCAATATGATCTGGGAGAAGACATATGGAGGAAATTTCAGCGACAACGTCTGGAAAGTTGAGCCATCACCGCGGGGAGGTGCTTTCCTGGTTGGTGAGACCTTCTCTGTGGATGGTGATATCCTGGGTAACCACGGTGATGCAGACCTCTGGACCTCTGAGATCGATGGAAATGGGACTCTGCTCTGGCAGCGGACACTCGGTGGAAGTAATTATGACAGCGGCTCATGGGGTCGGCTGATGCAGGATGGGAATCTGGCTGTCGTCGGAACAACCCGTTCCTCTGATGGAGATGTTAAGGGAAGCATTGGCAATGGAGATCTCTGGGCTGTAAAGGTCAATAGCGGAGGCATTTCCTTAAACGGATCTGCGAACTCATCAGTCAACGTGTCCGGTCAGGGGCATCCAGTGAACATGAGTGCCGTGAGTCTGAATGGAACCACCCCGGTAATTGCTGATAATGCCACACAACCATCACTGCCCCATCCAATAAACAGTACTAACACAACTGTGAATGTCTCACCCTCCCAGGTGGCTGTGTTCTCTGGAAATAAATCTGAAAATCTGACGCTGCCCACTCCATCCCCTTTCATCAACCAGACGGCAGGAAACAAAACGGTGAACGGGAGCGCCAACATAACGGCAAATACAACCCTTGTTCCCATTCCCGGGTCTGTTCAGATACCTGGAGATCCTGATAATGATGGAAAATATGAGGACCTGAATGGAAATGGGAAGATTGACTTACAGGATCCACCTATACTTTTCAATAACTTCGACTGGATAAAAGCAAATCTTCCGAACCAGGCATTTGACTTCAATGGAAACGGAGTCCTGGATTACGGGGACATCACCGCATTGTTTGAGGAGGCTTCCCGATGAAAAAATTGTGTCTAGCGATCTTAATTGTGCTTCTTACTGGTTTCTGCTCTGCATTTGGCAGTGCATCAACCATCAGCATCTCACCGGCGTCGATATCAGGAGTCGGAATGAGCAGTACTGCGACAATCTCTCTTGATTCTGCAGATCAGGGCCTTTCAGGGTACATCCTGTCGGTACATCCGGAGAACCCTCAAATTTCAACAATATCCGGAGTTACCTTCCCTGCTTGGGCAACCCTTTCTGATGCAACCCATGGTGAAGGTGCGACATACATCATCAGGGCCCTTGATATGAATGAGGCAGTAGGTCCGGGTGCAAAAAATGTCCAACTCGCCACATTAACCCTGAATGGAGTATCTCCTGGAAGCACACAGATCATATTCGAGGTAAAACAACTCGATGATGACAACGGAAATGCGATCAATTCTCAATTACTTCCAGGACAGGTCACGGTAGGCAACAGTGGTGGTGATCAGATCCTGAACCTGCAACTTGTACCGGGCTGGAACTTTATTGGGATCCCAATGATCATGCAGCCTGGAACGGATACAGCAGAAGTGTTCAGAAATGTTCCAAGTGCAGGACATTCGGTCTTTACCTACGATGCACAGAAAGGATGGAGTATCGTAGGTCCGAAGGATACTCTCTCGCCAATGAATGCATATTGGATCTTCACCGAGCAGGCCCAGACTATTCCGCTGAGAGTTCAGGGGCCGGCCACATCTCCAAGAGCACTCGGTTCAGGCTGGAACATATTCGGTGCTCCGGGACTGGTGCAGAAACCGGCATCTGATATCCTTGCATGCCTGACAGACTGGACGTATGTCGTTGGATTTGATTCTGCACACCAGCAGTACCAGCAGTCGATAATAAAAGGTGGATCAGGACCGAACTCTGACAAGACCCCGCTGATACCGGGTGCAGGATACTGGATCTATCTCACAACACCTGGGCAACTGAACCCCTGATGGGGACAAATCCATTTATTTTCTCCGTGCTATTGTACTGAGAGACTTGCCGTTTGGCAAAGACTCGGACGCTGATATCATGTATCTGAAAGCCGGAATAATTCTAGTATCACTGTTCTTCATAGTCAGCAGTGTGTCTGCAATACCACCACTGCCGTATGAGTTCTATGGCAACGCCACGATCAATGGTGCCCCTATCCCTGTAGGAACTGTCATTTCAGCAAAAATTGACGGAACAGAAGTCGGGAACATCACTGTTGGCGAGGCTGGAGTGTATGGAGGTTCAGGCACCTTTGACAAGCGTCTCGTGGTAAATGGTGATGAAAAACAGATCGGTCAGTATATCACTTTCAGTGCTCAGGGAATGGATGCAGCGCAGAAGGTCAAGCTCTATGCAGGCGAATCCCAGCGTCTGGATCTGACATTTGCACCCGGTGTGTCCGGAAGCATTGATGCATCAGTGACCCCTTCTCAGCAGACCAATACTCCTGATCTTCCAAAAGCAGAACCCACAAAGGCAGCACCTATGATCGGTGCTCCTATTGCAGCAGGGCTCCTTGCACTGGTTTTGTTTGCGCGACGATCATAACTGTTACTCCCTTTTTCCCGCATCTTCATATCTTCCTACTGCATATCTGCCTGTATGGCACAGGTGACCGTCTATTCAACGCAGAACTGTCCGTACTGCCGTCTGGCAAAGGCCTTTCTTGACCGCTACGGGGTTGAATACCGGAGTATTGACGTTGGTGTCGATCGCAAGGCCGCAAAAGAGATGGTTGAGAAGTCAGGCCAGTACGGTGTGCCTGTAATAACTGTCGATGATGAGGTTATCGTTGGGTTTGACTCAAACCGGCTATCTGAACTGTTTGGGAGCGGTGAGACATCTTCTGTCTTTGATGTCATCATCGCTGGTGCAGGTCCGGCGGGAATGACCGCGGCCCTGTATTGTGCACGCAAAAATCTGAAGACTATCGTCATCTCTGAAGACATCGGCGGGCAGGCCCTTGAGAGCTGGAATATTGAGAATTACATGGGGTACCGGATGGTCACCGGTGATGAACTGATGTCCAAGTTTGAAGAGCAGGTGCGGCAGACAGATATCAGGATCGAACTTGATCAGATTACAGCCCTTCTGCCTGTATCAGGCGGGTACCAGGTAAAGACCACATCTGGTCAGCAGTTCATTGGAAAAAGCATCATCCTTGCGCAGGGGAAACGACCACGACGGTTAGGGCTGGATCGCGAGGAGGAGTTTACCGGCAGAGGTATCTCGGTTTGTGCCACTTGCGACGGCCCCCTCTTTAAGGAGCGGGTGGTTGCAATTGTTGGTGGTGGGAATTCAGCGCTCCAGACTGCAATTGAGATGAGTGCCATCGCCACAACGGTGCACCTTATTGTAAGGAGTAAGATAAGAGCTGATCCGATCTATGAAGAGAAGATCAAGAGTCATTCAAACATCATCATTCATCTCGGCTGTGAGGTCACTGAACTTAAAGGGACAGATCGCTTAAGTGGCATTGTGATGAAGGAACGTCTATCTGACAAGACTGAAGAACTGCAGGTCGACGGTCTCTTCACTGAAATAGGCTGGGTTCCAAACACCGGTTTCCTGGAAGGGCTTCTAAAACTTAATTATCTGAAAGAGATCGAGATCGATATCAACTGTCGGACAAATACACCTGGCATTTTTGCTGCCGGTGATGTAACAGCTGTTCTTGGTAAACAGATCATCATCGCTGCCGGTGAAGGGGCAAAAGCAGCTTTGTCTGCCTTTGATTATCTGATGATGAAACAGTAAACCAAGAACTGATTCAACTCTCTTTTTGAAATAGTACAATCCGGTTGGTATTGGTGCCGATCTCCATGTTCGACACGCCCCAGATATTTGCGGTTTTGGTGAATTCCTGACTGTTCACCACGATCCCTCTACAGGAAAAACCTGCATTCTGCCCGACCGGTACGATCACCTCATCAAGCATGACAGTCCGGTTCCTCACTTCGCCAACCTCAAAGGCTACCCACCCGCCGGGTCTTGTAATCCTGAAGAGTTCATAAAATACCTCTTGCATCACATCTCTCCAGTCATTCACCCGGGGGAGTTTGGTAATCCGGGAGCTGATCTCCTCTTCATCTATACCGTTGAACCAGCACCTGAGCCAGTTGTCAGCAGAGTACTGGACAATATCCAGAAATGGTGGCGAGGTGACTGTGAGGCTGATGGAGTTGTCCTCGATTGAAGGTGTTCTCCGAGCATCACCAATGATGAACTGAATACAGTCACCTGCCTCAAGGAGGTTATTGCTCTCCTGTCTGGTCAGATCTTTTATCAGACTCCGCGTCTTTTTCAGGATAATATCTCTGGTGCTCCGGTATGGAGGCTGTTGCCCTCGCGTCTCATTGATCCGTACCTGTCGGTCAGGTGAGACTGCCTGGTTTGGGGGGAGGGTGTACACAGAAAAAAAACCAGGTGAGTGTCCGGTCAGTCTGTTGGTTGCTACCATTCTGATCCACTGATCGAGGTGGTCGATGGTTCCTGTCCGCTCCCGCTCAAGAAGATATGCCCTGAGCGAAAGGATCTCTGCCTCAGTCTCCGGGTGGTAGAACATAGAGAGATCCCGTTCAGCCCTGAGTCCTGGTGTGTAAGGAATTGCAAGAAGTCGTGCCTTTACCTCTCCTGGATCAGGAATAAAAAACCGTGGAACTGTAAGAATTCTTGAGAGAGGATTGATGTCATTTGCAACAACCCTGCGACCCAGGAGACCCGCCTCAAGTGGTGTCGTTCCCCTTCCTGCAAATGGGTCGTATACAAGATCTCCCGGATCGGTCAGGAGTGTGATAAAAAACCTGGGAAGCTGGGGTTTGAAGCAGGCACGGTATGAGATCTCATGGATCTTTGCCGCCTGTCGTTGTCGCGCAGTCCAGAACTCGTTTGTATACCTGACTATGTTGTTCCCTGATATTGTAACGATATCAGGGAGAGTAGTCCCTTCTTGTAGCGTCCGCTGACCGGATGTCTCATCTTCAAGGATAAAAGACCGGAGGTATGCGTCAACCTCCTCAGGAGTTCGCCGGCTCATCTCGAAGTTATTGGCCCTCTTTTTTCCTGTACCCTTCAAGCAGGAGGGTCATCAGATTCTTAACCGGTTTGTCTGTGTGTTCCTGAATGTGGTACTCGCAGAACGGGCAGATCGTGATGACCGAATCGGCACCTGTCGCCTTGATGGCGCTTCTTCGCAGTTCTCCAAGTGCTGCTGCCTCTTCTGGAATTCCCGATCTGACTCCTCCACCTGACCCACAGCACTGTGATGGCATCTCCACAAATGATCCTGCGACTTTTCTGATCAACTCTCTGGGTTGCCTGCTGATCCCCTGGCCGTTCATCAGGTGGCAGGGATCGTGATAGGTTACCTTCTCATCGAGTCGTGCGGGCTCCGGGATATCCATCTCTGTCAGGATTTCTGTGACATCTTTTACCATGAACGGGGTTTCATAGTCATGTTTCAGGGTTGATCCACACCCGGCGCACATCGTCATCACCGTTGTGATCCCCCTGCTTGTGAATGCCTGGATATTCTTCTCTTTGATCTCATCGAGAAATGATGTCTGGCCTGTTCTGATGAGAGGTGAACCACAGCAGATCTGATCCTTTGGAATGATGACCCTGATCCCGACACGCTTCATGACCTCAAGCAGGTCTAGGGCACGTTCCGGGAGCCGCCCGTTGAACATGCAGCCGACGAAGAACCCGATCTCACTCTTCACCTCACCAAAGGGTTCGATGATGTCAGGGACCTGGTCCAGAAACGTTTTTTCAGATGTCTCGACACTTCGTCCAGTTCGTTTTACGAGGTCAGCAACTGCCTGATGCCGTGAGAGGGTGAGACCTTCGCGGTTTGCGATCTCACGGAGTTTCTCAATGGCTTTTCCCGGGATCTCGATCTCTTTCGGGCAGACGACCCGGCATCTCTGACAACTGGTACAGGTGAAGAGTCCCTGGGTGATAGCCTCCCTGATCCTGTTTCCTGTCTCCCGGGGATCAAGAGCGATACGCATCTGTGCACGCATCGAGGTTGGGCCTATGAACTCTGTCACTTTCATCGCAGGACATATTGATACACATGAGAGGCATTCGATGCAGTCCCTGAGTGGTTTTATTTTCGCGATCTGTGCAAGATCAGGGATATCATGGCAGTTGCACGGATTGATGCGGGGGATCTTGTTGATTCCCTGAACCAGTTCAACAGTCAGATCCTTGATCACCGGTAGATCAAGAGGCTCGATGAGCATCCCGTCGGTTGCTTCTGTCATGCATGCGAGCGCCGGCTCACCATTGACTCTCACGGCACAGCTCCCGCACTGGCCTGCGCGACAGCTGGATCTAAAGGTGAGTGTCGGGTCCAAAATCTTTATCGCTTGAAGAACATTCAGTATCCGTGCTCCCTCGTTCACATCCACAGTGTATTGCTCATTGTGCGGGCTTTGATCACATGCAGGATCAAACCGGGAGACCCTGACTGTCAACTGTATCATGCTGCCCCCCTGTGTTCTATCGAGATACCCTGCTGGCTGATGTGAGTGTGACCAAACGGTGAGGACGAATTATCCCAGTCCTGCGAGATATCAGTCCTAACATGAGCGCCCCGTGACTCCTCCCTCGTCAGTGCAGAAAGCACGATGAGGCGGGCAGTCGTCAGCATGTTTTTCACAATACAGCATTCTGCATACTCACCGGGAACTGTGGCCTTCATCCTGACATGGTCAAGCGAGTCTATCTTGCTCAATGTCTGTTGCAATGCTTCCTTGTTTCTGAATATTCCAGCCCCGTTCCACATCGCCTCCTGAAGTTGTGTTCGAACCTCATGAGCAGGAGTATCCCCCTTTGAAAAATCAAGGAGAGATTCGATCACCGGCTGGATTACAGAATCACTCAGGTTCTTCTCGTGGGCTTTCTCTTTTCCTGCAGAATCTCCCGCTCTTCTGCCGAAGACCTGTGTCTCTGCGAGTGCGTTTCCTCCGAGCCTGTTTGCCCCATGGACACCACCCGCAACCTCTCCACATGCGAACAGACCCGGCACCGATGTTCTACATTCGGTATCAATGCGCAGACCGCCCATGATGTGGTGGGCGGTGGGTGCAACCTCCATTGGCTCTTTCCGTATGTCGACACCGAACATCAGGAACTGTTCTAGCATTGTTGGGAGCCTGGTCTCGATCTCTTCAGGGGATCTGTGAGAGATATCAAGCCAGACACCTCCGTGTGGTGTTCCCCGCCCCTCACGGATCTCGGTTGCTGCAGCCCGTGCGACCACATCACGGGTTGAGAGTTCCATTCTCTGGGGATCATACCTGGTCATGAACCGCTCCCCGAGCGCGTTCTTGAGAACCCCTCCCTCTCCTCTGACGGCTTCAGTCACCAGGCGACCTCGTGCGTCCCAGGGATATACTGCACCGGTTGGATGGAACTGGACCTGTTCCATGTCGATAAGTTCTGCACCTGCCCGGTATCCCATTGCGTATCCGTCACCGGTTCCACTCGTCGAGTTGGTAGAGATGTCATATGTCCTGGTTCCACCACCCGTTGCAAGAACCACAGCATCTGCAAGAAATGCGATGAGTTCACCGTTTCTGTCAAGACCGGCCGCACCGATCACCCGCCCGTTCTCGCAGAGCAGTGAGATGATCGTCACTTCGTGGCAGATCCTCACCTGTGTTGAGGCAAGGCGATCCATCAGGGTGATCATCATCTCATGACCGGTCCGGTCACCGGCAAAGCAGGTCCTTGGGAAACACTGTCCACCGAAGGGGCGCTGTGCTATGGAGCATTCTCCAGTTACATCAAAGACCGCACCCCATGAAACGAGATCTCTGATCCGGTCAGGAGACTCTGTAACGAGTGTCCTGACAAGTTCAGGGTTATTGAGAAAGGCCCCTCCTTTCATGGTGTCAGTGAAGTGATCATCAGTCTTGTCATCACAGTTCAGGACCGCGTTGTATCCACCTTCTGCCATGATGGTGCATCCGCCTTTTCCTGCTATGGTCTTTGAGACCAGCACACATTCGCCGTGTGCCGAGGCCTCAATAGCAGCCCGGACTCCGGCGCCACCACTTCCAATAACCAGAACATGGGAACTGATGATCTCCCTGACCTTCATCTTATTAGTAGGGTGCATCCTAAAATGAGATAAAAAGTACTTAGTATGAGAGTTGCGGCTGAATGAAGCTCATAATGAAATTTGGGGGGACTTCTGTCCAGAATGCTGATGCCGTTGGTAAGACAATGGATATCATCACCAGCCACCTGGCAAAAGGCGATCAGATGGTGGTTGTGGTCTCGGCACAGCGCGGTGTGACTGACCGGATTATAGAGACTGCAGAGCAGATGGTCAGTTCCCGGGATACCTCGGCAGTGAGTGCCCTTGTCGAATATCTTACTACTACTCATCTGACCACTCTTCAGGCGGTGGCTCCTGACTATTACTCTGAAACGAGCGAGATCATCATCAGGAGGATCGACAGCCTCCGTGACTTCCTCCATGCGGTCTTTCATCTGCGGGAACTCACCTCCCGATCACGAGATTATGTGATCTCATTTGGTGAGCGGCTGAATGCACCGGTGATCAGTGCAGCACTCCGGCAGCGTGGGATCTCATCGCTGGCTCTGGATGGTTGCGAGGCTGGTATCCTGACCACCGGGAACCATGGCGATGCCATAGCGTTGCCTGCCGGCGAGCCACGAATACGTTCACGGCTTGAGCCTCTTATCGGCAGTTCGGTCCCGGTGGTTATGGGATTTATGGGCTGCACAGAGATGGGGGTTGTGACCACACTTGGACGGAGTGGATCAGATTACACAGCCGCCATTCTCGGAGCAGCGCTGATGGTGGATGAGATCTGGATCTGGACCGATGTGGATGGGATCATGACCACCGATCCGAGACTGGTCAAAGATGCGCGTGTTATTCCACGAATCTCATACATCGAAGTGATGGAACTCTCCTACTTTGGCGCCAAGGTTATGCACTCGCGCTCGATCGAACCGGCAATGCAGAAAAATATCCCGGTATGGGTGAAGAACACATTCAATCCCACCTTCCCGGGTACCTGTATCGAGAAGGGTGAGCGTCGTGAGACACGGGTGGTCAAGGCGATCACATTCATAGACAAGGTGGCTGCCATCACCATCACCGGTGCCCAGATGATCGGAAGACCCGGTGTAGCCAAGCATATCTTCTCTATCCTTGCCGAGAATCAGATCAATGTTATGATGATCTCCCAGGGATCATCTGAAGCTAATATCTCCCTGATCATCGAGGAGAAGCAGGTCAAGACAGCGATGGACGCTCTGCAACCGCTGAAAGAGCGGTGTGTCTTCAGGGAGATCACTGCAAATGAGGATGTCTGCGCAGTTGCTGTTGTCGGGTCTGGTATGGCGGGTATGGCAGGTACTGCAGGACGGACGTTCTCTGCCCTTGGTAAGGCTGGAATCAATGCGATGATGATCTCCCAGGGTTCTTCTGAAGTGAACATCTCATTTGTGGTGAAACAGGAGGACGGTCCCCGGGCGGTTATGGTCCTCCATGATGAGTTTGAACTCTCAAACAAGTGCGAGGAGTGCTGATGACTGACAACAACAAGGATGCGTATCGTGAGGCCGGAGTTGATATCGATCTTGAAGCCCAGGCTGTAAAGGCCCTGGTATCACAACTGACCTTCAGACGGAAAGGGGAGTTTCAGATGGCCTCAGACATCGGTCACTTTGCCGGATTTGTGACCTTTGGCTCCCACGTCCTCGCACTTGCCGTTGATGGGGTTGGCACCAAGATGCTCATCGCAGATGAATTGAAAGACTGGTCAACCGTTGGGATAGATTGCATCGCGATGAATGTCAACGACCTCTATGTCATGAACCTGGAGCCGGTGGCGTTCGTCGATTATGTTGCGACAAATGCTCTCTCTCTCGAGCAGATGAAGCAGATTGGAATCGGTCTTAACGAGGGTGCCCGCCAGTCCAATATCTCCATCGTCGGTGGTGAGACTGCTACCCTGAAGGGGCTTGTGCAGGGGCTTGACCTTGCCGGTGCCTGCCTTGGAATCCAGGAGAAAGACAAGGTGCTAAGCGGTGATAAGGTCGTCCCGGGCGATCTCATTGTCGGGATTCCTTCGTCAGGCATTCATAGCAACGGTCTGACCCTGGCCAGGAGGATGGTCACCGAGCATGGATCCTACAACGAAAAGCTCAGCGATGGCAGGACAATTGGAGAGGTTCTGCTGACTCCAACCCGGATCTATGCAGAAATACTGAAACTCACAGCCATGACCGAGGTTCATGGCATGTGCCACATCACCGGTGGTGGCCTTCTCAACCTGACCCGTCTCTCCGGGTACGGGTTCTCGATCGACACACCGCTGGAGCCCCAGGAGATCTATCGATGGATTCAGGAGAAGGGAAAGATCTCTGACAGTGAGATGTACCGGACTTTTAACATGGGAATGGGATATGTCTGCATCGTACCAGAATCAGGTGTGGCCGCGGTCAACTCAGTCTTCCCTGATGCAAAAATTGTCGGCAGGGTCACTCAGGAACCTGGTGTATTTCTGAAAGGAAAAGAGATCCGATAACTCTTATTCAGAGTGAATCGGTACAGATCTCATAGGACTCTTTTTTCGCGCGATCTGAATCGATCAGGGAGTTTCCCATCGGATCAATAATGATCAGGGTTATCGGAAATGTTCCGCTTCTGACCAGCGTGATCTTCTCCTTGAGGTCCATTGCATTTCTACGCTGATCATCATCGCCATCAATAAGCGCACTATCAAGGACCTTGTCGATCCGCATGAGGATCCCCTCCACATTGGATACAAAACCCTCACATGCAGGACCTGGTGAGATCTCAACACCAAGTTCTGGCACCAGGATCTCTCCCTGTGTACTTCTGACAACCCGGACCATCAGATCCTCTTCTGTTGTTACCGGGAACTCTATCCGTACCGGCTCGTGGGAGGTAAGAGACTGGACATCGGAGAATCTGTACCCGCAGAGCGGACAGGAGCACGTGATGATCAGGATCTCGGAGAAATAGGGTATATTTTCTGTCTCATAGAGATATTCGACCTCTTCACCACAGGCCGGGCAGGTTCCCCTGACCTCCTGACGCACTCAGGCACCGCCACCGATCCGGTCGCGTGATATCTTGACATTGCGGGGGGTGATGATCACGTACTGCTGATCCCCGAGCCCGACGATATCTCCGTCAACGTCACGCGCGACCTGGTAAAAGTCCTTCATTACCCGCTCATAGTTGATCTTGTCCATCTTGAGCCGGTTGATATCGACGATCACGATGTCGCCATCATAGATCTGATCCTTGACGATCTGGCTCTCCCGCAGGCTTGTGACGGTCGCCACCTTTACGAGCAGTGCAGGATTCTCGCCCTCGTAATCTTTTAAGGGGAGTTCTTTATACTGGTCAGGATCACTGTTATCTTTTGGCCTGAAGATAAGGTCACGAAGTCCCATAACAAAACCTTTTTGTGTGCTCAATATTAAAGATGCTGGTTTCCGTGGTATTTTGGTTCAATTTTCGGTATCAGAGTTCAACAGTCCAGATCTCATCCCCGACGTGATGGAACGTTTTGATAACCTTCCCTTTCTCCTGTGCCATGAGTTCATCGGCATCGAAGAGGGCGATACCAAGGGCAAGTGGTTTTCCATGACGCTCGTCTACGATCTGAACTGGTCTTCCTGCTTTCACATCAGGGCTTACCGATTTGATTCCCGGGCGCATGATATCTGCACCGTTTATGACAAATGAAACCGCACCCATATCAACCACGATGCGTCGTTCAGGAAAGGGTCTTGCAAGTGCGCCCTTGAGACTTGGAAAAAGAATGCCATCTTTCTCAAGAAGCAGCGGTTCTTTATCCACGAGATAGATGTGGAGCTGTGTTCCTGTCTCAAGCACTTCAATGGTCTTCGCAGTAAAGAGTTCAGCAGATGCACCTATCTCCTCCTTCAGGGATCCGATAAGTTCAGCAACCTGTGACTTCCTGATCGGATGACGCCGTTTTGCAATTATTTTCCCCATATATCAGGTATCATTTTGATGATCAAACCCATATATGTCTGTAGATAACGGGTCCAAAACCTGGAGGGGGGATTCGGATAATGTTTAAGTATCGTCCGCTCTCAATCTATTCACTCATCTCGAGTTACACAGGGTAGTAATATGACCAAAAGACCTATGGATATTTTAGATCAGGTCCTCAACCGGCAACCGGTACTGGTATCTCTGAAAGGCGGACGTGAAATCCGGGGCGTCCTGCAGGGATATGATGTCCACATGAACCTCGTCCTCGATAAGGCTGAGGAAGAGATAAACGGGCAGCCTGCAAGTATCGGCACCCTGATTATCCGCGGCGATAATGTCATCTACATCTCCCCATCAGTTCAATAAGAGGTAACGAGTCTATGTCAAAAGGTACACCATCACGCGGAAAGCGTCAGACGCAGACCCACATCACCTGCCGGCGGTGTGGAAAGATGTCCTACCACAAGAGGCACAAGATCTGTTCATCATGTGGATTTGGGAAAAGCCCAAGACTTCGCGGATACCGCTGGATTAACAAGCGTCCAAAAGAAGCAACTCATTAATTATGTGCGGTATCGTTGGCATCAGTAATTGTGCCGACGTCTCCTTTTCTCTTTATTATGCGCTGTATGCGCTTCAGCATCGCGGTCAGGAAAGTGCCGGGATTGCCACTTTTAACGGAAGCGGACTCTGTAAGTTCAAAGGCAATGGCCTTGTATCTGAAGTCTTTTCAGAGGCTACATTAAGTTCACTTTCGGGTTCAGTAGGTATTGGTCATGTCCGGTATCCGACAACCGGAGAGAACCGGCCTGAAAATATCCAGCCGTTTCTTTTCAGTTTCCGCGGGCATGTGATTGCAATAGCCCACAATGGCAACCTGGTCAACTACCGTGATCTTCGGACAAAATTCGAGGATAAGGGGCAGATATTCTGGTCTACCTCTGATACTGAGATCATCTCAAAGATCATAACAGAAGAGATCAGGAAGGGCGGCACAATTGAAGACGCAGTCCGCAAGTGCATGGAGTGTCTGAAAGGCTCCTACTCGGTTGTGTTGATGTATGATGGGGATCTGTATGCATTTCGTGATCCTCATGGGATTCGTCCGCTATGCTTTGGCAAGGCCGGTGATTCGTATGTCATCTGTTCAGAGAGTGTTGCCATAGATGCACTAGCCGGAACACTTGAACGCGATGTGTATCCTGGCGAGATGATTCACATCAGTCAGGAAGGTGTCAGGTCAAAGCAGATCGCCGAGGCACGACACCGGGGCCATTGTGTTTTTGAATACATCTACTTTGCCAGAGCTGACTCACGTCTTGACGGTTCACTTGTGTATGATGTGCGCAGGAAGATAGGTGCACAGGTCTCTGCCGACGAACCAGTGAAGGCAGATGTAGTCTGCCCGGTCCCAGACTCAGGGACAGCATATGCAGTCGGCTTCTCAGAACATTCAGGTATTCCATTCAAAGAGTGTCTGATAAAGAACAGGTACATGGGCCGGACTTTCATCATGCCAACCCAGAAGAAACGTGAGCAGGCTGTCAGGATCAAACTGAATCCGATCCCTGATCACCTGGATGATCGCTCAGTGGTTCTGGTCGATGATTCTATTGTGCGTGGCACCACCTCACGTCGGATCATAGAGACGATGCGGGATGCAGGAGCACGGGAGATCCATATGCGAATCGGTTCGCCGATCATCAAGGCACCGTGCTATCTCGGTGTTGATATGCCCACCAGGACCGAGCTCATCGGGAGTGACAAGGATGTCGAGGAGGTTCGCAGGAGTATCACTGCGACTTCACTGCATTATCTGTCAGTTCCTGCCCTCGTGGATGCAATCGGGATCCCACAGGAAGATCTCTGTCTGGGCTGTCTCACTGGTTGTTACCCGGTTGAGATCTCTAATGAGGTCTGTGATAACCGGTGTGTAACACTTGTTGACCGTGATTTTCAGACTAACCTCTTTA
>CAZVAS010000027.1:0-20519 GCA_964625165.1 uncultured Methanospirillum sp. | reverse complement strand
GTTATTTCTCTGACAAGACGCACATTTTCCTGCTTCAGGGATATCTCCAATTCAGAAATGTGACTCTGAAGGTGTGCCACTTCTGACTCAGCAGAAGCTACTGCCTCCTCAAGTTGGGCTTTCACTTCGCCATGTTGCAGGATCGTTTTCGCAAGTTCATCCTGCACCAGTTGGTTGGCTTCCGCAGTAGTCCGGAGTGAATCCTGCAGTTCATTCCTTATCGTGATAAGAGAAGAGATCTCTTCGTCCCTCGCCCTGATACCCAGGGCATGAGAATCTGCTGCTGACTGTAATTCTTCATGCAGCCTGTTGACCTGATCAAGGAGAATCTCCTTCTCGTGTAGACTCTCGGCTCTAAACCCGGCGAGTTTCTCATCATACTCCTTCTCCAATGCAATAAGACGATCAGAAAGGATACGGTTCTCTTCTTCTGACCGCTGATGTGCCACGCTTTCATCTGAAAGAAGGGTCTGTAGCCGTTCTATCTCCTGGGCAGCAGTGCCGGCCTCCTCCTTAAACCGGTTCTCAAGATCGATCAGTGCCTGCCTTCCAGATCTCAACTGTTCCTCAAGACCTTTCTCTAGAAGATCACGTTCCCTGAGCTCACGGGTCCTGATCTGACGTTCGGCGTTGATCAGACGGTGAAGATGCTCAACAGTCTCACGTGACTGTTCTTCAAGAGCCTTCTCCCGGTCTGAATATTCGTGTAGACGCTGGTCCATCGCCTTGAGGGCTTCTCCGGCGGTATGAAGATCATCTTCCTTCTGTTTCACCAGAGAGGTGAACCGATCACGATCCTGTTTCAGGGTCTCGGCAAGGGCCCGTGCCTGTGACGAGAGAAGATCCTGCTCATGCCGGGAAGCAGCAGCCTGATCTGCCAGGCTGATCTGCAGTGAAGTGATCTTCTCATCATACGTTGCTATCAGGTTGTCTTTTTCTTCAAGAAGAGCGGCAGACTCCTTCTGTTTTTCAACGAGGGTGTTTTCCAGTACCTGGATCTTCTCTTCAAAATCCTTCACCCTGGCCTGGAAGGTATCCCTGACTTCGCTTATCTCATGTATCAGCGCGTCCCGCGCTTCTTCCAGCGTATGTATTTCTGCCTCATATCTCCTGGCAGCTCGCGATTTATCATCCTGTTCGTGTTTGAGACTCTTCTGTAGTTCTTCTATCTTTGTCTCAAACTGCCTGATGATGATATCAGATTCATGCTCGAGTTTGGTGATTATCCTGGCAAGTTCTTCGTTCTTACTCTGAAGCGTGATCAGTTCTTTCAGTATTGACTGCGCGAGATCCATCCCCACCCCCAGCAAAGATGTGTACCGTACTAAAAGAATCGTGTATCAGCATTTATATCCTGTGATCATACACAGGAAAACTCAAAAGAAGAAGAAAATGAGAGATTACAGCCTGAATCGTGCCATCGAGACCGAGACCTGCTCAGCAATACCTGCTACCTGGTCGACGATGACCCTGAGTTGGTTTGCTGATGCTGATGTTTCACCTGTTGCATGTGCAGACTCCACTGCCTCTCTTGCAGTATCCTTGAGCATGGCCGAGACCTCGTGCATGCTGCTTGTGATCTCCTCCACAGCAGCGGCCTGCTCCTCGTTCATGCTGGCAACCTGCTCGATGTTTGATGAAATATCCTCTACAGAGGTGACCAGACGGCCGAAGATTCGCAGGGTGTCTGATAGCATGACGTTCCCGTCCTTTACTGCTGTTGATGTTGCAGAGACTGCATCGGTTGCAACCTGTGACTTCTTCTGCAGATTGCCTATCATGTCGGTGATCTTCTCTGCAGACTGACGTGACTCAAGGGCTAGGGCTTTCACCTCTGATGCGACGACGGCAAAACCCCGCCCCATCTCACCGGCCCGGGCTGCCTCGATGGCTGCATTAAGGGCAAGCAGGTTGGTCTGGTTTGCGATATCGGTGATCAGCCTGACGATCTCATTGATCTTCTTCATCTCCTGCTGGATCTCACTGATGACCCTGTCAACCTCTTCTGCATTCCGGGTGATGACTCCCATCCCCTCATCTGCCTTTCGTGCAAACTCTGATCCTTCCCGGGAAAGAACAGTTGACTCCTGGGCGATCCGGGAGACCGATTCTGCTTTCTGGGAGACTTCACCAACGGTAACCGAGAGATCTTCCATCGCCCTGAGCACCTGCCTGACCCCTGCATCACTCTGCTCAGTATTCTGCGATACTGCATCAGAGTTTTTGGCAACCTGCTCAGAGCTGTTCGCTACCTCCTGGACACTGGCATTGGCCTGTTCTGCATTTGCGGAGAGTTCCATGACCTGACGGTTGATCATGCTGAAGGCGTTACTGATCTGTTCACCAATGGTATCAAACGCCGTCTTTACTTCAAGCCAGTCACCGGCCACCTGAAGAGAGGGATCAATTCGGGCCGTAAAATCGTAGGCGGAATACTGCCTGGCAACCCGGAGTGCTTCACGGAACGGTGTATCAACCGATGTCAGTGTTGTATTTATATGAGAGGCTATCTTCTGGTAACACCCAGAATATGTCTTGAGTTCGATTGTATACTTCAGATCACCGTTAGAAACCCGGTTGGAAATTGTTGACGAGTCGTGTTCAAGCGATACGAGTGACTCCCTGATCTTCTCCAGGAATCTGCTTACTTCTACACACTGGTCATGCGCATCCTTTGCTTTGGGATCTGGTGAAGGTTTTTGAATGGGAGTCTCGATCTCACCCTCAGCAAGCCTTGAGGTCTCATTAATAATAGTGCGAATCTCCCGGTCATAATATGCCACCAGATACCGGCTGTCATCTGCCTCTCTCATCTTTCCGGTGCATTGCTGTTCAACGGAGTCAAGCAGGCGGTTTACCAGATCAGCAACCCGAACCAGATCAGGTTCCTGATCATCAGCATGAACTCTCGAAGAATATTGTCCGGATGAAAAATCCCTGATCACT
The DNA here is from genome assembly GCA_964625165.1 of uncultured Methanospirillum sp. Taxonomy (GTDB): domain Archaea; phylum Halobacteriota; class Methanomicrobia; order Methanomicrobiales; family Methanospirillaceae; genus Methanospirillum. The sequence goes on along the minus strand of CAZVAS010000027.1, from coordinate 17,573 downwards.
GATTCAAGTGAAGATATGAGGTTCAACCCGATCCCTCCGCAGGAGCATGAGATTACATTGTGCAGGGTTTGGTTTAATGATGTCTTTCTGGGGAAGAAAAAGAACGATGTGACTCCAGCAGATAAAAGTCAGGAAAGTCAGAAGATCGGATATGCGAACAATAGTGGCTTTGAAACTGGATTGGGATAACCGATATATATCAGTATATTACTGATAACAGCCTCTGAAATCCACAAATAAAAACACATATACTGATCTCTGTCCACTTTATAGTTGTACCATCAATGAGAGGAGGGTTGGATGAAAATTGAGGTCCTGAAGGATATCAAGAACGCAGAAGAAGACTACAAAAAGATGATTTTGCAGGCACAGGAGAGGCGCAAGTCTCTGATTTCCAGTGCCGAGCTGGAAGCTGATAACCTGATCCAAAAGGCTCAGGTAGATGCAGAAGAGTTTAAGAAACAGCAGATTGCTGATGCCCGGAAAGAAGCTGAAATGCGGCATGCCAGAATTGTCAGCGACGGAAAGGCAGAAGCAGTAGCTCTCGAAAGCAGGGGACGGCAGAACCTCGCGAAGGCCGTGGATCTGCTAGTTACACGCTTCAAGGAGCAACTTAATGTTTCAGCCTAAACCGATGAGCAAGTTGCTCATCGTCGCATCTAAACAGCAACTAGAGCCGGTCATAACCGAACTGTACCGCATGAACATCTTCCATATCGACGACTTTGTCGAGAAAGGGGATGATCAGTGGGAAGGGTTTAAGATCGGTATGCCATTGAAAGGAGCCGACACTATCTCATCGAGTCTTGTCAAGATCAGATCGATTGCCAGTGCATTCGGAATCGGATCAGACCAGCTCGATGATGTGGCCAAGGCCAAGGTTCAGGCACTCAAGCAGAGCATTGAGAAGGATCTTCCAGTAATTGCAGACGAAGTAGAACAGCTTCTCTCCCAGAGATCCAAACTCGAGACATCCATCAAGGAGTTCGAGCAGAAGATAGAAGCACTCAGGCCGTTTACTGATGCACCATTCCCGATGGAACTTCTGACCGGGTACGACTCGATCAGCTGTATCGCCGGAACGGTAAAGAGTAAACCAACGATCAGTGTTTCTCACGAGATCTGGGAGAAGTCGATGAAGAGCGGGCTGTTCATCACCGTTGCGGTAAGGAATGAAGACATCGCCGCAGTGGAGAAAAGTCTTCTCGATCTGCAACTGCAGAAAGTCACGATTCCTGCAGAAACCGGATCTGCATCTGCCCTGATCGCAGATTATGAGCAGAAGATTGCCGGAGTTCACAAGGAGATCGAACAGATTTCTGCAAAGATGGCAGAGATCAGGGAGAAGCATCATTACTTCCTGATGTCGTCTGAAGAACTTCTCACTGCTGATGTTGAGCAGGCAGAGGCACCACTCAGGTTTGCAACCACTGATCTCGCATTTGCGGTGGTCGGCTGGGTCCCGACCGAACAGGTGACCAAAGTCTACGAGACACTGGACCGTGTCTGTGCCGGAAAGGTATACACAACCGAACTCGAGATCGAGGACTATAACGAAGGTCCGCCGGTCGAGTATAACAATCCGGACTTTTCACACCCGACAGAACTCTTCATGGATATCTATTCACGCCCGAAGTATACCGAGGTAGATCCGACATTATTAATGTCAATAGTCTACCCGATCATGTTCGGACTGATCCTTGGAGATGTCGGGTATGGTCTTATCCTGCTCGCGATGAGCTTCGGACTTCGATCAATGGTGAAAGGCAGTGAAGCAGGAAATCAGCTCATGAATGTCCTGCGGAACTGTAGTATCAGCAGTATCATCTTTGGTGTAATTTTCTCAGAGTTCTTCGGGTTCTCCTTACCCTGGGGACCGTTATGGTTCTCACGTCATATCCCGATCGGGGCAACAGCCGAAGGGGCACACCATGCATCTGCCATTCCGCAGCTGCTTGTGGTCTCGATCTGGATAGGTATCCTGCATATTACCCTGGGCAGGATCTGGGGAGCCCTGAACGCTTCAAGGATGGAGCACGGACACCACAAATCCCTGAAGATGTTTGCAAACATCGGATGGATCCTGGTCATGTGGGGTATCATCGTTCTGATCTGGTCAAAATTCCCTATTCTCCTGATGCCTGACCTTACAAAAATGCCTGAACTTGCAGGCGGCCTGAATGTGGCCACCATTGCAGGTGCAGTTATGCTGGTTGCGGGTCTCGCATGCATCGCCCGGGAAAATGCACTGGATCTGATGGAAGTCCCGACGATCATCAGTCACGTGCTCTCATATACACGTCTTATCGCGGTCGGTCTCTCCTCGGTTGCAATCGCACTGGTCACAAATTTCATCGCGATCGGTCTGATCATCAATCCGCAGCTGGCGAACCTGACCCCGGTAGGTGTCGTTCTTATCCTCGTGGGGGTTGTTGTCTTCCTCTTCGGACATGCACTCAATACCGCACTTGGTATTCTGGGTGGCGGACTGCATCCCCTTCGTCTTCACTACGTGGAGTTCTTTACCAAGTTCTACCGTGGTGGAGGAAAGAAATACAATCCATTTGGAATGATTAGAAAACTAACTGAACAGAACTAGATTATTGGAGATTAAAATATGGCAGCAGAAGCAGTAGCAGTAGAAGTTGCAGCAGCAACAGCATCGGCAGCAGGACTCAAGGCAGTAGGTGCAGGTCTCGCAGTAGGCCTTGCAGGTGTCGGTTCAGGCCTTGGTGAGATGGGTATCGGAGCAGCAGCAATGGGAGCAGTCGCAGAGAACAAGGACATGTTCGGTCTGGCCCTCCTCTTTACCGTGCTTCCAGAAACCATCGTCATCTTCGGTCTTGTCGTGGCACTCCTGCTCATGTTCCAGTGAGTGAGGAGTGATCATGGGACTGGATGCAGTCATTGCAGAAATAAAAGAGAAAGGACGGGTAGAGTCTGAGGCAATCAACAGGGAAGCCGACGCTAAGAAGGTCGATCTTCTGAATGTTGCCCAGCAGAAAGCAGAGACAGTCAAAGCTGCAGCACGGGATGAGGCGGGTAAAACCACCACTCATATCATCTCCCAGGAAGAGGCTGCAGGACACCTTGTTGTAAAACGCCAGATCCTCAATGCTCAGAAGGAGCTTATGGACGAGGTGTACACACAGGCACTTGACAAGATCGAAGCCATGCCTGATTCTTTCCACAAAGGTGCCATCTCATCACTGCTCCGCAAGGCAAAGACAGAGATTCCAAAAGGAACTGTCAGCTGTTGCGCCAGAGATGAGAAAGCCCTGAAGGACGTTCTGAGTGAGTCAGAATTCAGTGCTTTCACCTTTGGAAAAGTGGTAGGTATCGATGGTGGTGTCATCGTCGAGAGTACCGACGGTCAATTTCAGGTAGACTTCAGTTACCATACCTTCATGAGCCAGGTGTGGGAGTCAGGACTTAAAGACGCGTCAGACATTCTCTTCGCATAAACTCAGGGGGATAAAAAATGGTTCAGAACACGGGTGGTCCGGCACCATACATCTACGTCAGCACCAGGCTGCGTGTACGGAAAGCCAAGCTGCTCGCCCCTGAGGAATACCAGCGTATGCTCAACATGAGCCTTCCTGAGATCATCCGCCTGATCGGGGAGACCGAGTACCAGAAAGAAGTGGACGAACTGGGAACTTCCTTTGAAGGGAACGATCTCATTGAGGTCGCTCTCTCATGGAACCTGGCCAAGGAGTATCAGCGGGTCATCGACCTCGCTCCCGGTGCTCTCAAGGAGTTCACGATGGCATACCTCCGTCGCTGGGACATCTACAATGTCCTGACCATCCTCCGCGGTAAAATGCAGGGGATGAAGGAAGGGAAGATCAAAGAGGTACTCATCCCTGCCGGCAGTCTTGACAAGGTTGTTCTTGATCGTGTTCTTGGCGAAGAGTCATGTGAGCGGGTCGCTGACGCCCTGAAAGGGTGGAAGATGTACCCGACCGTTGCTGCAGGAATCCAGGAAGGATGTTCAGCAGGATCCTTTGCCAAACTCGAGAATGATCTCTACAAGCAGTTATACGCTGATCTTCTCACCATCGCACGCCGCGGAGTGAAAGGAGGAAGTCAGTTCCTCAAGTTTGTCCAGCTGGAGATTGATATCAAAAATATCAAGACACTCTTCAGGATGCGGGGAGACGGGTACGAAGAAGATGCACGAGAGTTCTTCATACCAGGTTCAACCTTCACGCCTGAGGAACTTCAGCAGATGAACCAGATGGGAAGCAGAAACGAGGTTATCGATGCCATCGTCGGCAGGATAAAATCCGTCGCACTGCTCAATGCCCTTGAAGAGCTGAGAACAGAAAAGTCCGAGCAGGAGGTCGATGCAGAACTGACAAAGACCCAGCTCGACCACATGGAGCAGCTCTCCAAGATCAACCCGTTCTCCATTCATCCGATTCTGGTGTACCTCGAGAAGAAGAAGTATGAAGTCTTCAACCTGCGGGCAATTGCCCGTGGCAAGGAGTCCAAACTTGCAGGCGATACAATCGCGAAGTACCTGGTGATCTGATATGGAGATCGCGGTTATCGGGAATAGTGAGTTCATCCTCGGATTCAGGCTTGCAGGGATCACAAAGACCTATGCTGCCGAGTCTGAGGAGAAGGTTGTTGAACAGGTCCACAAGGTTTTAGACGATAATTCAGTGGGAATCCTGGTTCTCAACAGCGGCGACATGGCAAAGATACCACCAAGACTCCGGACAACTCTCGAAAATTCTGTTCATCCAACGGTTATCACCCTTGGCGAACAGGAAGGAGGGTTGTCAATGCGGGAGAGAATTAAACGATCAGTGGGTGTAGATCTGTGGAAGTAAAACGCAATAAGGGTGTTTTAAAGAGGATTGCAGGGCCTGTGGTCACTGCAGTCAATCTCGACGCCCACATGTATGATGTGGTGAAGGTCGGGAACGAGCAGCTGATGGGGGAGGTCATCAAGATCAAGGGTGAGAACGTTATCATCCAGGTCTACGAGGATACTTCAGGCATCAGACCCGGAGAGCCGGTTGAGAATACAAACCTGCCACTCTCCGTCGAACTCGGACCCGGTCTTCTTACCAGTATTTATGATGGTATCCAGCGTCCTCTCGAATTCCTCTTCGAGAAGATGGGAAGTTTCATCGAGCGTGGTGTTAACGCACCAGGACTTTCCCATGACAAGAAGTGGGAGTTCAAGCCAACCGTAAAGGCTGGCGACGCAGTAAGTGCAGGAACTATCATCGGAACCGTGCAGGAGACCAACATTGTTCACAAGATCATGGTCCCGGCACGCTCCGAAGGTGGAAAGATCAAGGAGATCAAGAGCGGATCGTTCACTATCGACGAGGTCATCTGTGTCCTCGAGAACGGTGAAGAGATCACAATGCTCCAGAAGTGGCCGGTTCGTGTTCCACGTCCGGTTACCGAAAAACTCAATCCTGACATTCCACTGATCACCGGTCTGCGTATTCTCGATGGTCTCTTCCCGGTTGCAAAGGGAGGAACCGCAGCAATTCCAGGTCCATTCGGATCAGGAAAGACCGTTACCCAGCAGTCACTCGCCAAGTGGTCTGACGCTGAGATCGTGGTCTACATCGGTTGCGGAGAACGTGGAAACGAGATGACCGAGGTTCTTACCGAGTTCCCAGAGCTCGAAGACCCGAAGACCGGAAGACCACTCATGGAGAGGACTGTGCTTATCGCAAACACCTCAAACATGCCAGTGGCTGCCCGTGAAGCATCTGTGTACACCGGTATCACCATCGCAGAATACTTCCGTGACATGGGATACGATGTCTCCCTGATGGCAGACTCAACCTCACGGTGGGCAGAAGCAATGCGTGAAATTTCTTCACGTCTTGAAGAGATGCCTGGTGAGGAAGGATACCCGGCATACCTCGCAGCCCGTCTTTCAGAGTTCTACGAGCGTGCAGGCCGTGTAAACACCCTGAACAAGGACCTTGGATCCATCACCGTTATCGGAGCAGTTTCACCACCTGGTGGAGATTTCTCAGAGCCGGTTACCCAGAACACCCTGCGTATCGTCAAGTGTTTCTGGGCACTGGATGCCAAGCTCTCCCAGCGTCGTCACTTCCCTGCAATCAACTGGCTGCAGTCATACTCCCTCTATCTTGACACCCTCGGTCCATACTACGACGAGAAGGTCTCACCAGAGTGGAACCCGCTCCGTACCTGGGCAATGGAAGTTCTCCAGAAGGAAGCAGAACTGCAGGAGATCGTGCAGCTCGTCGGTTCAGACGCTCTGCCTGATGAGCAGCAGGTCACCATCGAAGTCGCACGTATGCTCCGTGAGATCTTCCTCCAGCAGAATGCATACGACCCGGTGGATACCTACTGTGACATGACCAAGCAGTTCGACATGCTGAAGGCAATCCGCTTCTACTCAGACCAGGCAAACACTGCTCTGAAGGCAGGCGTTGTGATCGCCCAGATCACCGGACTGAAGTCAAAGTCAGAACTCCCGCAGATCAAGTACATCAAGGAATACAAGCCTGAGATCGAGAAGATCCTCAAGGGTATGGAAGCAGAATTTACCAAACTCAGGGAGGCAGCCTGATGAAGGAATACCGAACGATCTCCCAGATTGCTGGTCCACTGGTCTTTGTCGAGAAGACAGAACCTATCGGATACCAGGAACTGGTCAACATCGTTCTCTCTGATGGAACCGAGAAGCGTGGTCAGGTTCTTGATACCTCTGATGACATTGTCGTCGTTCAGGTCTTCGAGTCAACCACCGGTATCGGAAAGGACAGTGGCGTCAGGTTCACCGGCGAGACAATCAAGATGCCGGTGGGCAAGGATATGCTCGGCCGTATCCTCTCCGGTGCAGGTAAACCAAAAGACGGCGGCCCTGAGATCGTCCCTGAGAAGCGGCTCGAGATCACTGGTGCTGCAATCAACCCATGGGCACGTGCATCACCACGTCAGTTCATCCAGACCGGTATCTCAACCATCGATCTGACTAACACACTCGTTCGTGGACAGAAACTCCCGATCTTCTCTGGAGCAGGTCTGCCACACAACGAGATTGCTCTTCAGATTGCACGTCAGGCAAAGGTGCCAGGCTCTGATGAAGAGTTCGCAGTCGTGTTCGCTGCAATGGGTATCACCAAGGAAGAAGAGAACCAGTTCATGGCTGAGTTCGAGCGGACCGGTGCCCTTGAGCACGCCGTGGTTTTCCTGAACCTTGCAGATGATCCAGCTGTCGAGCGTATCATCACCCCGCGTCTCGCACTGACAACCGCAGAGTACCTCGCATTCGAGCTCGGATACCACGTGCTGGTTATCCTGACCGATATGACCAACTACTGTGAAGCACTGCGTCAGATCGGTGCAGCACGTGAAGAGGTGCCAGGTCGTCGTGGATATCCGGGATACATGTACACCGATCTCGCATCTCTGTACGAGCGTGCCGGTATCATCAAGGGCAAGAAGGGATCTGTGACCCAGCTCTCGATCCTGACCATGCCAGGTGACGATATCACCCACCCGATCCCTGACCTTTCCGGGTACATCACCGAAGGGCAGATCGTGGTTAACCGTGATCTCCACCGCAAGGGTATCTACCCACCGATCAACGTGCTTCCGTCCCTTTCTCGTCTGATGAACCTCGGTATCGGTAAGGGATTCACCCGTGAAGACCACAAGAAGGTTTCAGACCAGCTCTATGCAGGATATGCAGAAGGTATGGACCTGCGTGGACTCGTGGCCATCGTCGGAAAGGATGCACTCTCTGAGAGAGACCGTGGATTCCTTGACTTTGCTGACGACTTCGAGAAGCGGTTCGTCAGACAGGGCAAGGATGAAGACCGGACAATCGAGGATTCACTCGACCTTGGCTGGGATCTCCTCAAGGATATGGCAGAAGAACAGCTCGGCCGTATCGACCGTGAGACGATCCAGAAGTATCACCCGAAGTACCGCAAAAAGGCGGAGTGAGCCTCCATGGCAGACATCAAGCCGACCAGATCTGAGTTCATTGACACCAAACGGAAGATCAAACTCTCCCAGAATGGGTACAAGATCCTCAAGATGAAGCGTGATGGGCTGATCATGGAGTTCTTCAAGATTCTGGAACAGGCACGGGATACCCGTGGTGCACTCATGACCAACTATCAGCGTGCCCAGGAGATGATGGCTGTAGCAAACACGATTGAAGGTTCAATCGGTGTGAAGGCAGCTGCATTCTCTGTCAGGGAAACCCCTGACATCACGCTGAAGAGCAAGAACATCATGGGTGTTGTGGTTCCGGAGATCGAGTCCAGCAAGGTCCGCAAGGGCATTGCAGAGCGTGGATATGGTGTAATCGGAACCACCCCGGTCATCGATGATACCGCAAAAGCCTTTGAGGAACTCGTTGAGGCGATCATCAAGAGCGCTGAGGTCGAGACGACGATGAAGAGGCTCCTTGATGAGATTGAGAGTACCAAACGCAGGGTTAACGCTCTGGAGTTTAAGGTTATTCCTCAGCTTATCTCTACAAGGGATTTCATCAAGATGCGTCTGGATGAGATGGAGAGAGAAGAACTCTTCAGGCTCAAAAAGATCAAAGCCAGAACCCAGGCTTAAACAGGGTTCATCATGGAGAAAACCGGCATCCGGTTTTCTTAAACTTTTTTTTCTATGAACAAGTTGTTTTCAGGTGAAATACAAGACGGATTCATTCAGACACTATCCGCAACCTGAAAGGGAGAATTATTTCTGAAACAAACCAGGATCAAGCAGACGAGACTGATGCACAATACGCATTATAATTACCCTACTGCTAATAACCCTGAAGATAATCCGGTATCTTCCATATAGTAAATGGCGATATCCTGTTCCAAGGAGTTCATTTTCAGGAACAAGGGGGCAGCGAAACGGGAAGGATTCAAGTGTCACAATCTGCTCTTCCAGGTTGCTAATAAAAAAGGATGCATCTTCGGGATTATCATATCCAATATATTCCCAGATATCCTCGATATCCCTCTCAGCATTAGAAGTGATTTCAACCTTGAATGTCTCTGTCACGTTTGAATCCTGCTATAAATTCACGAACAGGACGTACATGACCTTGCTCCAGATCCTGTTCAGCTGGCGCTAGTAATCTTGCAAAGTTTGCTGCCTGCAGGTTTTTTTCATACATTGATACATCCATCAGAACTGAATCGGCCCGGCCATTTACCGTGAGGATTACCGGGCGGCCCGTTGTATGAATCTGATCAAGTATTTCACGGGTGTTACGTTTCAGATCTGTAACAGAACGGATATCTTCTGTAGGTTTTATCTGGGACATCTCGTACATAATATAATGCCTTATTTGATATTGAATTTGATGGTGTGGTGTAAACAAAGGTGTTTCGACAGAATTTGATAATTTAGTATGATTATTTTTAAAAATTAAGTCGCATACGAGGTCAAATCCAGACCACATATGGGGTCTGCGAAATAATGCCCATTTTACGCTCTAATTGATGATTCATTGAAAAATTATCGATCCACATCACCACGCTATTCGGTTAAATTATAAGATCTGATCTGATACCAGGCATTGACTCAGATCGGGAGATATAACCCCGTTATAAAAACGAGATTTGGGCTCCGATTCACTGCAACCATGAAACCGATACCTTCAGGGTTACGAAACAACGATACAATCTGGTTTTTCAAGCCCCCCGCTCGTAAGACTGTTTTCAACAGATTGTGTGACGGCGTAATTACCTTTGATATTGTACGTATGAGTTGCATTTTGTTGAACAGATGTATATCCGTCGCCAAAATCACAGAACCAGGAAACCGGATTACCAGAACTGAGATCAGTAAACTGAACAGTCAACGGCACGGACCCGCTAGCCGGAGATCTAAACCCAAATACATAAAAATAAAGGGATCAACTATTAACGCTACTGATATTCGTCATAATCGGCCGCCGGCCGCTGATTGGTATGATTAAAAATTTATCCCAGATTGACATCTCCCGAAAGAAGATCCTCCTCCGGGTTGACTTCAATTCACCGATTGATCCCCAGGCAGGAGTGATCCTTGATGACAAACGCTTCAGGGAACATCTCAGAACAATTCAGGCGCTCAGGGACGCGATATGCATCATCGTGACTCATCAGAGCAGACCCGGAAAGAAAGACTTCACCTCTCTTGAGGCTCATGCAGCCCGGCTCCAGCAGCTCCTGGGAAAACCGGTGACATTCATCGATGATATATTCGGCCACACTGCCCAGGATGCCGTGAGAAATGCCCGGCCCGGCGATGTTATCATGCTCGAGAATGTCAGGTTCAATGCAGAGGAGAACCTGAAACTAAACGGTGAGGAATCAGCAAAGACACTTCTCATCAGAAATCTCTCAAAAATGGGAGATATCTTTGTGAATGATGCCTTCGGAACTGCACATCGCTCACAGCCAACCATAGTGGGCCTTCCAGAGGTTTTGCCTTCCGTGGCAGGACTTCTTATGGAGAAGGAGATTTCAAACCTTTCTCGTGTCTTTGAAGGAGCTCCAAGGCCGGTCACCTTTGTTCTAGGTGGCACTAAGGTTGACGATTCCATCGATGTGGCACACCATGTGCTATCAAATGGTATCGCAGATCGGGTCATCACCATCGGCGTTGTGGCAAATATCTTCCTTGCTGCAATGGGCATCGCAATAGGCAAACCTTCAGCCGACCTTATCACCCAGTTAGGATATGATAACCAGATCGAGATTGCAAAAACAATACTTGACGAGTTTGGAGAGAAGGTCTTTGTTCCTGAAGAGGTTGCTATCCGGAAAGACGGCGTGCGGGTAGAAGTTCCAGTGGATCAGATCCCTGGTGACTGTCCAATCCTGGATATCGGGGGATCAGGACTCAAATCATGCCTTGAGATCATCAAGAATTCAAAGACGGTTGTTCTGAACGGGCCGGCAGGACTCTTTGAAGAGGCAGATTTCGCACTTGGAACCTACGAGATCATCAGGGCAGCGTCAGATGTTCAGTTCTCGGTAGTCGGCGGAGGACACACTGCAGCGGTCATCGAAAAGATGGGATATGACAACCGGTTCACCCATATCTCAACCGGTGGCGGGGCATGCATCGAATTCCTGACAGGAAAGAAGCTCCCAGCAATTGCAGCACTTGAAAAAAGTGCAGCCAAGTTTCTCTAACTTTTTTCAGATACAAATAGTCACGTTCTTTCCTCTATACGGTCAATAAGATTTGAGAATTCAGGGAATCCTATGGGAGACCAACACATAGAACTGACTCATATCGCCTTGTACGTAACAAACCTGCAGCGGAGCATGGACTTTTACAAAAAGATCATGCGCATGAATGTCTCTGAACCAATCTCGCTCAGAGAACAGTCAACCGGACTTAAATACGGTCACTCATTGGTAACCCGGGGACCTGCGATGGTCAGGAACCTCATCAGCAGGGCAAACCCCGCAGCATACCAGCAGATGTTTACTGATATCTGTCATTGTAGCACCAATGATGGTTCAGTCAACCTGATCCTTGTGCAGCAGACCCATCCGGAGAAGGGATATGTCAGATCTGTAACAGGAAATACCCTATACGGATATTCGTGCTACCTCTCACCAGATATTGACACAGATGATCTGGCCTGGGATATGAACATAGCAGATGTCCCATTTCAGCATGGAGACATTGGAACGGATGGACTTGAGTACTCATTAAACTCCAGTGATCATTCCCTCTACATAAGAGACCCGGACGGGCGGATGATAGAACTGATCTCGTCACCTGACAGAAGAGGAACTTTTCTGACAGGTCTTGGATATTCTGTACTCTATGTCAACAATATCCAGCAGAGCAGGAGATTCTATCAGGAGAAATGCGGTCTTACAGATATTACACCCCAGGGTCTTGTCCAGAACGAATGGAAAAAGAAGTATGCATGGATGGGGACTCCTGGTGGCTCACCGGTTGTCATCCTGTACCAAGTCGTAAATCCAGATGGAACCCCGATGAAAGCAGGAGGGTACGGGCTCGATCACCTGGGTCTTTCAGTACAGTACAAAGGGGATGGGGCAGTCAGCGAGCCGGAATGTGTAACAGTTCACCCTCCGGAAGGTGCTGAAGCTTCAGGTTATTTCATACAGGATCCAGACGGATACCAGGTAGAGGTCAAAAGATAAAAGAATTAGAGGTTTTCATCGGATTCAGGACGTAGACCGCTCTCTTCGGCACTCCTTCTCCGTTTCATCTTCTCAAGTTCAAGGGGAGTAGGAACCTTGGTCATAGGATCCTTGCGGGTAAGCGAGATGTACGCGACAAAGAAGATCATAAGGACACACAGCAGTATCGCTGAGTTGAGAGGAGAGAGCATACCTATCAGGTATCCGATGAAGATGATCAGCAGAAGAGTGAAGACCAATGCCACACTCCATACCTTCAGGCCCATAAACCGATTATACAATCTATCTGATAAAAAATAAAATTATCAGTAGATGATCACTGACATCCCATGATAGAAATTATGGGTATTCGAACGAGAAATACGACAAACACAGGAATATCATGAGCACAAGAGGGTACCCGATATGGAAAGTTGTTGCAGGTTACGGCTCTCACATAAAGGCCACCAGGGATATCCTTTCAATACAGTACCGGGGTGCAACCACCGAGATCCCTCTCACCGATCTCGACCATCTGATGATCATGGGGGGTCATCACATCCAGACATCTGCTATTACAACCCTGTTGAGTAATCAGGTCTTTGTCTCGTTTCTGGAGTCAGATGGGGAGCCGGCAGGATATCTGAAGCCTTATGGGTACGCGATGGATGAGACCATTAAGGAAAACCAAAGCCGTATCTCACCCTTCAGTTATGCCCTGACCTGTGCAAAAGGAGCAGCACGGGAGAGGATGCTCGCAATAGAGAGATGGAACGAGGAAGAAGAAGGAAAGATCCTCTTTAGCGGTGAACTGGATATTCTTGACCGGGCATTTGGTGAACTGGATAGCCTGATCAGGCTCGACGAGATCGGCAGGGTCGATCGGCTCATTGGCGATATGTATTATGAGATCATGAGCAGGCTGATTCCCTCTAACCTAAACTTTAAGCGGAGGACCGGAAGACCTTATCTCGACCCGGTGAACGCAATCCTCTCATTCGGGTATGCCATGCTGACCGCGGACTGCACTCGTGCCCTTGTTGGAGTTCATCTCGATCCTGACCAGGGTATGCTTAACAGGGGTAAACGTTCACTTGCAACCGATCTTGTGAACAGTTGGAAGACAAGAATGGTAGATCTCGTGACCCTCGACCTCATTCATGCTGGTGAGATCACACCCAACTCGTTTGAATGTGGAGAAAAACGCTGCATCCTTTCAGAGTCACTCATTAGAAGACTGATTGAGCGGTATCAGAAGAGTATCAGAGAGGATGTTATTGACACACAGGTCAAGAACCTGGTAGAAGCGATAAACGGAACCTCTCCATTTGAAATTCACCGTTTTTAAAATGCAACGCTGTATCCCGGAAGCTCTTGATTAGAGCGAGAAAATTTTTCAAAAAAAGGGATTTTTGAGGAGTTACTGGCGTGGACGTGCCGGGCTCACACCGATCCGGACACCACGAATCTCTGCTCCGTCAAGCCGGGAAATCACCCGGTTTACGTAAGAAGAGGGGATCTGAACAAACGAGTATGCCGGGTACATCTGGATATCGCCGACTGCACGTTCAGGCATGTTGCATGCCGAAGAGACTGCATAGACGATGTCGCGTGGGCTGAACCCGTCCTTTCTTCCTGCAGAGATGAAGAGCCTTGCTGAACCGGGCTGCTCTGACAACTGGTTTTCAGGAATCTCGCTCCCGCCTGATCCATTGTATGCACTCTTCTCTTTCAGGAACGCTGCGGCAAGCTGAACAGGATCGAACCCTTCATCAACCAGACCCTGAATCACTTCCTGGTATTTTGTGAGATCCTCGCTGCCGATTACAGTCTTGATCTTGGAGATTGTCTCTTTTGCCCGTGCCTCTGCAATCTCTGCGGCTGTTGGGATCATCATCCGGTGCATATGGGTGTTGGTCTGCCGCTGGATGTCCTTCATCCTCCAGCGGTCACGGGGCATGACAAAGCTTACCGATTTTCCACCTTTGCCTGCACGTGCTGTCCGGCCGATCCGGTGGACATAATACTCGATGTCCTGGGGGAGGTCATAGTTGAAGACCATCTCAACATCCTCAACATCGATTCCACGTGCAGCCACATCACTGGCGACAAGGATACTTATTGAACCGTGACGGAATCCACCCATTACGCGATCCCTCTCACGCTGCTTCATATCGCCATGAAGTGCCTCGGCAAGGTATCCCTGGGCCTTCAGTTTGCTTGCAATCAGGTCAACCATCCGCCGTGTGTTGGCAAAGACCATTGCACGGGAGGGATTGTGACGATCGAGAAGCCTGAAGAGGGCATCATCCTTTGCTGCCTCCACGAGTTCAATATAATATTGGTCAATTCCCGGACCGGTCAGTTCCTTGTGTGCAATCCTGACCATTTCCGGGTCACGCTGATACCGGCGTGAGATCTGAAGGATAGGCTTTGGCAGCGTTGCTGAGAAGATCACGGTCTGCCGTTCGCGGGGAACATAAGACAGGATGCTCTCGATGTCAGGCCTGAATCCCATGTCAAGCATCTGGTCTGCTTCATCAAGAACGACCAGGTGAACATTTGAGAGACTGAGGGTTGTGCGCGCAATATGGTCCAGAATTCGTCCAGGAGTTCCAATACAGATATGAACTCCGCGTTTTAATTCCCGGATCTGACCATCGATTGCCTGACCGCCATATATCGGAAGGACATGTATATCTTTTCTATATTTGAGAAGGCGGGAATATTCGGCAGCAATCTGGACACAGAGTTCTCGGGTTGGACAAAGGACAAGGACCTGAACAGCCCTGACTTCCTCCTTGCATCTCTCAATACCGGGGATTGCATATGCTGCAGTCTTCCCGGTACCGGTCTGAGCCTGGCCGGCAACGTCCTGCCCGGCCATAAGGAGTGGGATCGCCTGCTTCTGAATCGGCGTTGGTTCTTCAAATCCCATGTCAGAAAGTGCACGAAGAATAGGTGGCGAAAGATCTAGGTCCGAAAAAGAGGATATAGTCATCCCACATGATGGGACTTTTCGACATATATATGCACGGATGGCAGGTGTCCTGCTTTGATCGTATGAATAATAATGAGTCGATCTCCGGAGGTATAATTTTTTGGAAATTATCCTGAAATTTGGATTTTTGTTTTGTTTTTGATATATAGCATAATGAGATTTATTATTTAAATATTATTGCGGTTGAAAAATGACACTTTTCTCAAATATTGTAAAAAATGAATAAAAATCAGGTAAAATTGAAAGGATTATGCAAGGATTGGATTGATACAATCCAGAATCTCTTTCTCAAATGCCTTTGCAACTGCTTCAGTCTGAGACTCGATATATAATCTGACAAGGGGCTCTGTACCGGATGGACGAATGAGTGCCCAGGCATCAGCACGATCGATTCGGAGCCCATCAATTGCGTTGATTTTATCAGAGGAGAACTTCTCACTGACAGCCTGAATCATAGCCGGAGCTTTATCAGTGTGGAACTTGTGTTTCAGCATCACTGATGGAGGAAGATTGTCTACCAGGCAACTGAGAGATTCTTTCTTCAGAGACAGAAGATGCACCATCATCGCGGCAGTCATTCCACCATCACGACAGAACTGGTGGTTCGGATAGATAAGCCCCCCGTTTCCTTCACCGCCAAAGACAACAGACTTTCCTGCGTCAAGAAGAGCACGCATCCGTCGTGCCACATAAATGCTCCCGACTGCTGTGTAATCAACAGTGCAGGAATGACGCTGTCCAATCTGTTCTATTAGGCGTGAAGAACTGACCGGAGTCACGATGATCCCACTCTTTCCGTGACAGACTGCATCAGCAACCAGAGCAAACTCTTTGTTCTCCTCTACAAACCGACCCTTGTCATCGATAAACACAGCCCGATCTGCATCCCCATCATGGGCAACACCAAATTGAGCCCCCACCGACTTGACCAGATCAGCCATCGGAGCTAGGCCCTCTTCTGATGGCTCAGGGTTACGTGCCGGGAACCGGCCGTCAGGCTGTGCATTCAGTGTCATAACACGGCATCCAAGAGCGGACAGAATAGCAGCGGTCGTCCGGTACGCTGCTCCACACCCGGGATCTATGACAACTGTCATTCCCTTTCCGATACCTGCTGGAACTTTGGCAACAACCCCATCCACATATTCCTGGAACATGTCAGGAGCTGACCGGCTGGAGCCTACTTCTTCCCATCCTTTGGTTGCAAAAGTGCCTGAGAAGACCCGCTCCTCAATAGCGATGGAGTTCTCATCATCCATCTCGGTTCCGTCAGGTTCGATGACCTTAACGCCGTTGTAATTCCCAGGATTGTGTGAAGCGGTGATGACGATCCCGGCATCAAAGTGGTCTTTGACTAAGTACTGAAGACCAGGGGTCGGTAGAATTCCGCAATCAACGACATCACAGCCGACTGCCATCAGACCGGCTTTTGCAGCCTCAATAAGAGCCGGGCCCGAGGTTCTGGTATCTCTTCCGACTGCAATAGTTCCCGGGCGCATGCTGCCGACTGCCATCGCGATCTTCATAACCAGTTCGGGAGTCATCAGTTCACCAACGACCCCTCTGACGCCGTTTGTTCCAAACAACTGTTTTTTCTTTGCTTCTGCCATGAACATCACATCATATCAGACTCTGAATCAGGCATTTCCACACCTTCGTCTTCAGAATCGTCCAGATCATCTGCTTCTTTCGTCTGCTTGCGTCGTTTTTCTAACTTTGCCTTCTGCTGCTCTTCACGAAGTTTGAGCAGGCGGGCAGAGGCCTCGGCAACCTGACGCATGATGTTTGTCACCTGATCCTCTATCTCGATCTCCTCATCCACGCCGATAGCCGTGCTCTCTATCTCAAGCAGAAACCTGGCAACCTCACTCGCCTCAAAGAGAAGATCATCAAGTTCTTCAGGAGTGTAAAAACCACACATCGCACCGTACAGGAACGTGGCTCCTGCCTTGTTCACCTTTTTTTTGAATGAACTACGGGCCTGGTTCACTGCCTGTGGAGAATATGTACCGGTCATGAACGGAACCAGTTCTGGCAGGTTTCGCCCGATGAAGGTCATCTCTGCTCCTGAAGATGTCTGAAAGTCAGAGCAGAGACGTGATATGGCCCATTCTCGCGCGGTAATGAAGGTCCGCTTTCGCAGGAACTGATTCACCTGGTTGTATGTAGCCCCATCAACCTTCTTGAACTTATGATACTTGCCTGGATCATGTGAACGATGCGCCAAATCCATTCTATTACCATGGATCGCAGAATCAGATAAGTGCCACTGATGGAGCAGTGATAGAATAGTGGTATGCTGGATTTATAAGCTGCAAGTGATAACATATAGAAGGTTCTAGGACCATTCTCGTGCCCAGATAGTGTAGTGGCCTATCATGTCGGCCTGTCACGCCGACGACTCGGATTCGAATTCCGATCTGGGCGTACTTCTTTTATAA
>CAZVAS010000026.1:0-20852 GCA_964625165.1 uncultured Methanospirillum sp. | reverse complement strand
ATACCAATACCAAACAACTGCCACCATGGATATTATTAAAGACCTAGCGGGACAAATATGAGTAATCCCCGCGTTAATGAGCCTGCAAGCAAAAATAACTGCCGGGGATTCATACCGTTTCATTCTTCTTCACCTCATTCATTCGATCACCTACCTACCCGTTTCAGAGAATGAATCTTAAAAGCGGGCAGTGAAACACTGTAATCTGGCGACCCTTCTAAATGTTTTGGTATTATCACCGATTCATCCGGGTACTGTTCAAAAAGTTATATTACCACATATCGATATTGGCGGTACGGTTTGCTATGAAGTGTTGTCTAAAAGCGCAATATTAACGAATTTGCTAAACATTTTCACATCTGTATCATTACACGAGTTATGATCCTCTATCCACTCAAAATGCGAAAATGACCCTGATAATCGCGTTATTCAGACAGTGCCTGAAAAAATTCATATACACACAACCTACCTCATAGTGTCGCATGTCAGGCGACAGGGGGAAAAATGGGAGATTTCACACAAAAGAGTGTTGTAAAGTCTGCAGTTCGAAAACTTGCATCACCGATTGCAGACTACACAGCATTCAGCGCATTAATCCAGGATGTTCTTGACAACAATCCCTGGGGATGTACCGCATACGAATCAGCCGGGGTCGCAAAGCCCGCAGTTGAGAAGAGCAAGGAGGCATATGGAGCCACCATCACCTACGAGAATGCCCAGGCAAAGACTGTTGGTAGCATTCCGGTCCGGGGACCGACGATGGCAGCAGTCAACACGGCAGTTACCCAGATCACCGGCACTGCAGCGATCACTACCGGTATGGGGACCGGTGTGACGCCGTCACGTGACTCGTCTGAAGACTCGTTCAGCTGCACAATCAAGGCACATGCCAGTAACGGAGAACTCTACTCGGTGACATTCAAACGGGACAGTGTGACAGTATCCAGTTATGAGGCAGATAGCATCAGAACCGGCCTTGAGGCATGGGCTGATACGGTTGCCATCCTGGCTTGATCTCTTCTTTTTTCATATCCGGGGGGAGTATGAAGAAAGAGTGTATCATTGCCGGGGCGATATGCCTCATCCTCGCAGGGCTTGCAGGAGCTGAGTACCTCTCCACTGCGATAAGCACTGACGGGTGTGTTATGCTGACTACTGCGGGATCTGATGAGAACGGGTCGTTTGCATCACGGGCAATGGCACTGGATGCAGCAGATCTTCACCGGTCAGTCTCGAGTGATGCTAATACACAGTCAGATCTGATCGTTCGGTCACAAGGACCACTCCTCTTCAGTGATTATGCATCAGCACTCTGGAATAGTCCTGATCTGAAGAGTATGTGCTCATTGATCTTCACACCTGATAGTCAGGAACATCAGGAGGCCTCGGCTTTCTCATCAGGGATCGGGAGACACGGGGAGTATCTCACATCACGGGCGATAGGGGAGGGTCTTTTTGGGGAGACCTCCATGAACGGCACCGGTCTGCTGGCTTTTGGATCACAGGGAGAAGGAGAGGGTGAGGGGAATCGCTCGGTATCAGGACATGGATTTGTGTCAGGCAATATGTCTGTCAGGGATCTAATCCGGTATGGAGGAAGAGTATGATCGCCGAACTGATGGCAGGAATCGGGTTTGGTCTTGCAGTTCTGAACGGCGGGGCTGCGTATCTTCTCTTCAGGCAGTACCTCTCGCTGGCAGAGGAGTCCTATGAATTTGCCGGGATCATTCTCGGGTCAATGACCGAGAAGGAAGGGCAGGTTCAGGCAGACCCGGTGGCTCTGGCAGGGATATCGATGGATCATCTGAGCCGGATGAGTGGTCTGATACGATGGATCCGGGGGTAGAGAGGGAAACCTCTCTACCAGACCGTTATTCATAATCTTGTTTTGTTGCACTTTTAGTATTACCTTTTTTTAGATCAATTTCAAAATTCTTAATTATTAGTAATTCAGTACAACTGAATGTGATGCATTGAAAGATCTTATTCTCAAAGTATAACCTATAGAAAACTTTGGTGATTAGTTCATGAATGCATCAGATTAGTCATACCACACATGCGGGAGAACGATGAAGAGATTAGCGTATCTGATTATTCTGACCGTATGCCTCAGTATTCTGCCTGGGCTGGCACTCGCAGATTCTGATCTGGCATATGATCTCGGGTCCCGGGCAGCCACGGTTGCGATGGATCTTCTCAAGTTCGAGCCTGGTGATGAGAACATCCTCGCCCTCACCAATGCCGGACACGCCCAGATCAATGGAAAAACCACCGAACGGGCACTTTCAGGCATAACAAACGTTTCAGGTCTGCAAAATGGAAATGGAAACCTCTTCCAGGTCAACAGACCGAACTGGAAGCCACTCTGGTTCTACTTCTTTAATAAAAAGACCGGCCTTGCAGCCTACATGGAGGTCGATGCCTCAACCAACAGCATCACCGGCGAAGAACGGACAGCCTTACCGGCTGACAAAGTCTTCTCCCAGATCTCGCTGATGATGGTTGACCTGGATACGATGCTTGCAAGAACGGATGATGCAAATGCCACATTTACCAAGAAAAAATTCAGTGGCAATGAGTTCTCTCTGATCGGACTCTCAAATGTCTGGGCAAAGGGGGCCTCCTATGACTTCATGAACGCTGCTGCGTTCCATGACCATCTCTGCCCCGGGGTTACCTCAGGATACATGATCATCAAGTATGTGGAGAAGAACCTCCCGATCACCAACTCGTCAGAGACCTACATCGATATCGGATCTCCAAACTGGTGCAAAGAAGATGCCTACCAGATGATCTGGGACTCTACTCCTGGAAAGAATAGCGAGTTTGTGATGGCCCTCAGTGCCGACGATGAGGCTGCAATTAAAGCAAAATATGGAACACGGCCGGCAGGGATCATCATCCGCTGGAATGATGCGGCAAAGAAAGGAACCGGGGTTGCTCTCGGGTTTGACTTTGACAAAGTCAGTGATGAGACGGGAGTAACAAACTGGACCGGTCCCTCGTGGGCTCCAAAACTGGTTGAGGATATCGGGATGATACCGATGGTAGACAAAACCGAAGACTACATAACTACCCTCAAAGAGTTCCCGGTTGACGAGGCAAACCTGACAAAACTGAAGACCGCAGGAAATAACCCCTACAAAGTGCTGGGAATGCTGTAAGGAGACAAAATCCACCATTTTTAAAGAGGAACCACATGACACGATCATCATATACACTACCCTGGAAAATTCTGACACTCATTGCACTGCTCGGACTCCTTGCAGTTCCTGCAGTATTGGCCGCTGATTCTACCGCTGACAAGACCGTTACCGACAGCTACGGAAGATCTGTTTCCATCCCGTCAGAACCAAAATCGGTCATCTGTTCAGGATCAGGGTGTCTTCGATACCTGACGTATCTTGGTGCACAAAATCTTGCCTCCGGTGTTGACAGTATCGAGAAGGAACCCCAGAAGATGGATGCACGGGGATATGCACTTCTCAATCCGCAGTTCAAGGATCTCCCACTCTTTGGTGAATACAGGGGAAAGGATGACCCTGAAAAGATCATTGCGATCAATCCCCAGGTGATCTTCAAGATCAGCTCAACCGGACAGGCAGATGCTGCTACGAAGGATGAAGCAGACAAACTCTCTTCTAAGACCAGCATCCCGGTCATCATGATGCCGTATGGATCGCTCCGGACCGCTGAAGAGCAGGAGCAGATGTTCAGCACCCTTCGTCTCATGGGAGATGTCACCGGGAAGAAAGACCGGGCAGAAGAACTGATCTCCTACATCGAGGCAACCATCGCAGATCTGCAGAGCAGAACCAAGGGTATCCCTGAATCTGAACAGAAGACAGCCTATGTCGGCGGTGTCAGTTATGCAGGAGCTCACGGCATCATCTCAACCGAACCAGCATACCCGCCATTCCTCTGGGACAACATCAAAAACGTTGCAGGAAAGATGGGCTCTCAACATGCTGACGTTGCCAAAGAAGCCATCGTTGACTGGGATCCAGACTACCTCTTCATGGATGTCGGAACACTTCAGATGGACAGTGATGGAGGAATTGGTGAACTCAAGAATGATCCCGCACTTAAAGGTCTGAAAGCAGTCAAGAACGGAAACGTCTTCGGAGTTCTGCCATACAACTGGTATAGTACAAACTACGAGAATGTTCTCGCAGACGCGTACTACATCGGCAAGATTGTGTACCCTGATAAGTTTGCAGACATTGATCCAGAAGTCAAGGCAGATGAGATCATGACTAAATTCCTTGGATCATCCCCGCTCAAGGATATCAACTCCCAGTACAAGAACCTGGGACTGACCAAACTGACCATCTGAACCAGGAATGAATAACTCCCTGATTCATTTCATTTTTTGGAGAAGAGTCACATGCATCTAGCCGATGGAAATTCTCCTGCTGACTACCTCGGCTACATCAGGGTGAAGATCCTCTGCATATGTGCCGGAATTGTCCTGGTATTTCTGCTTCTGATCCTCTCGATATCGGTAGGAGCAGTATCCATTCCTCCCGGTGACGTGCTCTTCACCCTGCTCGGACAGAATGTAAGTACCAAATGGGATGCGATCATCTGGAACATCCGTCTCCCCCAGGCTTTGACAGCAATCGTCGCCGGAGTGGGACTCTCAGTAGCCGGGGTTGCCATGCAGTCGATCCTGAGAAATCCCCTCGGATCGCCCTTTACCCTGGGTATCTCTAATGCCGGTGCATTTGGTGCGGCCGTGTCAGTTATCCTGCTCGGAACCGGCCAGATGCACTCAACCGTTGCCGGTGCGGTCACCATCAACAACCCGTACACCACGACAATCATGGCATTCATCTTCTGCATGATTGCAACCGGTATCATCCTGATGATCTCCCGGATCAGGGGGGCTTCTCCCGAGGTGATGGTGCTCACCGGAGTGGCACTCTCCTCACTCTTTACTGCAGGAACCATGTTTCTGCAGTATTTTGCTTCAGATACACAGCTCGCAGCAGTAGTTTTCTGGACGTTCGGTGATGTGAGCAGGGCAAACTGGCCTGAACTCGCCCTCATGACGGTGCTCGTCACACTCTCCACGATCTACTTCCTCGCAAACCGGTGGAACTACAACGCCATCGATGCAGGCAACGAGACTGCAAAAGGGCTCGGAGTTAATGTCGAGCGGGTCCGCATCATTGGAATGACAGTTGCAGCCCTGATTACGGCGGTGATTGTCGCATTCCTCGGGGTCATCGGATTTGTCGGCCTTGTATGTCCGCACATGGTCCGCAGGATCATCGGAGACGATCAGCGATTCTTAATTCCCGGTTCGTGTGTGATGGGAGGAATCCTTCTGCTTGCATCTGATACCGTGGCACGGCTCATCGTTGCACCGTATGTGCTCCCGGTGGCGGTTCTTACCGCGTTCATGGGAGCTCCGGCTTTCATTTATCTTATCATCAGGGGATATCGTCGATGATTCTCAATGTGGAAGAACTGAAATTCCTATACAGAAACAGGGAAATACTGGAGAATGTCGCACTTGAGGTGAACCACGGGGAGATGGTTGCGATTCTTGGCCCGAACGGGGTTGGAAAAACAACCCTCCTCAAATGTCTCAACCGGATCCTCAAGCCCAGGAGTGGCCAGGTATACCTTGATGGTGCAGAAGTCGGTAGTCTTGAAACAGGTGAGATAGCACGACGGGCAGGATATGTCCCTCAACGGGTCGAAACCGGGAGACTTACCGCTTTTGATGCGGTTCTCCTCGGCCGTCGTCCCCATATCAGATGGGATGTCACTCCTCATGATTTGAGCATCGTGGATGCAGTCTTCACCAGGCTCTCTATGGAGTCTCTCCGGCTTTCGTACATTGATGAGATGAGCGGGGGAGAACTCCAGAAGATTGCAATCGCCCGTGCCCTGGTACAGGAACCACGAATCCTCCTTCTTGACGAGCCGACAAGCAGTCTTGACCTTAAAAATCAGGTGGAGATCCTCTCAACGATCCACGGAATCGTAAGAGAACACGGGATAGCCGCGGTGATGACGATGCATGATCTGAACCAGGCATTCCGGTATGCAGACCGGTTTATCTTCCTGAAGAATGGCAGGATTCATTTTCAGGGAGACAGATGCTGTGTAACCCCTCAGATCATCGAGGAGGTCTATGGCCTGCCGGTTGTCATGGGGACAATAGAAGGGATCACGTGTATCATGCCCGGATACCCCGGTGCCGGGATGGTACACCAGGAGAATTAATTATGTGTTCAAACGATTCAACAAAAGCAGAAAGGCAGCCAGATTACGCATTATTTGAAGAAGCAGCAGAATTTCACGGGCATGTCTGCCCGGGGCTCTCAAGCGGGTACCAGGTTGCCATTGCAGCCATGAAGGCACTCGGTGTTTCAAGGCCGAAAGATGAAGAACTCGTAGCCATTGCCGAGACTGATGCCTGTGGGGTCGATGCAATCCAGGTTGTCACCGGATGCACGGCTGGGAAAGGAAACCTGATCATCCATGATTATGGGAAGCACGTGTTCACCTTTTACTGCCGGGAGAGTGGCAAGGCGGTCAGGGCCATGACCTGTCTTGAGGAGTTCATGCCACAAAAACCAGAGATGGATACACTCAGGCCAAAGGTCTTCTCAGGCCAGGCTACCGAAGAAGAGCGGACTAAATTCTATGCAATGATGGATCAAGTCTCAAAGGCAATTCTGGAGGCACCATCAGAAAAGGTTGTGAAACTTGAGTTTGTCCAGATGGAACCTCCAAAGAAGGCACGGATATTCACCTCCATTCCATGCGGATGCTGTGGAGAGATGGTCGCAGATGCAAAGACCCGTGAGCATGAGGGGAAACAGATCTGCATGCCCTGCTTTCTGAAATTAACACAGTAAGTTGAATATTCCCATGAGAACAATTGTTGAAAAATTACTCTCCTTTTTTTGTGACCGTACACAATCTTCTGATCTTGTGCCATCGATCAAAAACCAAAACGGCATGAGGAGCGGTTATATTGATTTATTGATTTCATTACTATGATCCATTGAAATATTAGCACCGAATTTCTCTTTGTTCGGTTTTCCATTCTGATCATTCATCCGGGTGTCTAATCCGGTCTGTTCTGCACCATCCATTCCTGAGAGAGCAGGGACAATGTCAAAATTTACCGATGATACTGCCCCCCTAAAACTCCTTTTCCTTTGTATCGCTTTCCGGCATCACAACGCTCAACTGCTTCATGAATGCCGGTGGAGGCTCCTGAAGGACACACAGCTCTGCCAATAATTCCCTTCTGCAAAGTGATATCTACTTCAACAGTGGGATGATTTACCTTTGAGTAATAACATAATTATTTCTGTCACATTGGATAACATTAAAATGTATATCTTGCATACTTATCTTTGCGTTGGTGCCTTGAGAGAAGAAGGTCTCACTATCACTGATGAGCACTCCAATCCATCCTAATTTAGTCGATCTGATCCACCATTCACATCAGGTACCTGGCAGGCACTGCGTACATCTACACCGGCACCACCGCTTCCCCACTTCTTCTCTTATGATCAGATAATCCTGAATTGCCACGTTTCATTTCTTACCAAAAAAATTCAAACTACAATTTCATCTAATTTATAATGAAATTTCAAATTTTACAATAAAAATATGATTAAAATAATTTTTGTAGTATTATTGTGAATACTTTTACATGAAGTGGCATGAGAATTGTCATTATATGGAACTTCCCCGTAACTATGAACTTGTTGATCTTGCCCGGTTCCATGGTCATCTCGGCCCTTATATCGTGCTTGGGTACCGAATGGGCAGGCGAGCTCTCAACGAACTTGGCGGAGATCCGTTTTCACTCAATGCAGAGGTCTATTGTACCGGTATGCCACCCCAGTCATGTCTGGCGGATGGCGTTCAGCTTGGGAGCGGCTGTACTCTTGGTAAGGGTAATGTCGCAGTCATCCGTTCAGATGATGTAAAATGCCATTTCTATGCAGGGGAGCAATCCCTGACCCTCAAGCCACTCCCACTTCAAAAACTGAACCCTGATAATCCGGATTATGAACTGGAGATTGAGCGGTATGCTGAATCCCTGTATCACGCTCCTGACGACTCACTCTTCAGGGTCGAATAACATGGAGTCCCTCATTGAGAACCCAGTAATTGATCTAAAAAACGTCAGAACAACCTACGAGGGAGCAGAATATCCAGTCATCAGAGATTTCTCCCTCTCAATCCCGAAAGGCGAATTTGTGATCATCGGGGGACCGAATGGTGCAGGAAAGACGACACTCCTTGAGACAATAGCCGGACTTCTTCCGGTGACCAGGGGAGAAGTCAGGGTCTGCGGACTTGATGTTACCAGGCAGGGAACCAAGGTCAGACGAAGGCTTGGATATGTGATCCAGAACTTTGACTTCCACCCATACACGCCATTTTCTGTGTTTGAAGTTGTCATGATGGGAAGATACGGGCAGCTTGGATGCTTTCACCGACAGAATTCTAACGATAAGAACGATGCCCTGGATCTGCTCAATCGTCTCGGGCTAGGCGAAATGGCAGATGATTGTATCGGGCACCTTTCAGGAGGACAGCAGCAGAAAGTTCTCATCGCTCAGAACCTTATGAAGAGGCCTGACGTTCTCCTTCTTGATGAGCCTTTCAGTAACCTGGATCTCCCAACCAGAGATCAGGTCTGTGCTATGCTCAAGAAGATTGCAGAATCAGGAGTGACAATTCTGGTTGTCTCCCATGCCTTTGACGCCCTTCCGGCCTGCGCTATCAGAGTAGTGGTGATGCAGAATGGACGACTCTCATTCACACGGATCTGCCGACCTGATGAGGTTCAGGATACAGTCAGATCTGGAATGGTGGCCTCCTGATGCTTGAGTGGCTCATTCCAAACAATATTCTTTGTCATGCCGTTGAGGCCATGTTCTTTGCCTCGATTGGATGTGCAGTGCTCAGCGTGATCATCACACAGATGAAGATAAGTTCAATCGGGTTTACCATGGCACATGCCGCCTTTGCAGGAAGTGCAATCGGTATTTTTCTCGGAGTTGATGCAACCATCGCGGCGGTTGTGAGTAGTATTGTCCTGGCCTTGATCATCGGTCCGCTCAGTGAGAAGACCCGAATGCCTCCGGATACTACACTAGGGATTCTCTTCGGATCAATGATGGCGGTCGCAATCTTCTTCGTCTCCTGGATGCAGAACCAGGGCCGTGGATACGGGACATCGGCTCTTCTCTTTGGCAGTGTTACAGCCCTATACAGGGAAGAGATCTACGCTCTTGCCGCAGTCTCTATCATATCAATGATATTCGTTCTGCTCTTCTTCAAAGAGATCAGTGCCATTCTGTTTCACCAGAAGTTAGCATTGATATCCGGAATCAGAGTACAGCCCCTCTATTATGGCATCTTATTTCTCATCGCAGTAATGGTGGCCCTCATTCTCCCCATTGTCGGAGGGCTGCTTCTGTATGTCTGGCTGGTGACTCCGGCTGCAATCGTATATCAGTACTGCTCCACCCTCAGACAGATGTTCGTCGCTGCCCCGATTGTTGCAGCCTGTATTAGTATAACCGGTGCGTACGCAGGAATCACATACTCGCTCCCGGTAGGGCCCCTCACTGCAGTACTCTTTAGTGCTATTTTTCTGATATCAGTTGGTCTATCACCTAAAAGAAAGATCTCAGATCGCAACTCATAATACGAATTTGAAATTAATACTACTCATGAAGAGTTACTTTCCGATGTTGGTACTTCTCATCATCGCCTTTCTTAGCACTCCGGCGATGTGTGAGCTTCAGGTTGTAACGACTACAACAGTCCTTTCAGACCCAGTGCAGGCCATTGGTGGAGATGATGTCTCTGTAATCTATGTCGCAGAACCATCGATGATGCATCTTGATACAGAGAAGATCCCTGCACGAATTCAGCGATATGCTGATCAGATAGGAAATGCAACCCTGTTTCTGGCTCATAATTCGACCATGGACAAAGGTGCCATGACAGAAGTTGAGAAGTTCAGGGATGCAAACGGGTACGGAAAAACCTCATGGAAACTTCTCAAACCTGATTTTGAATGGAATACTCCTGCTTCAGCCACCGAACTTGCAAACACAGTAAAAGATTGGCTGATCGCAGTTGATCCTGAACACAAGAGCCAGTACGAGAAGCGGGCAACCGAGTATATTGGCAAGATCACTGAAGCTGGCAACCTTACAGAGAGTGAAAAATCACTTCTTTCAAAGAAGTATGCCATTCCAATCGCATGGCAGCAGGAACCGGTAAAGGAGTGGCTTGGTATGGGGGTTCTCTACTTTTATGGTCCTGAATTCGCATATGGAGGAAACAAAACCCCTGCAAAGATTGTTGACCAGATCAAATCAGAACAGGATAAACTTCACTCACTCGATCTCGTATCAGGTGGTGGAGAGCTCTATGTTGTAGAGAATATGCAGTCCGGAGAGATGGGTCAGGGCATTGAAGAAGCCCTTACAGATATCGGAATCAAATCCAAACGGGTCGTATTTACAAACTTCCCGAAGTCTGTTGAGGGAGTAAATTCTATTCCTGATGTTCTTGCGTACAACAAGAATCTCATCCTGGGATAACCTTTTTAGAGATGCTCCTTTTTTTATGAGTTACACCAGGTGACAACCGTTACCAAAATTATTGACACGAAGGGTACGTTTCCGGTTCTCCTGTTGATATATTCAAATCTATCTTCCCCACGGTCAGGGCCATGACCTGTCTTGAGGAGTTCATGCCACAAAAACCAGAGATGGATACACTCAGGCCAAAGGTCTTCTCAGGCCAGGCTACCGAAGAAGAGCGGACTAAATTCTATGCAATGATGGATCAAGTCTCAAAGGCAATTCTGGAGGCACCATCAGAAAAGGTTGTGAAACTTGAGTTTGTCCAGATGGAACCTCCAAAGAAAGCACGGTTATTCACCTCAATCCCCTGTGGATGTTGCGGGGAGATGGTGGCAGATGCAAAGACCCGTGAGCATGAGGAGGAACAGATCTGCATGCCCTGTTTCCTGAAGTTGAGTACGTAAGAAAATAGCCCAAATAAATCTTTTTTAGGAGAATTTTTTCTCTATGAGTGAATTTCCCTTCTGGGATATAGGAAAATAGAGGAAATTAGTTTATATCCACAATAAGGTGGATTGGGCCATTATATCGCTAAAATGTTATGTTGCGTTGGCATCATCCGGACAATCCCGAAAGAAATAATTCCTGTAAATTAACGGAGTCAACATGGTAGTAAGCAGACTCATGATGATGATGGTGACATATATCCCTTGATCTATTACCCCTTCCTGTAGACCGATTAATGCAACGATCATAGCAACCTCCCCCCGCGGTGCCATCCCGAATCCGACCACAAGTGAATTTTTCAGATTCATTCCACAGAGATACGCTGGAATTCCACATCCGATCACTTTGGTCACTACTGCAATTATGGTCAATACAACAAGGAATATGATAATATCAGAAGTCACCGCCTTCAGATCTACCATAATTCCGAGAGAAACAAAGAAGATTGAGGCAAAAATAATCTGCAGGTAACCTGCTCCTTCTTTTAGATCATGACCCTGTTTCAGTTTGATCTCATTGAATGAAACACCGGCGATGAATGCACCGACAATCGCTGATAACCCTACCAGTTCAGCAAGAATTCCATATACAAATGCCATCATCATAGCAAATATGAAGGTGAACTCAGGGTATTTTCCGGCAAAGGATGTTTCATCCACATATTCAATAAACCGGGAGATGATCAGAACCCCTGTTGCAGCTCCGATGATGACAAATGCCACCGCTTTGATGGCCATGAGTGAGATTGATATTCCTGATACGGATCCGCTTGCAGCTTCGGTACTTATCGCAAGTGCAAGCAGGCTCAGGATATCATCGATAACAGCTGCTCCGATGATCGCTTTTGCTGCACTGGTCTGGAGTTGGTCCAGTTCCTGAAGCACATTTGCAGTAATGGCGATACTCGTCGCGGTAAGTGCTGTTCCGATAAAGATGGCACTGGTACCTGGGTATCCGAAGAACACTGAAATTCCATATCCTCCGATCCAGGGAATAATCACCCCAACAAGGGCAATTATCCCATTTCGGATCTGCATTATCTCATGCAGTTTAAACTCCAATCCAATCACAAAAAGCAGGATAACTGCTCCCAGATGGGCAAGACTACTCACAAAGTCGGTATACTGGATCCATCCGAGTGCACTCGGACCTACCAGAATCCCAACAAATATCAGCCCTATAACTGCTGATTGATTAATTCGTGAAGCTATCAGATATCCGGCCAGGGCCACAAACAGGAGCAGACTCATCTGAAATTCGGGTGAAAGTAATAATTCTTCCATTATTTTACCAAAATAGATCAATGGTGGTTTAGTATCGGTATAGTATATCTCTTTTTTCAAAACAGAAAAAAACCTGATTAAAAGAGCCAGGTCATCTTTGGAACCATATCAGTAAGTCTATGCTGATAATCTTCAAGCCACCGTGCACGAGGATTCGGTTTGAATACAAGCATACTGTTCAGATCTGATAGGGATGCAGCCTGGTGATACTTCATGAAAATATGCTTGCTTGTTTTTCCAACGATCTCAATCTTTCCAGATTTGTGAGACATGATATACCGGGCACGCTTTGCAAGACCTGAACAACATGCCTGTGCTTCATGAATGACATTCATTGCCTGCTCAATTGGAACAGTAAGGTGCTTATTTCCCGAAGTGGGTCTACATTGAAAGACATAATACGGAGACACTCCGAGTTTGGCAAGCATTTTGAAGAGAGACGCCATTACTTCGGGATTATTATTTATACCCTCAAGTATAGGGGTCTGGTTTGTAAGTTCCGCACCGGTTTTTTTCAGGGCGGAGATTGCAGCCCTTGAACTCTCTGTGACTTCTTGAGGATGGTTAAAATGACTGATGAGATAGATCTTCTCTTCCGGACTCACATGTTTGGCAAGTACATCACAGATATCTGAAGTATCAGTAATCCGGTGTGGATCATATGCTGGGACCTTTGTCCCGATTCTGATGATTGGTTGTGATGACAACTCCCGAACCTTACATAAGATATGATCTAGTTTTGATGCATCAAGCATCAGGGGATCCCCCCCGGAGAGGAGAACATCAGTTAGGTCAGGTTGAGCCTGTAGATAATCGATGGTCTTATTCATATCACAGGTTGGAGGGGGATTTTCCCCGTTGAATAACCGCTTTCTGAAACAGAATCTGCAGATACCTGCACAGGTATTACTTACTAGAAGCAGAGCGGTCTGTGGATATTTATGCTGAACACCGGGAAGAGGGGTATATCTCTCTTCCCCTGATGGATCAAGAGTCCCAGTTTTTGCCAGTTCCTGTGGATCAGGAAGGATGATTCTTCTTATCGGATCACAGGGATTCTTTTGGTCGATCAAGGAGAGATAATATTCATTAGACCTGAACGGATATACTCGTTCAACAGATTCTAATTTTGATATCTGATCTGAATCAAGAATCTCATTAAGGGGAGACTCATGTATTGAATTAAAGTATCTAGTAGACATGGAAGGCTCCAAAAAATTTGTGGAGGATTGACCTCATGGGCTGGTAGAATGAAGAGGTCCTAATATAGCAGTTGGTATGTCTTATCACCAAGGAAATGATGAGACAAACTACTAGTTTGTAACAATAATATAATAAGTTGCTTATGTGTGATTACTATTAGTGCTGGCCAATTGTAGATCTGAACTTCAGATAATTTATCTTATCATACGCTGAACCAGTGAGTAGAATGGCACGAACCCCTGTAGAGGGAATTCAAAACGATATTCGGGATTTACTTCAAACATACCCTAAGGGATTAAGTATCGAAGAGATCTCTACATCTCTCTCTATCAGCAGGACAACAACTGCGAAATATCTCAATGCGATGGAGCAGACCGGCCAGATCGAATCACGACCTTATGGTCCTGCCAAAGTGTACACTCTATCAGAGCGGGTTCCAATCAATAACCTTCTCTCCCTCCTTCCCCATCCGATCCTGATGCTTGATGATTCATTTATAGTCAAGCAGGTGAATGAATCATTTCTGGATTTTTTTCAGTTATCCGAAGAGGATCTAATCGGCAGGGACATCAGATATAGTCCTCTTGGTGAATACGTTAATGAAGCCCGGCTTGATCTCCTCAATCAAGCGATGAACGGCGAACCTCAATTTATTGAAGAAGATATTACCCGTCCTGAAACAGTTACCCATTTCTACATCAGAATAATCCCCACCCTCTTTGAGCAGGGTTCGAGAGGAATAGTAATCATCCTCGAAGATATTACTGAGCTCAAGAATACTCTGACAAACATGGAGGAACTTGTCAAAGAGCGTACAACCGAACTTGAGAGAGTTAATAAAAAACTATGCGATGAGAATGCCAGATACAAAAAGGTCAGGGAAGAACTTGAATTAAACAAGCATCAGTATGAACAACTGGTGGAAAACTCAACAGATCTTATCCTTAAATTTTCATCGGGTGGAGAACTAATCTTTAATAACTCTCTCGCAGCAAAAATCCTTGGGATTGAGTCACAGAAAACGAAGTACTTCCTGAAAGGGGTATGTATACCGGATACCCCGGACCTGCAGGAGTTTGCAGACACTTTGATAGATTCGCTTCTATCAACTCCAAACCTGATAAAAAAGAGGGAGATCGAATATTCAGTTGATGGTCAGTCCATCTGGATATCGTGGACATTTAAGGTGATTGCACCGCATGAACGCTCATCCCCCGAGATACTATGCATCGGTACTGATACTACCGATAGAGTCCAGTCAGAACGAAGACTCAAAGAGTCTGAACATGGTCTTTCAGGTGTTATCAATCACCTTCCGGATCCTACTTTTGTGATCGATACTGATCGTCGGGTTATCCTATGGAATAAAGCGATGGAAGAGATGACCGGGGTAAGATCAGAGCATGTCATCGGAAAAGAGCGATCACTCTTCACTCCTTCCATCTTTGGTTACAGCCGACCAATCCTTGCAGATTTTGTCTTTGATCCTGATAATGTCGAGATCAAAAGTTTTTTCGAAAATATGACAAAGGAAGATGGAGTCCTGACAGCGGAGACAAAAGGAATAGGGAAGGATGGGAAAGAGGTTATCTTCTGGGTCAAGGCTTCCCCTTTAATGGATGTTGAAGGAAATACAATCGGGGCAATTCAGTCGATGCGTGATATCACCTCTATCCGCACCCTCGAAAAAGCGCTAATAAAAAGCGAAGAACTGGTCAGAAATATTCTGAATGCTTCAAAAGATCTGATTGTTGTCCTCAGCTCTGAAAGGCAGTATATCTTAGTAAACAAAGCATACGAGATGTTCTTCAACTGTGACGGAATAGAACTCAAAGGAACCAACATCGCAGAAAATCCTCTACCGGGAGATCAGGAGTTCTGGAGACTGACACTTGATTCAGTTATGAGAACCCGTCTTGGTAACCGTGTAGAGTTATCATTTTCATATCAGTCCCGTGATATCTGGCTTGATTGCTATCTGATTCCATTCTTCAGAGAATCCTCAGGTGAGATGCAGATACTCCTTGATTTCAGAGATATAACCAGATTAAAAGGGAAAGAAACAACCCTTTGGGATGATGAGATAACACTTCAGGAGATTGGAAGACAGGTCTCTCGGATTATCCCCCAGATTACAAAGAGTTCAATAATTCAAATCCCGTTTATCGCGATAATACTACTTGCATTCTACGGGAATTTCCTATAACAAGAAGAAACAAAGTAGCCTAATTATTACTACAGATTAATTTCAACCCAATTCGTTCAAATATACTGATTGGGAAATTTTGAAAGGAATGTGATCTTCTTCAGGTTCAGGACTTTTTCCAGCTGCTCATGGTGAGCACTTTTCTGCTTTACCACTATCTTCTGTGGGATACCAATTCCCTGAATTATATAGTAATCTTCATACGAGACGATACGGGTGCATGAATGAACCATACATCCCTGATTTCGGGGTTGACTTGGATATGAGATCGATTGGACAAAGCCATCTGAATTGAACTGCACATCAAGTGTAGCAATCAATGGATGGTATGATACTCGGAGTCTGGCTGTTCTGTCATCAACCGGTTCCCATGTGATATTCTTTGAAGAACAAAAAACCCATGGAAACCAGACAGCTTCGCAGAAGTAACTGATGAGACAGAATTTGCTGAGCCTGACTCCCCGTGCAGATAAGAATGGCAGAACAGATAGGAGTTTCCCAACCAGATAACCATCATTGATCGAATATCTGTGACTGATATCAGCCCAGATAAACCGATTCATCCAGGTACGGGACTGTGAATAAAATCCAGGCATAGAGAGACAATAATAGATATCGCCATGAATGGGAAGTAGATCAGCCTGAGGGTATAATCGGTGATATCCTGTATATTTTACGCGAACAAAGGCAGGTCTGTTACCTGAATTTACTTGAGATGTCTTGAGATATCGCTGAACAGGTGAAGGAAGAACCAAGGGATTATCAGCTTTTTTATATGGCGTATGGGTTTTTTCTATCTCGTTACATAACGCTAGAAATTCCTGAGGATATTGTGTAGCCCTGATAAGAAGATAAAATAGAAAACCTGCTGCAAGGATAATCCAGAGAAAGATCAGA
This sequence comes from uncultured Methanospirillum sp., assembly GCA_964625165.1. Taxonomy (GTDB): domain Archaea; phylum Halobacteriota; class Methanomicrobia; order Methanomicrobiales; family Methanospirillaceae; genus Methanospirillum. The sequence continues at coordinate 4,164 of CAZVAS010000026.1, read as the reverse complement.
TCAAGCAGAAAACTATCCATGTATTTCTTCCCTATTTCCACTCATCCCAAAAAAATTGACAAAACCGCCTCATGCTCATATTTTAAAACGATGTTACGATAATGGTGTCACCGACTTGACCAATCGCAGTGTCTGGAGCATTTCTTTTCGATTTTCATGTGATGGTGGCGTTTAAATTTCGTTATAAAAAAATGAAACATGGGGGTAGTAGAGTATCAACATGTTCACTATCGGCAGTTCCATGATGGGGTCACATCAGATGTTGTCAACAATGATAGTGACAATGAAAGGTGTGGGTTTTTACTATATATAAGTTACTTTCTTTGATGATTACTACTGATAGTATAAGGCATTTAAAAGCCTCATTTTGATTCGGATAATGGCCGGGATGATACAGTCTGATCCCTTAGTGTCAGAATATTGCAGCTATGGCTCGATCGTGAGTATGTTTTCAAAATGTCAGTCCTGGTGAGAAAACCTACAAGACGATCTGGTGATTTGGTTTCTACCACCGGGAGATGATTGATAGAGTGGGTTACCATGGCAACAAGAGCATCCTCAAGTGTACTCTCCGGAGTAACCACGTGCAGATGAGTCGTCATAACATCTCTGATCATCTGTGAAAGTTCCTCACCAATCAATGAATTTCTCAGATCGTGATTCGTAATTATTCCAACAAGTCGTGAGCCTTCCAACACCGGATACCCGGTATGATCAGTCTCGGCCATGTATTTCCTGACAAGACAGACAGAGTCATTGGGAGAGAGAGTAATCACCTTTGATGCAGGAGACATGGCATCATTTACTGAAATCCCTTCGAGAGTCTCCCGATCAAATTCCCCACGATGAGCTCCGGATTGTGCTTTTGTCTGAACCTGTTGCCTGAAGATGGTATTTTCTCCGGTCAGGAGATTTGAGACCGCGACAGCAGCCATGGCCGGAACGAGTATTGTGATACTACCCACCATCTCAACAACCATGATAAGTACAGCTATCGGGGCATTTGCAACGGCTCCAAATAGGGAGATCATCCCAACGACTACAAACACCGGAACTGACTCAATCGGCACATAAACAGGATTTACAAGATGCAGGATCGTGCCAAGTGCTCCACCTATTGCAGCCCCTATTGTGAGTCCAGGAGCAAATACTCCCCCACTTCCACCGGATCCAAGCGTCAATGATGTGGCGATGATCTTCATGAAAGGAAGAAGAATAAGGACACTAAGTGGAACCATGGAATAAAACATGAGCTGTGTATACCCGTAACTCGATCCCATGCTTGCAAGCCCAAGCATTTCTCCATCAGGAGAAATTTTTGCAAGAATGATTACGATCAATCCCAGAAGGATGGCACCGGATACTGGTTTTAAAAATGCAGGAAGATTATGGCGTTTAAAAAAATCAGAGAACCTATCCCGAGCTCCATAGAAGGTGAAGATGTACAGGTGCCCGAACCCTGCACACAGGATTCCAAGCAGAATAAACATGGGGATCTGTGAGACGGTCCACCACTGTGACGTCAGGATAAATATTGGTGAGTATCCTTCGAATAGCCCGAAGATGGAGTACCCAATGATAGAAGCCAGGAATGCAGGAACAATCGCTTCAGACTCAAAATCCCGAGTATAGAGTACTTCAGCAGCAAGGATGGCACCCCCAAGGGGAGCCTTGAAAATAGTCCCGATACCAGCCCCTATCCCGGTAGTAAGGGCAATTCGTCGCTCACTCGGGGTGAGGTTTAAGAGCTCGGCTACCAGTGATCCAAATCCCGCTGAAATCTGTGCTGATGGCCCCTCTCTTCCTGCACTTCCTCCGGTAGATATGGTGAGAATTGCTGTGAGTGCTTTTAATAGTGGAATCCTTCTCCGGATTTTTCCTTCGCCATGGAACGCCTTGATTGCCGCATCGGTTCCATGCCCTTCTGCCTCAGGTGCAAACCGAGTTACCAGGATACCGGTAAGAAGACTTCCGAAACAGAGAATCGGGATCAACAGGGTGAGAGATTGTGGACCAGACCACTGACTGATCTCAGCTACAGTCTGACCTTCCTGGGGGTATGCATAGTGCTGCAGATATCCCATAAAAAATGCAGTTCCCCATTTCAACCCCTCAAAAAAGAGAAGTGAACCGATTCCAGCAATGATTCCCACAACGACAGCAATGAGTAAGATCCGTTTTGTTGGTGCGACAAATGATGGGATTGAGAACATATTTACTCCGGATGAATCTCACATGTCTTTATGAAAATATGCGTATTACCATACTTTGTAGAGGGTAGAATCGCCATATACTAACTACAAATAACCATTAAACCAGAAGTAATTTAACTGTTGTTAAAAAAAGATCCATATGAATGCCCTGGATTCATCCAGAGTTGTGAAATCCCTGGGCCTAGTATTCGGAGATATCGGAACCAGCCCAATCTATACGATGGGAGTAATTCTCCTGATGATTCTCCCTACCGAAGATAATATTCTCGGTGTCCTCTCACTAATTTTCTGGAGTCTCATTCTTGTCATATCCATCCAGTATGTCTGGCTGGCTATGAATCTCGGATTTAAGGGTGAAGGAGGAACCATCGTTCTGAAAGGCATTCTGATCTCTCTCTTAAAAAAAGGACCACTTGTACCAGTAGTATCATTTCTTGCAATTATCGGAGTCTGTCTTTTCATGGGGGATGGTGTGATCACCCCCGCCATCAGTATCCTTTCCGCAGTTGAAGGAATCAGACTTGTCCCAGGTCTGGAAGGAACAAGTGAATTTATTCTACTCTGTATTGCTGCAATTATTGCGATCTCACTCTTCTTCATTCAACAGAAGGGAACAGAGCGGGTCGCCTGGGCTTTTGGTCCGGTAATGTTCATCTGGTTCTCGATGCTTGCAATTACCGGCATCATCTCAATAGTCGGGACACCTCAGGTGCTCTTCTCGTTAAGTCCGTATTTTGCCCTTTCATTCCTTCTCAATAACGGATTGACTGCTTTCTTTATCCTCTCTGCAGTGATCCTCTGCATTACTGGTGGCGAAGCCCTCTATGCAGACATGGGTCATCTGGGTCGTGAGCCTATCGTAAAAGGATGGTATTTTGTCTTTCCTGCGTTGATGCTCAGTTATCTGGGACAGGGAGCGTATGTCATCCAGCATGGGTCGATGAGTACGGTCCTCTTCAACATGGTCTCTGATCAACTTGGTATCCTGTATATTCCATTTCTTTTACTCAGTGTTATTGCCACAATCATTGCATCACAGGCCATGATCAGCGGTATGTTCTCGATTGTATACCAGGCAATGACAACCCGGATTCTGCCAAAGTTGAAGATCGACTTTACGTCATCTGAACTTCATTCCCAGATCTACATCGATGCGGTGAACTGGGCCCTTATGGCAGCGGTGCTGATAGTGATGGGCATGTTCGGATCATCCGAGCACCTGGCTGCGGCATATGGACTTGCAGTTGCCGGAGATATGACAATATCAGCAACGATGTTGCTTCTGATATTCCTGATTATGAGAGATCCTCTGAAATCACTCATATCAGGGGTTCTCATCTGCGTCGATCTCAGTTTTTTCCTTGCATCACTAACTAAACTCCCTCATGGAGGGTACTGGTCATTTCTTCTCGCATTAGTCCCTTTTACGATAATTATTATTTTTATTCGTGGACAGGAGAAGTTACGGGTAAAACTCAAACCAATCCCTATGAAGGAGTTTATTCCGGCATATGAGGAACTCTACATGAGCCGGTGCAAGATATCGGGTACTGCCCTGTATTTTACCTCTGATATTCACCAGATTTCACCATATATTGGTCAGATCTTTTTCAATAATGAGATTATTTATAAGCAAAACATCCTTGTATCAATCAGGATGAAGGATTATCCTTTTGGAGTTAAGGTGACATACCAAAAGGATTGTGCAACCGGTCTTTCCGGATTGTTAATAGAGACAGGATACATGGAAATTCTGGATATTGAGGCACTTATCAGGGAACGGGGAATTGAAGAGAAGACCATCTTCTACGGGATGGAGAATATCATCAGTGATCGGATGGTCTGGAAGATCTTTGGGATTATGAAGAAGGCTGCCCCTCCCTTTGTTCAGTTTTATTCCCTTCCGCCGGAAAAGATCCATGGTGTGATTACGAGGATTATAATGTGAAAC
>CAZVAS010000025.1:14667-21621 GCA_964625165.1 uncultured Methanospirillum sp. | reverse complement strand
GACCTACAGATTAAGAGTCTGTCGCTCTACCGACTAAGCTACAAGCCCTTGTGCCATAACATGTTGGCATATCTGCAATAAATATATTTCGTGGCCTGATTTAAACGTATAAACGCTTAATATATTATTGTTATGCAGGATTATCGCCTCCCGGGAGTTCCCGGCAACAGAACCTATCTGATCTGCGGGTGCGGGAGTGTCGGGTATCTCATCCTTGAGGAGCTCAAGAAGGAAGGTGGAAGGCTCCTCTGCATGGATAATAATCCCGAACGGGTTCAGGAGCTGAGGGAACAGAAGATAGAGGCATTCCTGCGTGATATGCTCGATGCCGAAATGCTCCATGGGATCGCTGATTTTAATATTGCATTCGTTGTCAGCGATAGTCACGAAGCAAATAGTATGGCGATGCGGACGATCAGGGAAAAATATCCCCGGGTCCATGTGGTTGCACGGGCGGTTGATCCGATCAGTGAGAAGGATCTCATCCAGGAAGGGGCCGACCTGGTTCTGTATCCGCAGCAGGTTGTGGCAACCGCTGCAATCGATCATCTTCAGAAATTTCAGAAGCATCATCTCTCAAAGCAGCTCTTTGACATCCTGAGTTCCTGGACCGGGATTCTGGGTGTCATCACCCATACAAATCCGGATCCTGATGCAATCTCCAGTGCCATGGCACTGGCTGCAATAGCAAAAAAGGCAAATCCGGATCTTGAAACCCACATTCTATATGACGGGATCATCGGTCACCAGGAGAACCGGACCCTGGTGAACCTCCTTGATATCAAGATGGAGAAGGTTCGTCCAGAAACTCAGGCAGAATGTTCACATCTTGCCCTTGTGGACAGTAAAGGACCGGGCATCAATAACGGTCTGCTTCCTACCACCCCGGTTGACATCATCATCGATCACCATTACGAACCCCAGTCCGGCAGTGTTATCAGGGCACCGTTCGTGGATGTCAGGCAGAGTGCAGGTGCGTGTGCAACTATCCTTACCGAATATCTGATAGAACTTGAGATCGAGCCGGATCAGATGGTTGCAACCGCCCTGCTCTATGGTATCAGGGCTGACACCAAGCAGTTCAGGAGAAATGTAACACCCCGTGATCTTGAGTACTCAGCATTTCTGCTCAAGTATAGTGACGAGGATCTGCTTGAGAAGATCATGTCTCCCCAGTATGCCCATGAGACGATCGATATCATCGGCGATGCAATCAACAACCGCAAGACCAAGAACGGGTACCTCTTTTCAAACGTCGGGTATGTCCGTAACCGTGATGCCCTCCCACAGGCTGCAGATCTTCTCATCAATCTGGAGGGGATCAGCACGGCACTCGTGTATGGAATAACTGACGATGCGATCATCATGTCAGGCCGTAACCGTGATCTCAGGTTGAATCTTGGCAATGTAATGAGCGAGGCCTTCTCTGATCTCGGGGATGCCGGTGGCCATGCAACGATGGCTGCAGCGAGTATTCCGCTCCATGTCTTCTCGTCAGTGAGGGAGAAGAAAGGGCTTTTAGAGATGGTAATTGAGCCTATCCTGCAGAACTTCTACCGGCTCGTCGGGCTTCTGGAGGACGAGTCCGGTGAGGTATGAGGAGTGGGAACCCCTCTACCACGAGATCTGTGAGTACTTCTCCTTTGATCCTGCTGAGGATGAACGGGCAGCAGAGATAGCAGCCAGACTCTCATCAGTAGATTCAACAGATGAACTTGTGAACCTAATATCGGGCAGACCTGTTACTGTATGCGGGAATGCTCCATGTCTGAAGGATCAGGTCATAGCCGGAGGGGTATCCGGGGTAGTCATCGCTGCAGATGCGGCCGCAGGTGTTCTGCTAGCATGTGGTGTACGGCCTGATGTCATTGTCACCGATCTTGACGGGATCGATGAGTACGCCTGTGACCTGAACAAGAGCGGAACGATACTGGTTGTTCATGCTCACGGGGATAATATCCCCCGGGTTCAGGCCTGGGTTCCCAGGTTTTCAGGTCACCTGATCCTCACCACACAGGGCAGACCATTTCAGAATGTTCACAACTTTGGCGGCTTTTCTGATGGGGATCGTGCAGTGTATATGGCACAGGAGTGTGGAGCATCATCAATTCATCTTCTCGGGTTTGATTGTGATGATCAGACCGTAACTCCTGTTAAGAAAGGAAAACTGATCTGGGCACGCAGACTTCTCTCTGAGATCGGATATGTCTGCTGAAGCCTGGATCATTGACGGATATGTAGATGAACCAGCCTGTCTTGGTGTACCTCCGTATATATCACCGTACATCAGGACCGTAGCCGGTGTCCTCACCTCTCGCGAGTTCTCTGTCAGGTACTGTACTATCGACCAGATCAGGTCTGACTATACATTTCTCAAAAAAGCAGGCGGTTCTGACCTCGTAGTCATGATCGCGGGGGTAACTGTTCCGGGTAAGTATCTGGGCGGGACTCCTGCAGGGTATGCTGATATCAGACAGATCGGATCGTCACTCAAAGGGCTGGACAGTCCTGACACATTTCTGGGAGGGCCGGTTCTCTTCGGTTCATCTCAGGGAGGGGGAATGAAGGCCATCCGACAGGAGGAGTTCGGGTTTGATCATCTCCTGTTTGGCTCACCTGCCCAGGCACTCGATTCGTTTTTGGATGGATCTGACAACGTCGGTTCGCATTCGTATTCTGTTGAGGATGAATGGGCTAAAGCCGGAGCCAGCATTGTCAGGGATCATCCTCTCTATCCGCATGTACTCTGTGAAATGGAGACATCACGGGGGTGCTCGCATTCCGAGTCAGGTGGATGTTCGTTCTGTACAGAGCCGTTCTATGGCAAACCTGAGTATCGGGAAGTATCAGGCATCGTAGCAGAAGTACAGGCACTTTCTGATAACGGAGTTCATCATTTCAGACTCGGTCGCCAGCCAGATCTTCTTACGTACCAGGCAGGGCCCGGGGAATATCCTGCTCCAAAACCAGAGATCTTAGAACGGCTCTTTACCGGGATAAGGGCTGCTGCGCCTGATTTAGAGACCCTTCATATCGACAACATCAATCCTGGAACGATTGCACGGCACCCGGATGAATCGCGGGAGGCTCTATCAGTCATCGTGAATGGTCATACTCCTGGTGATGTTGCAGCGTTCGGGATGGAAACCGCAGATCCTGCGGTTGTCAGGGCAAACAACCTCAAGGCAGATCCTGACATGGTAATGGAAGCAATCAGGATCGTCAATGAAGTCGGAGGTCACCGTGATCATGGCGTACCTCACCTACTTCCTGGTCTGAACTTTATCTGTGGTTTAGCAGGTGAGACCGCTGACACCTATCGCCTGAACAGAGAATTCCTCACCCGGATCATGTATGAGCATCTCCTGGTGAGACGGGTGAACATCAGGCAGCTGATGCCATTCGAAGGTACACAGGCCTGGACAGAGAATGCTCTTCCGGTTGACGAACGACTCTTTCATCAGTTCAAGGAGGAGGTTCGGAAGAAATTTGACCTGCCGATGCTTCGTCAGGTCTATCCGGTGATGACTGTGCTCCGGAATGTTATCATAGAAGAGTCGGGCGATACCTCGTTTGGAAGACAACTAGGTTCTTATCCGATTCTGGTGGGCATTCCTTTGAACCTCCCACTCCGAACAATTCTGGATGTTGTCATCGTGGATCATGGGATGCGATCAGTGACAGGGCTTCCATGGCCTATTCCAATCAACGACCTTCCTGCAAAATGTATCAGATGGATACCTGGCATTCCTAAATCTGCACAGGTCCGGGTTCTGGCAAAACGTCCATTCAGGGATCTGGAATCATTAGAGCATGCCACAGGGTTATCCTTTCCTCCCGGCCTCTTCTCGTTTACATCTCACGCAGTTCCATCACGGTGAAGATATCTGACTTGGTGATGATACCGATAACTGCCCCGTTTTCTATCACCGGGATTCTACCGATATTATACTCCGTCATGATCCTGAGTGCATCAAACACCGGAGCTTCGGGTGGGAGGGTTATCACATCGGTGGTCATGGAGTCTTTCACCTGCATTGCATCACGATCAATGGATGAGATCCGTGTAATGTCATCAAGGGTGATGATACCAGCCAGGTATCCCCTGTCGATAACCGGAAATCCAAGATGCTTGGTCTGGTACATCATGGCTATCACCTCTGTGAGAGGCATCCCGGGCTGGACTGACATGACCGGCTTTGACATGATCTCCCTTGTTGTAACATCCTTGAGCAGGAACTTGTACCTGATAACGTTTGACTCCTGTCCTGCGCCAATATATATGAAAAAGGCTATCAGGATGAGGATCGGGGAGAATATGACCAGCCCGATGATACCGAAGATGACCGCAAATGCTTTTCCTATGGTGGATGCGATTCCGGTTGCCTCATGGAGTGGCATCCTGAGAGCAAGATACGCCCTGAGAACCCGCCCGCCGTCCATTGGAAAGGCAGGGAGCAGGTTGAAGATGAAGAGCAGAATATTCAGGATTGCCAGGTATCCCCAGATGTACGTGACTACGCCAGCGAGAGCTGGATCTGATATCACCAGGGGGGTGCAATAGACCAGTGCGATGCATATAAGGCCGAGTGCCAGGCTCATGGCCGGGCCAGCCAGAGCCATCCAGAATTCAACTTTCGGATCTGTTTCCCGATCTTCAATTGATGCAACACCCCCAAAAAACAGGAGTGTAATACTTCCGATAGCAATACCGGCCCGTCTGGCTATGAGTGAATGGGCAAGTTCATGAATGAAAACGCCCAGGAACAACCCGATGGCGATTATGAATCCGAGAAGGTACGGGATATACCCCTGCGTGATCAACTCGTCGTTGAGCTGAACATGGAAGAGATCTGACACCATCGAGACCGTGAACGTGATATCGGTCCCGATCAGCCATGCAAATATTGGGATGATCAGAAGGAAGGTAAAATGTATCATGATCGGAATACCAAACAGTCGTCCGATTCTGAATGATCCATCCATAATACAGTATTCACCGAGATCAATAAACAGATGGTGATGGCTGATGATCCTGAGATCTTTTCCTCTGGCCTGCCGGTTGTTCTGAAGGTATGCCATGAACAGGCATTGATCTGGTCAGTGTGGTCCGTTCCAGTTGAAGATAAATACCTACTTTTTTATGGATATGATATAAATGTCAATGGAGTATGAAGAATCAGATTACTGACCTTATCGGCCTTAAGATATACTCTGAGAACGGTATGTTCATCGGTGAGGTTGAAGACCTCGTTCTTGACATTGATTCAAAGCGAATAGACTCAATAGCAGCAGGAAAACTAAATCCCGATGTTATCGAAGTCAAGACCCATAAAGGTATCAAGATTCCGTTCAGGCTCGTCAAGAGCATCTCTGATGTGGTTGTGATCCGCCATATTCAGAACATGTTCAAGGATGATGCTGACCTCTGATCCCTCCAATATTGAGCATTTAATCAGATTCTTATTCAACCTCTCCCGAAACATATGGCCATGTATGGTCCAGGGCAGGATTATCAGTGAAAGAACGGGAGATATACACTGGGATAAAAGCCCTTGCGCCCGTTATTGTCAGGCTTGACGGTCGGGCCTTTCACCAGTTTTTAGCACGCCAATCTCTTAAAAGACCCTTTGATGAGGGGTTTTCCCTGGCTATGGTGAATGTCTGCTCATCACTTCTTACTGAAAGTGGGTTCGCACCTCTTTTTGCGTACACCTTCTCAGATGAGATCAGTATCTATCTTGATGAACTTCCGTTTGAGGGGCGCGTTGAGAAACTTGCATCGGTGCTTGCATCACTGGCTTCAAGTTCTCTGACCATCGCCATGAAATCTGCATCACCGATCTCGTTTGATGCACGGATAATTCCTGTTGAAAAGGGCATGGTGACAGATTACCTGAACTGGCGCCAGAAAGAGGCATGGCGCAACCATATCAATGGGTATAGTCAGGCACTTCTCCTCCAGGATGGCCTTGGCAGGACCGAAGTTCAGCGCCGGCTGAATGGTGTTGGTGCACGGGTTCTTCACGAGATCTGTTTTCAGCACGGTGTTAATCTTGCACAGACTCCCGCATGGGAACGGCGGGGGATTATGGTGTACCATACTCTGTACACAAAGGAAGGATACAACCCGGTGACAAACCAGAAGACAGAGGCGATCAGGAGAAGGGTATATGTTGACCGTGATCTTCCGATTTTTTCATCAGAAGAAGGGCTGGTGTTTATAGGCCGGATACTTGGTCAATGACCCAGTTTTAAAAATTGGCAGTTTCTATCTTATGTTCATGTGTTAGAAATCCGGTTCAATACGTACTCGTACACATGCTGACAGTTCTCAAGCATTGAGACCGGGACCCGTTCGTTCACCGAATGGAGAAGGTTCAGATCACCGGGTCCGTACATCACCACTTCTGCCCCATGTATTCGCAGGTACCGGGCATCGGATCCGGCCTGGCTCACACCGGGCTTTGCCTGCGTCTGGAGCACAGACCCGATTCCTTCACACAAAAGTTTGGTCAAATTTCCAGGTCTGCTGAATGATGGTTCTGACGACTCCAGCACTGTTATTGCAGCATCTGGTGCTGCCTGCTTCATCAGCGGGATCACTTCGTCTACTCTGCACCCCCATGGAATGCGCATGTCCAGTGAAAGGTCGCAATGCTGTGCTACGACATTCATCCGTTCACCGCCCTCGATGAACCCTGGATTGTACATGATCCTGGAGAGGATTTTATCTGCATCGTGAGCAGAAAGACCGGTCAGACTCTCCAATGCCTTCCCGGTAACTTTGATCGCATCGGCAACTTCAGGTTCGAGCGGCCATTCCCGCTCATGAAGTCTCTGGCAGAAATCAAGGTACCGACATGCCTGGACGATCGCTGAGTTCCCGATAACCGGGTGGAGGGATGCATGACCGGATTCGCCTGAGAAGGTAACACGGGTTCTGAGTACTCC
>CAZVAS010000025.1:3111-14567 GCA_964625165.1 uncultured Methanospirillum sp. | reverse complement strand
AGCAGGTTGTGTCTTCTTCCTCTTGTTTCAGTCCGGGTCTTCAGTCCAATTTCATCACAGAATTCCCTGATGTATGCGATCACTTCATCGGTATACCCGGGAGGATTGTCGGACCTTATCTGCACCAGGTCTGAACATATCTTTGTGACATCAGCGCTACTCATCTGCAGGTCCCGATATACTCGTTTAGTTTTGATGCAACTGAAGAATTATTGTAAAGTGCAGAAAGGTAGGATCGTTCAAACATCTCATCAATCATGATCTGGAAGGTTTCAGGAGGCATCGGTCTGCGGTCATCAGGGTTCAGAATTATTCTGAATGACCTGTATGAAGCGGGATCTGATGACGAGTAAATCTTCTGAACAAAGAGTGGAAACTTCTCATACTCATCCGGATGGTTGGTCTCAAGCCATGCCATGAACTTTGGAAAAATTCCCAGTTGATCTGTCTGTGATTCGTCTGTCCGGTGTTTGAGGTATTCACGGCTCATCAGGTTACGGGGAGAATCAGCATTGTACGCGAGAAGTGATATTGAGTAGTCAAGATGAGCCATTGCATCAAAATACCAGAACCTGAGGACCGGATGAAAATCAGATGTATCTTCAAGAATGAGAGATTTGTTGTAGAGTGCCTGGAGTACCCGTGCGTACTCGTTGACTTCCAGCATACACAAAAGTAGGTGGCAGAAGATTAAAAGCGTCTCTGCCGGTTAGGAATTATATGGTTCGCGAAGACCTATTGCCTGCCTGAAGAGGGCGTCGAGTTCATCCCCCTTCTTTCCCCTGATATCCACGAGGTTATCAGATCTGAGCAGGCAGGGTTTCAGCTTTCCGTCAGAAGTAACCCTGAGCCTGTTGCAGTGTTTGCAGAACTCTGAGTTATGAAACGGCCTGACAAACTCGATCTCGGCCCCGCCGTAGCAGTATTTCTTCCGATGGTGCATCCTTCTGGTGATCACCCGCTTGGACGAGGCAGCGATATGATCCTCAAGTTCTGATAGATCAGCGTGGTACGGGCAGTCACCAAGATCCATCAGTTCGATGATCTGCAGGATCATATGCCGTTCATCAGCTACCAGTTTGATGAAATCATCGATCTCGTCCTCGTTGATCCCTTTGAGAAGGACCATATTGATCTTTATCGGAACAAGCCCGGCAGCCTTGGATGCTTCTATTCCCGCGAGGGCATCATCAAGCATGTCAACGCCCGTGACCTTCTTGTATGTATCCGGGCGAAGACTGTCAAGGCTGATATTTACCCTTGAGAGACCGGCATTATGAAGGTCCATTGCCATCGGACCGAGCAGCGTTCCGTTGGTTGTAATGGAGGACTCAATACCTGCAGGTACGCTCCTGATGATCTCAAGAATATCCTTTCTAAGGAGTGGTTCTCCCCCGGTGAATTTCACCGATCTGATTCCAAGCCGCTCAGATGCTAGCAGAACCTCCCTGATATCCTCTAGTGACATCGGGTTCTCAGGCTTGCACTCACCTTCCCGATGGCAGTATATACATCTGAGGTTGCATCCTGCATTCAGACTGATACGGATGTTGCTGACCGGGCGCTGGTAGTTATCCTGAACTGCCATCGGTCACCTGGTCTGTATCTTCCTGATTGATCTCATCATAGAGATCTTCGCGGCCTGCGATGAAGTTGCGTGCTATGATATAGACCTCAGCACTCCCTTTCCTGCTTGAATGGGTCTTGTGCGTAGTGACCCTGAAGAACTCCTCTTTCACTTTCCGGTAGATCCACTGGAAGTCTTCACCCTGGAATGACTTCATCACGAGGTTTCCGCCTGGACAGAGCACTTGTATGGCAAAATCGAGTGCCATTTTGTTGAGATCGATCGCTCGTGCCTGGTCGTACGACTTGTGCCCTGAGAGTTTAGGTGATGCATCGCAGACCACCAGATTTACTTCAGGGAGGAGATCAAGAACCCGTGCAACTATTTTGGGTGTAGAAAAATCCCCTACCAAAGTCGTAACGCCTTCAAGAGGCTGTATCGGATTCAGGTCAATCCCGACGATCAGTCCTGAAGTGTTCTCTTTCAGAACCTGAAGCCAGCTCCCTGGGGCTGCACCAAGGTCAACTACATTGTCCTGTGACCGCAAAACAGCATTTTTTTGTAAAATTTCTTTTAACTTAAATGAAGCACGGGAACGATACCCCTGTTTCATTGCCTGCTGGTATACCTTGTCCCTACCCCATTGAGAACCCATAAGTCGCTCGTATCCACCTTATTCGTAAATATTGCTCAGACCAGCACTTATATGTGCGTCAAACTAATATTGTTAGAATAGTAGGGAGCGCAGATGCTGAAAGGAACAATAAACGCCGATACTTTTCGTGATTCTATCGACGCCGTCGCTGCTCTGGTGACCGAGTGCAGAATGCATTTCTCCGAGCAGGAGGTATGGATCAGATCTGTCGATACCGCAAATGTAGCCATGGTTATCCTCACCCTCCAGCGTGAAGCGTTCAACACATATGAGGCTACACCGGGAGAACTTGGTCTTGACATCACAAAGATGAAGAACATCTTCACCATGATGGGCAAAGCAAGTGAGGTCAGCCTGGATTATCCTGATGGTGCAAACAAGATAGAAGTCAGGTTTGAAGGATATCACTACGCTATTACACTGCTTGACACAAGCACCATCAAGAAAGATCCCAACTCTCCGGGTATCGAGCTCCCCGGTGTTGTAACAGTGCCTGGTGCCGACCTCTATAATACCATCAAGTCGGCTGCTGTTGTTTCAGACAAGATGTGGCTTGGAATCAATCCTGACAAGAAGGTCTTCTATATTATTGCAGAAGGTGACAGTGATCATATCGAGCGTGAGTTCACAGCCGATGAGATGATCTCCTGTAACTATTCACAGGCTCGCTCCCTCTTCTCAATCGACTACCTCAAGGATATGGGAAAAGTTATGTCTCACGCATCTGAGGTCACGATTCATCTCGGCACTGATCATCCGGTTAAGTTCTCCTTTGATATCGCCGGAGGAAAAGGCCATGTTGAGTATCTGCTCGCACCCCGTATCGAAGCAGACTGATGCATGGTAGCACTTGACCTCAGAGATCTTGCAAAATACTCTTTTTTAAAAGAAGCCCAGTCATTCATCAGTGCCAATACGTCCTCTCTTGATCAGTACCTGGACTCTCCTGCTGGGCGTCTGGCAGTTAAGGAAGCATACGAGATTGTATCTGCATCACTCAGGTTCAATCCACGACAGCCTCCAGAAACTCTTCCAGATGTCCCGTCTGAGGCTGCTGCGGTCAAGATCATTATTTCAGCATATCCGGTAAGCAGACTGCTTGTCTCCTGTTCAGGTGACCGGATGCTTGTCGACAGGCTCTGCCGGTATCAGTCATGGAAGGTATATCGGTATCTCCAGGAAGAGGATCCCAGGAAGAAGGAGGTGATTGCAGCCAGTCTTGGCCTCTCCGGGAGTTCAACAGAGATGCCGGTGATCCAATACGTTGAGATCGCTTCCCGGCTCATTGATGACAAATGGAGGCTTGTGAACCGGGTTGTAGAGAAAGGGATCGTAAAAATTCATAAGGATGAGATTGATGAGATTTTGAGGGAACGGCTGAGGGTAATAATGAGCCAGAACCTGCCGCTCAAAGTCCCTCCCTCTCTCTGTACCTCTCTGCAGCCAGTGCTGGACAGAATTAAGGTTACGATACAGGAGCGGATGCTTGAAGAGTTCGGGTCTGTGGAAGAGTCAGCATTTCCCCCGTGCATTCAGGCAATAATCACTGCACTTGTGCAGAGAACACATCTGACCCATATGGGAAGATTTGCTGTTACCGCTTTTATGCATAATATTGGGATGCAGAATACCCGCATTGTTGAACTGTACGGTCATGTTCCTGATTTTGATCTCTCAAAGACAATGTACCAGGTGGACCATATATCAGGACAAGGGGGGAGCGGCACAGAATATGTTTCGCCGCTCTGTTCAACGATGAAGACACATGCACTCTGTGTTCATCCCGATGCACTCTGCAGCAAGGTAACTCATCCGCTCTCGTACTATAAACAGAAGAAACGGATGATCACCAATCCCAAAAAGAAGAATAGTTCAACTGGACCGCAGTCAGGGGGTGACGTTCCGAATAAGGTATCCGCCACCGCTGATAACGGCGATAAACATGAACAACGCAACGAGGTACGAAGCGCTGCTGTGCAGGAAGATCGGAAGTACGATGAGGACCACAAGGAAGATAATAAGGCTTAAGACACCAACCACGGCATCAAGCATCCACCGTTTCATAATCTGACCGTACTATCTGCTCATGACCATAAGTAAATGACTGATCTGACGAAGTTCCTAACACGATGTCTGTGTCCGGATCAGGTGGGAGATCGCAGGGTCCGAAATAAAGAACCATGAACCGTACTCATGAATCAGGGGGAGCAGGAATTGCATTCAACGGATGGTAACCTGTGTGGAAATATGATGGTAATCCGAGAACTGGAAGCAGTGCTACCGGCCTTGAATGAAATCTTGCATCCGTTGTATGGTTCAACCAGGGGAATATCAATGGCATATGCCAGGCAGGGAGCCCGGACAACCGGTGACACTGCTGCAATATCAGAAGGTAATATCCTCACTGAAAAGGATCTGCCTGTCTGCAGAATGGTTCTTACTGCTGTCCGCTTTGACCCCGATATGCGATGTGTGGCTGTCCTCCCATATGATCCGAAGATCGTTGCAGAGGCTGAATCCATGCTCATGGACGTCACCACTTTCAACAGGGCACAGGAACCACCAGGGGATCCCACTCATGACTGGGGGGTCGCCTTCTGCTGTGAGAAGAGTGAGGGTGTTCCTGATGTTATCTATGACCTTGGGTATGCAGAAAAAGATCCCCTGATCCGCATCTTTGGTGAAAATCCGACCCGTGTTTTAGCAAATATTAATAGGATCTTATCGCGCATAATAAATACAAAATTTACAGAGGAATAATCAATGGGTGTTAAACCAAGTTATATCAAGGGTATCGGTACCGAACTTCTGGAAAACCACCGCGAAAAGTTCTCAGGCGACTTTGATGAGAACAAGAAGGCAGTCAGTGCAACAACTGATATCCCTACCAAGGGTGTCCGTAACCGCGTCGCCGGATACATCACAAGAAAGGTAAATACCGGAAGAACCGCATAAATAACCCTCATGTTTGAGGGCGTTTTCCCTGCGCTCATTACTCCTTTTCAAAGGAACGCCGGGAAAGATCTTGATGTGGATGGACTCAGGTCCAACATAGCTTTTCTTCTGAGATCCGGAGTTCACGGGCTGGTGCCATGCGGCTCAACCGGAGAATCGGCCACACTCAGTAGCGCAGAGCATGAGAAGGTTGTGGAGGTCACCCTGGAAGAGGCCGGAGGCAAAGTCCCGGTCCTTGCAGGCACTGGTTCAAACAACACTTCTGAAGCCATCAGATTTACAAAGGCTGCAAAGGATGCCGGAGCAGACGGGGTCCTTGTTATCAGTCCTTACTACAATAAGCCCAACCGGTCAGGTCTCGTGAAGCACTACCACGCCCTGGCTGATCTGGACATACCTGTTGTCATCTATAATATTCCGGGACGGACAGGTCAGAACCTTGCACCTGATCTGATTGCAGAGCTTGCAGACCATCCTAATATTGTGGGGGTTAAAGAGGCAAGCGGAGATATCAATCAGATCTCAACCATCATTGAACTGACCCTTGACAAAGATTTTACCGTTGTTTCAGGTGATGATGGGATGACCCTTCCGATCCTCGGTCTTGGAGGTGACGGAGTAATATCTGTTGCTGCAAACATTGTGCCAAAGCCGATGATAGAGATGTATAACGCTGCGAAGAAGGGAGATTATGAGACTGCACGCAGTATCCATTACAATCTTGCACCCTTAATCAGAGCACTCTTTGTCGAGACCAATCCGGTGCCAATCAAGAAAGCATCTGAAATAAGGGGCATGGCAGCTGGTCCGGTCAGGCTCCCGCTTGACGAGGCTGGCGAGGCAACAATTCAGAGATTACAGGAGGTGCTTGCACATTATGATTAAAGTCGCAATATGTGGTGCATTCGGTCGCATGGGAACGACGATCGGTACTATCGTTACAAAGGATCCCGAGATGCAACTTGTCGGAGGAGTGGATGTTCAGGAAGGAGAAGTCTTCGGTGTTCCTGTAGTCTCTGCCGGAAAGTTCGCAGATTTTCTTGCAGAAAAGAAACCTGATGTTGTCATCGACTTCACTGTTGCTGCAGCCTCGGCCCAGAATATTCCGGTTGCAGCCGCAGCGGGATGCGCCATCATTCTCGGAACAACCGGTCTGAATGCGGATCAGCGCAACCTCATCAACGAAGCCATCGCAAAGGGAGGAGCTCCCGCGGTCATCTCCACGAACTACTCTATCGGGATGAATATTCTCTGGCTCCTTGTCAGAGAAGCTGCACAGCGGCTTGGTGACTACGATATCGAGGTCACCGAGGCACACCACCGGTACAAGAAGGATGCACCGAGCGGCACTGCCAAAACCATCCTGGAGATTCTTCAGGAAGAGGTAGGTCCCAGAGAAGAGGTATACGGTCGTGAGGGCATGACAGAGCGTGGAAACGAGATCGGTGTCCATGTCATCAGAGGTGGGGACATCGTCGGGGATCACGCAGTGATGTTTACCAGCAACTTTGAGACCGTAACTCTTTCGCACCGGGCGTATGACCGTGGAGTCTTTGCCCAGGGTGCTGTCAGGGCAACGAAGTGGATTGTCGGAAAGAAACCTGGTGTTTACGGCATGAAAGATGTCCTTGGTCTCTGATTAACGAAAAAACCAGGTCGAAAATTTTTTTATATTAATGAACAGAGTCTTTAGAGATTTTCATGACTGCAATAATAAACAAGGATACCTGCACCGGCTGTGAGACCTGTGTCGATGAATGCCCGGCTGTTGCCATCTCCATGAAGGATGACAAGGCAGATGTAAACGCCGACCTCTGCGTAGACTGTGGTTCCTGTGTGGATGTCTGTCCTGCAGAAGCCATCTCAATGGATTAAATCATCCATTTTTAATTACTATTCTCTCCAATCTATCGGTATGATCAGTGTAGGGGTTCTTGGTGCAACCGGAGCCGTCGGGCAGCGGTTTGTGCAACTCCTTGCAGGTCATCCGAATTTTGAACTCTCAGTTCTGACCGCATCCAAACGGAGTGCAGGAAAAAAATACCGTGATGCCTGTTCATGGCGTCTGGAGGTTCCGTTTCCTGAGGATGTCGGCGACATCGTCGTGTCAGATACCACGGTTGAGAGTCTGAAAAAGGTTGACCTCGTCTTCTCTGCACTTCCTGCTGACCTTGCCGGAGATGTGGAGATGCAGTGCGCAAAGGCGGGAATTGGAGTCTGCAGTAATGCAAGTACCTACCGGATGGAACCTGATGTTCCGCTGGTAGTCCCTGAAGTTAACGCCGATCATCTCGGTATGATCGACCTTCAGCGGGACAAAGGGACTGACGGGTTCATTGTCACTAACCCGAACTGTTCAACCATCATGCTCACCTGTTCACTGGCACCCCTTCGCAGGTTCTCATTCTCAGATCTCAGGGTAGCCACGATGCAGGCAATATCAGGAGCAGGATTTGAAGGAATACCGGGTATGGCCATCTTCGACAATCTGATCCCCTATATTGGTGGTGAAGAAGAGAAGATGGAACGTGAGACCCTGAAGATCATGGGCACCTTTGACGGGGCAGAGGTTCAAAAGGCCCCCTTCTCTGTAAGTGCCTGCTGCAATCGCGTCCCGGTCATTGACGGGCACTCGATGTCTGTCTGGATCGACATCAAGGAACCGGTTGAGAAGGTAGAGCAGGCCTTCAGGACATGGAAGTCCACACTCCCGGACCTGCCCACTCTTCCGGCAAAATCCGTTGATTTCATCGATCTTCCAGACCGGCCACAGCCACGGCTTGACCGGATGAAAGGAAAGGGAATGACAGTATCAGTCGGCAGGGTCAGGCCGGGAATCAGGTACCAGGCGATGGGTCACAACACCATCAGGGGAGCTGCGGGTGCCTCGATTCTGAATGCAGAAGTGATCTGTGATCGGGACTACCTGTAATCCAGTATCACAATGACATACGTACAGGACGATAACATCATCTTCGTGGGTAACAAGCCGGTCATGAATTATGTACTGGCTGTTGTTACCCAGTTTACCAATGGTGCCCAGGAGGTAATTGTCAAAGCAAGAGGCAAGGCAATCTCCCGGGCTGTTGATACGACAGAGATTGCACTTGGCAGATTCCTGCAGAATGTTGAGAAGAGATCCATCACAACCTCAACTGACCTAGTTGATACTGAAAATGGGAAGACCAATGTTTCGAGCATTGAGATTGTTCTCGGATTACGTCCGGATGCAAGCCGGACATCGGTCTGATTCCCATTTTCCCGAAGGTTTTTAAGCATTCGAGCCGTACCATATGAGAATGATCAGGAACTGGCGGGCGTTCCTCCTTATATTTTTTGTTCTTGCCGGAGCCACCCACACGCTTGCTGCAGAACCTGAAACACATGGATATATTGATATTCACAACGTCACGATATCTCTGAAGCCGGGATATGCGGACGTCCACGTCGCATATACCCTTGATGATGCATTCAGATTTCTCATCCTCATGTTTGGAGAGAATGATGTGAAGACCAAGCTCTTTTCACTGCTCAACTTTGAGAATGCAACACTTGAGCGGATGGATTACGACTCTGCAGATCTCAGAGTCTATGACACCAAACCGGTGTACGGAGACGGTCTGTACTGGTTCCCTGCCCATCAGTTTGGGACTACTATTCCGAATCTGACCATCATCTCAAATCAGTCGACCCAGCATCTGCAGAATGTGTCAAAGATTCCAAGCGGAATCGTCTATTACTAATATTATTACCTGGTGAAGATTCTCATGGCAGATGATCTGATCAGTCTCACACTTTTTACTCTCTCTTCTATCCTCATCGTGGTAGACCCGATCGGAGCTATGCTCGTTTACAACTCCCTTACCGGGCATATGGATAAGGCAAACCGGAGAAGAGTGGCAGTATCTGCATGCAGACTCTCGACCGTTGTGATTCTCTTCTTCACGCTCTTTGGTTCCAGCCTGCTCGCGTTGTTCGGGATCACTATTGAAGCATTCACGATCGCCGGTGGTGTTCTGCTTTTTGGAATAGGCATGGAGATCGTCTATGCCAAGACTTCACGTGCAAGGGTGACTGAAGCCGAGAAACACGAAAGCAGCGAAGCAGACGAGATCTCATCAATGCCACTCGCTTTCCCGATGATTGCAGGGCCGGGCACTATCACCACCGTGATAGTCCTGTCTAAAAATGCCACCCTGATGTCAGAGCCTGTTCATCTCATGATCATTATTGGATCAATCCTGGTTACGATGATTCTGACATGGCTCCTGCTCGTCTCCTCGGATACAATAACAAGCAGGATTGGGCAGCGTGAGTACCGGGTAGTAAGCAGGCTTATGGGAATTCTGCTTATGGCTATTGCTGTTCAGTTCCTGATAAACGGGATATCACATGCATTCCCCTCTCTTGTCGGGTGAACACTGTTTATTGCAACGAAAGACTTAGAAAAAAAGATCAGGCGGGAAATGCTTCTTCGCCAATGGCTTCATAGCACTGTTTGAACAGTTCACGTGTCTCAAGTGCTTCGTCTCGATCAATCTTCTGGATAGCAAAGCCCACATGTACCAGTACAAAGTCACCGACGTTGGCATCGATAAGATCGACCCGTATCTCCTGCTTTAAGTTGCCAAAGTCAACAACTGCAACGTTTCCTTCTTTAATTTCAATTATTTCAGCGGGTACGGCAATACACATGGATGAACCTCTGGTCAGATATGCAGGAAAATTATTCCTGATACAGTCTTCAGATTTTTGCTCTGTTATGATATATATCTGATTATCCGGTGTTCCCTGTTTGAAAATCTGGATACATTTCGTCTTTTGTCCATGGGTACAAGCATCATGGCAGGTGAAAACCAGACGAGTATAAAGAAAGGGATCTGGTTATTCTTTCAGGTACTGATCCAGATCAAAGAGCAGGAAGAGATCCACATCAGCACTTGATCCCACTCCCACCTCAAATGGATCGTCCATGTCCTTTATAAGGAAGAAGAGACCGGTGATCATCGCTGTGATTGCAGCGATAAGGAGTACACTCTCCACGAGTGAGTCACTCTTGATGAACAGGAGAATGAGAATTACGAATGAGATAGCCATCTCTGATATTGCATACGCTGCAGGAATGAAGTCAGTGTCCTTGATCTGCTTGATTCGGTTGAATGTCTTATCGATAGCAGTCAGTTCATTACGCATCTTCACAAGAATGGGTGGCGCTACATTCTCTATGGAGAGGGCTGAAATATCCTGGTTTATCTGATTTGTTGCCTGGTTTAAAGAAGCCAGGTCCCAGTTGTTTGACCTGAAATTATCAACAACCATCCTGTGTAGTTCTTTGATATGAGTCCTGAACTGGTTGGTCAGTTCTGGTTTCACGGTTGGAAACATACAGATATCAAAATACAGGGATTTTATTGACGCAGCGAGTTCACCCGGTATTTTTTCACTCTCTTTGTAATCGGTGAGTGTTCCGGTGAATATTACCGCGATAGTGAATATTACACCGGTCACCAGGGCAGAGGTTACCGAGTTTATTGTGATGATATCAAGATTGTAATAATCGATGATGATCCTGGCAATGATCAGAACCACAACGAGGCAGAAACTCTTGAGCATGAGTTGCCATTTTCTCTTCAGCATTGTCATGTCTTCTCAGTTCTGGGTATGTTCTGGTAAAAGAAGATCCCGGGACCGCGATGAAAAAAGTGGGAATCGTTTTTATGAGATCTCTTTTTCCGGTACTGAATCGACTGGATCGGTCCAGGTGGATCCGTTCAGGTACGCGTTAAGGTTATGTGAATCTACGACGGTCGACGGGGTTTCGAGGTACATGGGAACCTGTTCTCCCTTCAGGATCTTTGCAGCCTGTTGTACAACCGTGCTGCCCATCCTGTCCGGGTATACTCCGAGTGTTGCGGTCATGGTACCGTTTTTGATCATCTCGAGGGTAGGAGTATTTCCGTCAACACCCAGGCAGAAGACTGCTGAGTTTACCTTCTTTCCCCGCTCCGAGGCTGCCATTGCAGAACCGATCGCCATCTCATCACTGTTTCCATAAAAGATACTGATGTCTGGATGATCCTTGAGAGCCTGGACAGCGATTGTTTTTGCAGTCTCCCTGTCCCATCCTGCCACTTTCTCATCAGCAATGGTTATACCCGGACTCTGGGAGAGACCGGTCTTGAATCCTGCAGTTCTGTGATCTGCATGAAAGCCTGGCAGCCCGCGAAGAATGAAAACTTTCCCCTGGACAGTGTCAGGTGCTTCATTCTTCTTCTCGGC
>CAZVAS010000025.1:0-3011 GCA_964625165.1 uncultured Methanospirillum sp. | reverse complement strand
TAACTCCCTTTATCAGTTCTGTATGAAACGGGCTGGTGTTCCCTGAAGGGATTAAACCGAGAACTATTGGTTCGGTTATATTTTCTGACGGGTCTGCAGCCAGGCCATAAGCCGGAACAAAGAGCAGAACCAGAATTGAAACAAGTATGAAATATGCAGGAACTATCTCTGGCATAGATTATGATCAGACAACGAAAAAGAAAAAAATATGGTTTTGATCTGATTGATGATCTGTTTTATACTCTTTCCATCAATCATACAATCGCGAAGTTGTGAATATCTATCGTTGTTATTTCTTTTGCTTGGCAGCACGGATCAGAATGTCTTTCATAAACTGATTTGCGACATCATTTTGAGCGTTAATCGAGAGTGACTCCTGAAAATGTTTTTTCGCCTGGCTGTAATCTTTCAACTGATACATGACATATCCCATCGCGGCATGAATATCGTCCACAGATTCAGCCTGAAGTCTTTGTTTTGACAGACCGATGCAGTGATCGATGAACTCTTTGAGGACCTGTTCTGCCTCTTTAAACTCCCGGGCATCGATAAGGGTTTGTGCCTTTTTACCAAGAGCATCAAGGATAGCAGAGACATTGTCATCGCCAGGTTCTACTGGTTTACTTACAGCAGGTTGCTCTTCATCATGTTCAGACGTAAGTTCTTCAGTTAGTAACTCTGGTTCAGGGCATTTTTCAGAGTCAGATCCTGCATTTTTTTTACACAGGATATGCGATCTGATCGTCTCGATCTTCTTGAGTTCTTTCTTATTTTTGCAGAGTGTGTGTGCCTGATTCAGATCTTCAAGTGCCTGATCATGAAGACCAAGATAATACCGTGACATACCCCGTAAGAAGAGTGCCCTGTAATCACCAGGATTTTTCTCGGTCATGGTGGTGGAAAGGAGGATTGCCTCCTCGTACTTTCCCTTTACGATGAGAAGTTTCACCTCTCTGTTCAGATCCCTGCCGTTCTTTTCTTCTGACTCAACAACCTGTGCAGGTGTAACTGCTGATACAACCGACTGGACTGGCTCTGGAATTACCTCTGTGGGTGCTGCTTTGACATGTGAAGTAACCGTCTCATAGGTGTTTTTGAGACCCCCGGGGGATGAGACCGGGCTTATTGAGTAATTTATATGGAGTTCAGATTCTACTCTGACATCACCGGTATCTTCATCACTGCCCATCATATTCCCGGTGCCTGAATACAGAAAATTAGATCGTACTGACTCCGGAACTGCTATTGGTGAAATTGGTGGAGCCAGATGATCTGATCTGATCGATGGTGAGGACTGGCTCATTTGTGTTGCAGTGGGAGTCTTCCTACCTGCAACCGGGGGAAGCTCCGGGAGATCGCGGATAGTGTGCAGGGCTGGTGATGAAATATCTAATGGCGGTTTTTGATTCTCTGTGTTGTTACCTGGAGAATCAGTCTCTCCTTTTTGTCCGGTCTGTTGACTGGTTTCTATAATTGGAATTGAAGGTTCTGTCTTCTCTGGTTGTTTTATTATATCTTCATTCTTCAGATCTGACACTACATCGATGGTCTTTGCGGGTTTCTCTTTCTCTGGCTCTGGTATCTGTGGTGAGAATGCTGCAGGAACCTGGACCAGATCTCCTCCCCCTAGGGACTGGTTCGTTGCTTCCCGTTGCAGTGAAACAGTATAGTCTGTAAACAGGGACACGATCTCTTCGTACTGTTCTGTTGAAAGATCTCCCTGTGCGTACCGGTTGTTGATTATCCAGAGTGGGGTAGACTGATCATATGCAAACTGTTCTTTTGTCAGGTTTGCATACATCTCCTCATACTGAGCAGTTGTGATCTCCCCTTCAGCGTACCGTGTGTGAAGAATATGAAGTGGAGGAGACCAGGGATGAAGATAGAGTTTCTTCATCAGGTTTGCCATCTGTTCGTGATATTGATCTGCGGTCAGTTCGCTCTTTGCATACCGCATCTGAAGAACCTTGATCGATGAAGTCTGCTGAAATGAAGAGACATTCCTCATTATTCGCGAGATAATCTCCCGGTACTGGGCTGTAGTTATCTCACCTTTTGCAAGCCGAATCTGAACTGCAACAACCGGCCCGTCATGCTCCATAAATCCCCATCCTATCATCTCGTCTTCTGATGTTTCCATATATTTGTATGCAAGGCAGTTCTACGACCCTTCCACAATACTTCGTTCATTTGTGTGATCTGAAAAACAGGCCTCGCTTCTTTGAAATTAATTAAATTTTTACGCGCTAATATATTCCATCTTCACATTACAGCAGGGTTTCTCATTAGGTGTTTCTCTCAGGTGATCAACGTCCAATCTACTGACAGGAAGAAACCTCTTCAATTCCCTCTTTCAAACCAGATAGTGTAGATGATACAGAATAGTAACCAAACTGCTTTGAGTTCTCTTTTTGTTGAGACCGGTTTTAAGATACGTGCTAATTATTTAGCCCAGAAGGAAATGCCATCTCATTTCCAGGCATGGGTCATTGGGTCAGGACTCTGATCTATTTCGGGAAATTATTCCATAAACCCTGAAATCAGTTTGTTTTCTGTCGTCAGTATGAGAACAGTTCAAGAATTATACAGATTATCCCATCCATGAAAATAATAAATCTATCATGGCTCTGCATAGATGCCATCATAATCATCACCTTGCTTGGAATTGCCAGCGTCTCTGCCGGATCTACTCCTGATACCGGGTGGAGCCTCACGCTTTCAGGTGATCACGCCTCATCGGTAACTCAGAGTGAGTATGAGAAAGGGATCAATGTAGAACAATCATCAAATTATTTTGCTTCTGTGATTGATGCTACAGGACAGGTGTGGGACGGTATGCCGCTCTGGCGCCTTATCAGCCGGGTGAACGATGCCGGGAGTCAGGATTACCAGGTAACAGTCACCGGTACAGGTGGAGAAGAGGTGACTCTTCCGGGATCAACGATTGCAGGGAATGATGCTTTTATCCTTGCGAATGCAAAGAACGGTGTTCCACTTGGGCAGTCCGATCC
>CAZVAS010000024.1:16445-22009 GCA_964625165.1 uncultured Methanospirillum sp. | reverse complement strand
ATGATATGATGGCGTTTCATCGTGTCAGGTTCGATCTTAACCGGTGGAATGAGCGCAGATCATGGTCGTACTCTGACGGTCATCAGCCCGGGAGTCAAAAGGGATACCCCCGTGGGAGGGAGAGGGTTGCAAGGAGATATTATCCCTGGTAATCCTCGAATTTTCCATTCTGAACAATCTTCAATTTAATTGGATACGAAGCCACTCCACTCTCGTCAAAATGAACAAGGCCAAGTGCACCGGAGTACGTCCTGTTCTGATACCACGAATAAATGCAGTCAGGAGAATCCTTACACGCAGAGACAGCAGCGTACAGTGTGGTCATCGCATCAAATCCTTCGGCTCCATAAAATGTTGGATTTTCCCCATATTTTTCGAAATATCTTGTAAAAAAAGGATGAGACTCGTTTAATGCCGGCGTGGTAAAGATAAGACCCTGTGCTGCCTCTATATCAGCAAGTGAGTTGCGTTCTATAACCCGGGTTCCAACCAGCGTAGCTTGTATTCCTTCTTTTCTCAACAATTCTGCCACTATACCACCCTCGGAAACACTGAGGAGCACGATAGCATCAGGGTTACTCTGAATAATCTCCGAACAATTCAGAGTGGACGCAGGATCATTTGGATTGTAATATCTCTTCAGCCTGATTTTACCGGGTAGAAGAGTTTCAAGAGCAGAAAAATATCCGTTTGTATAGTCATTATCACCCCCGATTATAGCAATTCGGGAGAATTGACTAAGATATGCGGCGAGGACCGGGGCTTCCTGCTCTACACCAGGAGTGAACCGTACCAGATTGTCAGATACATGAGTACGATTCACCACTGCACTGCCTAGTGCCACCTGAATCATTCCCTTTTCCGCGGCCTCCGGATACACCACATTAGTCGTCCAGCTCGCAACTGTCACGACAATAGGCAGATCTGAAGTATTCTGCATCATACTTTTCCAGGCTGAAGAGGCAACTGAGACATTACTCCCCCCATCAAAAATAATCGGTCGAATGCAAGAGTCGGGATTGTCCTGTTCAACCATAGAAAAAGCCCGTGAATATTCGGTACCGATATCAGTAACAAACCCACTCTGCATCACAATAATTCCAACCGGGACTGTTGATCCGTTATAAGAGGTGAAATTTGCCAACAAGCGAATCTCTCCGCTATCAGCGGAAGAGGTTTGCGCTGATGAAAACTGACCTATCGTTCCAATGACGAGAAGAATTACCAGGAATTGAAGGGAATGATTCATGAATAATATGAATAATAGAAGGGATGAAAAGAATAGTCCTTTGATCCCGTACCGGAGGATATCAATTCCAGGAAAAACGGAGAGAGATCAGATGATAAGCGAACCGGGTTTCATGACACAGGGTCATCCGCATGTTTCTCGATGTACAACTCACCGAACATATGCTCCTGCCGAAGACCTACCTTGCCATCATGCATCAGAAACAGAAGTGGAATATACACTTGTG
This sequence comes from uncultured Methanospirillum sp., assembly GCA_964625165.1. Taxonomy (GTDB): domain Archaea; phylum Halobacteriota; class Methanomicrobia; order Methanomicrobiales; family Methanospirillaceae; genus Methanospirillum. The sequence goes on along the minus strand of CAZVAS010000024.1, from coordinate 20,534 downwards.
AGACAGGCCAGCCAAGTTTGCCAGCGACCTCACGGAGAGTTGCAACCCCCTGATCTTCGATACATCCACAGCATTGCAGAAGGACATCATCAATACTCTCATGATACCCCTCCTCATGTGCGATAGATACGATATCCTCTGCAAACCAGCCATCATCTCTAGCCCATGAATCACGCTGACGACGACGATCTTCTTTTTCCGCGTTTCGAAGCAGTGCAATCAGATCATACAAGGTGATCGGCTGCTTACGCATACTTTTCCGGTCTAATCGTCTGACTATCTCATGCTCCAGTGATAGTATCGGATTTCCCGACATTCTTGAGGACTCACCATAGAACCCCCCATCTTCCTCATCGTTATCACCATTATCTTCAGGAACAGGATCCTCTTCCTCAATCGAGAGATAATCAGACTTTATCCTCAGAAGAGTTGCTGCATAGAAGAGAGTCCTGCCTGATACCCGTAGATCCAGGGTTCGTTGCCGTTCCATCTCGGTAAAAAACCGGTCGGTAACCTCGATAATATTTACATGCCAGGGATCGATCTCTCCCCGTTCTGCCATCTGCACCAGGATCTCAACTGGATCTTCAATCATTAATGGAGACCCCGGTCACCAAAGTTGACTTATCTGGTCGTATTGTCACTCCAATGATCCGGTCTGCACAATCTATCATCGGTTTACGTAAGGAGATGTTGATAAACTGAGAATTTTGAGAGAGTTCTTTAATCAGATCTGCAATCCGTTCCACATTTGCTCCATCAAGATTCATATCGACTTCGTCAAAGGCGTAAAACGGGGCAGGAATATACTTCTGGATCGAGAAGATAAACGCGAGTGTTGTTAGCGACTTCTCACCACCTGAAAGTGCAGCGAGATGGTGCACTTTTTTATCCCGTGGCTGGACAGCAAAGGATAAGCCCCCGGCAAAGGGATCTTCTTCATTCTCCAGTTTGAGTTCACCACTCCCAACGGTCAGTCTCGCAAATATCTCTCTGAAGTTCCTGCCAATCTCATAAAATGCCAGATTAAAAGCTTCAAGTTTCTTCTTGGAAAAGACCTCAATTCGTGCAATAATCTCTTCAAGTTCTTTTCCTAGCACTTCAAGACGCTCTTTTCGTTCAGCGGCAACGGCATTGACCTGATCATACTCCTCGATGGCCCTCATGTTCACATCACCTATCCGATCAAGTTCAAGTGCCACAGAACCCATCTCCTCCTCGATCGCTTCAAGGGCCATATCAGTACTCACTCCGGCCGCTTCTTCGGTCAGAGAGAGTATCTCTTCAGATAACTCCTTCCCTTTTTCAACAAGACTCTCAATCTTTACAACGATGCGTTCTCGCTTTCCGGTAAGATCCCTGATCTTCCCTTCAAAATCATCCATCTGGCTGACAAGGGCATTTCTCTTTACCTGGAGATCCTCGATATCTCTTGAAAATCGGGAGAGGGTTATCTCGGTCTCTTTTATCTCCTGTTCTTTTCCTGATATTGAAGAGCGACAATCAAGCATCCCGGAATCATATCGTTGACTCTGCTCCCTGATCTGATCCATCTGTTGCTTCTGCTCCGCGATGGTCCGTTCGATGTAACCACGCTCACGTTGGGCTTCAGCAATATCATTCTCTTTATTTCGGAGGCGACGTTCAACCTCCTCAACCTGACGGGATGCCTGATCCATCTGTTCAAACAGGGCAGGCACCCCTGTCCCTTCAAGACGAGAGGTAATCTCATCGATATCTCTCTGCATCGCAGAAATTTCCTGACTGATTGTCTGGATCTTCCCTTCAAGAACTGCAAGAACTTCAGGCCCCCCTGGCGCAGATGCGATCGCCACTGCGATCTGATCTTCAAGACTCTTGATTTCCTCCTCCATAGTAGTCCTAGATCTGATGGCAGCATCCACACCCGCACGTGACCTGGCAACAAGCCCTTCCAGGTCCATCCTTCTCTTCTGAACTTCATCTCGTTCAGCAGAAGCTACCGTAAGAGCATCATTGAGACCAGCCTCTTCATCGCTCATCTTCGCAAGATCAGCATATAACCGGCGGAGTTCATCTTCAAAAGAACTACCAAACCCTCCAGCCTCTTTTCGGATGCTTCCACCAGTCATACTCCCACTTTTCTCCAGGAGAGATCCATCCAGAGTCACCATCCTGAATGAGCCGATCCGTTTCCTTGCGTGATCAAGTGAGTCGATCACAACCGTGCCAGCGAAGACCACCCTGAATGCAGGATCAAACCGGGGATCATAATCAAGGAGATCTGTGGCGAACCCGATAATTTCAGAGCCATGGGGGGGTTCTGGAAGAGGTTTGGGTCTTAACTTGTTGAGTGGAAGGAACGTGACTCTACCAAGGTTATTGTCCTTCAGGTACTGGATGGCTTCAGATGCGATTTGGTCGTCTTCAACCACTACAAAATGGAGCCTCGCTCCTGCTGCGGTATTCAGAGATGTTGCATACTCCGGTTTACATCGGGCAAGACTCGCAATGGTTCCATATACACCATCCATTGCAAGGACGGCTTCTATCGCTTTTCCGTACCGTCCCTGCGCCTGTTGTTGGGCTTCTTTGCGATTGATCTCGATCTTCAGATCGCGGATCTCTTTTCTCAAACGCTCCTGTGCATCCCGTTTTGAATATAGATTTGTATCAAGGAGCCCCACCCTGCGGTCATACTCACGCTTTTCAGACTCCAGCGCCTGAAGATTCTTTGTAGCTTCCTCTTCGGCCTCCTTGCTAGATACAAGATCACGCTGGAGAAGGGCAACTCTTGATCGGAGACGGTCCTCCTCAGCGCTCCTCATCCGGGAGCGCTCGATCATGATATCCTGTTCACGAAGCAGGTCACTACGCTGATCCTTCTTTGCGATTATGTTCTTTCGGAGAAGTTGCAGTGCCTGCTCATCCTGTTCATGTTCAGCAGTCTGTTTTTCTATCTCTTTCCCAATACGGCTGGATTCACTCTTCGCAGACGCAAGAGTCATGGCAAGATTTGTTCGATCTATTGTCAGATCACGAATTTCGTTGTTTTTCTGGGTAAGACGCTCATCCTGTCGTTTCGTCTCACCATAGATCGAACCAAGTCGTTTGTCATTCTCATCTTTTTCCCGCTGCTGACGTTCAATATCGCGTTTAAAACCTTCTATTGCAGCTTTAGCCTCTGCAATACGGGAGATAAGAGTCATATACTCACTCCCGGTCTTCGCGCTTATCTCCTGATCTACGCCGGCAATCTCATTCTTAACAAAATCACGCTCATGAGTTGTCCATGAAATATCCGCATCGGCCTGGGACAGAGCCTTTTCTTCCTCATGAGTACTGTCCTGAATTGTCCCGAGCTCTTTTTGTTTCGCAGCCAGCCGGGCAGCAGAGCGGCAGCTCGTCAGGTATTTGAGGCGATCCTGCAGGGAACGATACTTGAGGGCCTGGACACGCTGTTTTTCAAGATGAGACAACCGTATTGTAAGTTCTTCCAGGTGGGCATTCTGTTCCTGAATATTACTCCTCACCCGGTCAAGTTCCTCAAATGCGAGGGCCTTCTTCTGATCAAACTCAGCCACCCCTGCTATCTCATCGATGATCTTTCTCCGCTCAAGATCACTCATCTCAATGATCCGGTTGATATCACCCTGCATGACGACATTGTAGCCGTGAGGGACAATACCCCGTTGAGCAAGAAACTCCAGAAGATCTCCCTGTCTGCATGGACGGCCATTCAGGTACAGATAATTGTAATACGTACTGTCAGTCCGCTTTATCCGCCTTTTAATAACAGTCCCATCAGAGAAGGTCAGTTCGACTTCAGCAGTATTTTTCCCAGAATTAAGGTTGATCAGATCAGTCAGGCGTTCAGCCCGGAGAGAACGTGAAGTGGACAAGGCAAGAACAAAAAGAATGCTATCGATGATGTTACTTTTTCCCGAGCCATTAGGCCCGGAAATTACAGTAAAACCTGGAAAAAATGGGATTTTGGTCTTTCTGCCAAACGACTTAAAGTTATCAGTCTCAAGATGAGTGATATGCAAGCCGGGCACCAGGTTTACGTTATTTCTGCTCGGTCAGATCCACATCGTCAGCAATGATGAG
>CAZVAS010000024.1:9703-16345 GCA_964625165.1 uncultured Methanospirillum sp. | reverse complement strand
TGATCCTTCTTCAGTTTCATAACAACAGCTTTCATATCCAGCATCTCATCGGTAAGACCCTTGAGGAGTGCTTCCAGCTCTGACACACGCCGTTCTAACCGTTCGGTTCTGTCTTCCGGTGAAGAGTTCTCATACCCATCATCACTCATATCTTCCTACCTCCATCGTTCTTTTGACCAAATCCCAGAATATGTACCAATATTCGCATAATACATATATATTAGCATGCACAATGAGCGATTTTTAGTGCCTCATTCCACATATTTTGATGATTTTCAGAACCCTGACCACAAGGAAACATGCCAGATAAGGGATAGGATGAAAAAGAATCAGGAACTTCACCTCGAAACCATATTACCCTCTTAGAGAGTATTTGTATGCACATGGCCTATCTGGAAAAGATCGATCCAGAAATTGCAGAGATCATCGAAAAAGAGAAATCCCGTCAGATTAACGGACTCGAACTTATCGCTTCAGAGAACCTTGTCAGCCAGGCAGTTCTCGAAGCCATGGGATCGATCCTGACCAATAAATATGCTGAAGGATATCCCGGAAAACGATATTACGGTGGTTGTGAATTTCACGATCAGGCAGAAAATCTGGCACGGGATCGTGTCTGCTCCCTCTTTGGTGCTGAACATGCAAATGTGCAGCCCCATTCTGGTTCCCAGGCCAACATGGCAGTGTATTTTAGCACCATCAAGCCTGGTGATAAAATCCTCTCCATGAATCTCTCGCAGGGAGGCCATCTCTCACACGGATCGCCAGTTAATTTTTCAGGAATTATATATGAAGCCCATCAGTACGGTGTAGACTTAAAGACTGAGACGATGGACTATGGCGCTATTGCTGAGATGGCCAAAAAGATCAAGCCAAGTATGATAGTCTGCGGAGCGAGTGCATATCCGCGGGAGATCGACTTCAAGGCATTTGCAGAGATCGCCAATGACGTGGATGCATACTGTGTTGCAGATATTGCTCACATTGCTGGGCTCTGTGCAGCAGGCATTCATCCAAGTCCGGTTGGAAAAACAACATTCACTACCTCAACAACACACAAAACCCTCCGTGGCCCACGTGGTGGATTTGTCCTTTGTGATAAGGAATGGGCACAGCCTCTTGACAAAGCAGTGTTCCCGGGAATGCAGGGCGGCCCACTTATGCATATTATCGCAGCAAAGGCGGTCTGTTTTAAGGAAGCATCCACAAAGGAGTTTAAAAAATATGCCGAGCAGGTTGTGAAAAACTCACGGGTACTTGGCGAGACCTTGAAAGGCCACGGAGTAAGACTGGTTTCAGGCGGCACCGACAACCACCTCTGTCTTCTTGATCTGACAAACTTTGGACTCACCGGTCTTGAGGCAGAAAAGGCACTGGGCTGTGCAGGCATCACTGTCAATAAGAATACCATTCCAAACGAGACAAAAAGTCCATTCGTCACCAGCGGTTTGAGGATCGGTACTCCTGCAGTAACCAGCAGGGGAATGAAGGAAGAGGATATGAGACAGATCGGAGACTGGATTGCAGCAGTGATAAAGGATATCAAGAACGAGGCACTTCAGGCAAAGATCTGTGACGAAGTAAAGGAAATGGCCAGTAAATTCCCATTATATCCGGACCTTGTATGATACTTGACGGAAAAGGACTCTCAGATCGCAGGCTTGAACTCCTGAAAAAGGAGATCGCAGAGCGTGGAGTTACTCCTACGCTCGCCACTGTTCTCGTGGGCGATGATCCTGCGTCAGCAATGTATGTACGGATGAAACACCGGGCATGCGACCAGGTTGGAATCAGGTCAGTAAATGTGGAACTCCCAGAAGGAGCGACCACCAGAGAGGTCCTTGACCGTCTGAAGATGCTTAATGAAGATCCGGATATCGATGGTATTCTAGTGCAACTACCCTTACCAACCCAGATCGATACTCACCAGGTGATAAATGCGGTATATCCTGAGAAGGATGTCGATGGATATCACCCCCAGAACATGGGAAAACTTGTCGGCGGATTACCAGGGCCGAGATCATGTACGCCAAAAGGGATCATGACAATCCTGAACGAGTACGGGATTCAGACTTCTGGTGCTAACGCTGTGGTCATCGGAAGGAGCGTGGATGTCGGAAGGCCGATGGCACTTCTTCTCATGCTGGCTGACGCTACTGTCACGATCTGCCATAGTAAAACAAAAGATCTCGCCGCGATTACCAGACAGGCCGATATTCTCGTTAGTGCTGCTGGAAAACCAAATATGGTCACAGTTGATATGGTGAAACCCGGAGCAACTGTAATAGATGTCGGGACTAACCACGTAAATGGTAAACTGTGTGGAGACGTTGACTTCCAGGCAGTCAGTTCAGTAGCCGGGGCGATAACACCGGTACCGGGAGGAGTCGGACCGATGACCATCGTCTCTTTGATGGAAAATACCCTGGAAGCAGCCCTCTCGCGATGCAAACCTGTACAATAAATAAAATACGGGTCGATGGCAGCAGACCCGTATTGATGGGCATAATAAATATCAGCCCTGAGTCTTTTTTTTCTGGTTCGTATGTACCTGATGAACAGATCAGAATTACTGCAGAAGAGATGATACACCAGGGTGCAGATCTTATCGATATCGGTGCACGAAGCACCGCCCCGGGTAGCAGAGTTATCACGGTAAACGAAGAGAAGGAAAGGCTCATCTCAGCGCTGAAAACCCTTGATGGATCAGGAATCACCGTGAGTGTTGATACCATGCATCCCGATGTTCTTAATGCAGCACTTGAACACGATGTTCATGTGGTAAACGACATTTCAGGACTGATTAATCCCGCGATGGCACAAATAATGGCAGAGGAGAATGTCCCTGGAATCCTGATGGCTACAAATCATACACCTGGCGACTGTCTGAACTTTCAGGATACATTACATTCACTCCAGAAAGTCTGTGATCGGGCTCTCACTGCCGGGATAAAGGAGTATATTCTGGACCCTGGCGTTGGAAGATGGATCCCAGATAGAACTCCGGACGCTGATTTTGAACTTTGCAGGCGTTTTCAAGAGTTCTCACTATTCGATCGCCCGGTTCTTGCAGCTGTTTCTAGAAAGTCATTTCTGGGTTCAGTAACAGGACAAAGGCCGGAAGACCGTCTTTCTGCAACCCTGGCAATAACCTCCCACCTGGTTCTTTCAGGTGCTGCTATGATCAGAACTCATGATATACCAGAGACAAAAGATCTCATAGAAGTGTTGTCAGTGCTAAGGATGGCATAAGAATGTCACCCTCCTACAGTCTTTTTGGAATAAAAACCGGACTTATTCACCATGGTGAAGAGATCCTGCCTTTGCTCTTGTCAGGAATAGCCAAACAGGACCTGACTCTGGTTGATGGTGATATTCTGGTGATCGCCGAGTCTGCGCTTGCAACTGCAGAGGGGAGGCTCGTATCTCTTGACCAGGAAAATCCCTCGCAGGAGGCAGAGGAACTGGCTGCCCAGTATGAACTGGATCCCAGGCTTGCTGAGATCGTACTCAGAGAGTCTGATGAAATCGTCGGAGGCATTCCGGGATTTCTTCTCTGTACATCAAAGGGTAACCTCCTTCCTAACGCCGGCGTTGACGGATCAAATGCTCCGGATGGGATGGTATCTCTTCTTCCTGCAGATCCAAACGGGAGTGCCAGGAAGATCAGGGAAGAGATCTATCGGTTGATAGATGTATCAGTAGCAGTTCTTGTCATCGACAGTAGAACCCACCCGATGCGCTACGGATGCAGCGGGGTAGCAATAGGATGCTCCGGGATACCATCAGTTCTTGATGAGCGGGGAAAAAAAGATCTCTTTGGCAGAGAACTCAAGGTTACCAGAAGAGCAATCGCTGACAATATCGCTTCAGCTGCTGAACTTTTAATGGGTGAAGCGGATGAGGGAATACCGGCGGTGTTGGTCAGAGGTCTCGACATCCCGGTAGGAGACTTTGAGGGTGTTGAACAGATAGCAGCTGATGAATGCCTGTTTATGGGGATCATCTCAAAAAATGCTCATCGAAGGTGTCCTTAAACACCAGATAAACCAAATAAACGGATAAATAGTATCTTTTTTACCTGAAATTCTTGCGAACCTCATGAAGCAGAATGCCAAGAGCTATCAGGATTACCAACACTGGCCAGAACGGAAACCGGATGTTCCACCACCCACTGTCATTTCCTAGCCAAACGATCCCCCATGCCAGAATCAGTATCGCTAACAAAATTGTGCCGATACTATATGACTTCGATTTACACCAGGTATCTTCGTCCATATTTGTCCTCAATTTCTTTTGATCAGAAGGGATTCCTCAAGAACCAAGAATATGTAGCACACAATCGTCAAAGGAGTTAGAGACCAAATGGAGCATCCCATTTGTGCTTACACGCATTACAACTGCATTTTGCAATCATGCTGCCGCTATCAGTAGTAACAAGATCGTCAAATTCAGTATCTTTCGAATTACATTTCGGGCAGAGTATTTCACCCATAGACTGATAGCTCCCTAAACCCGGATCCCGGATCTGATATATTGATGTAGTCGTACCGGTATTTCAATTTCAGCGATCATGACACCACCAGATCCAAAACCTAAATTCTGTCCCTATTCCATAAAAAGAGGAAAAATCCTGAAATTCTTTTTTAATTTTAGATCGTTGCTATTAAAAGATGTTTGATGATTCATGTAGAGGTACAATGGAATGAGAAACTTCTAGGTACTATAAAGTTAATAGAGGATCAGGATTTGAGTTAGCGGGATGATGGGTATGAATTACAGAATTTTTTCAGCAATATGCTGGACACTCTTTATACTCGCAATTGTGGGTCAAAGTGCTCTGGCAGGTAAAGAGAACCTGGAAACATCTGATATTCTGGAGAATAATTCTCCTGTTGAGGAAATATTAGATGCTCAGGGCATAATCAATACTTCAGTTTCCTCAGGAGTGACTGTTACCGGACAGAACTCAGTGCAGGTTAAATCCTCACCATCTCTTCAGGTATCTGCAGAGTACGCTCCAGAACGTGTGATCGTGAGGTATAAAACCGACACGATGAGCACTATGTCGGCACTGCCCTCTGTAATGTCTACAACAAATGCTGAAGTCGGTGCATCGGTGGTGACTGATTACTCTGAGGCAGGTATTCCCGGGATGCAGGTTGTGCAGGTCAAGGGTGTTCCGGTAACAAAGGCTATTCAGGAGTACAGCTCAAACCCGAATGTTCTCTATGCCGAGCCTGATTATCTGGTATCACTCCCACCAGAGCAGGCAGACAAGGTATCAGCAAGGGTGGAGAGTCTTGAAATGGCATCCATGAGGACGCCAAACGATCCTGACTTCCCACTCCAGTGGGGTCTTAAGAACACAGGTCAGGCGCCATTTTATGGACAGTCCGGGGCCGACATCAAGGCAGCAGATGCATGGGGAACCACAACCGGATCCTCTTCAGTGATTATTGCTGTTGTTGATACCGGGGTTGATTATACACACCCTGATCTGGCAGGAAACATCTGGACAAACTCCGGGGAGATTCCAAACAACGGGATCGATGATGACAGAAATGGGTATGTAGATGACGTCAGGGGATGGAATTTCGTATCCAACAACAACAACCCGATGGATGATCATGGTCATGGGACCCACTGCGCAGGAAACATCGCCGCTGTAGGTAACAACAACCTCGGGATCACTGGGACCTGCTGGAACGCCAGGATTATGCCACTGAAATTCCTGGATGCGTCAGGAAGCGGTAGCGTTTCTAATGCGATATCTGCAATCCTGTACGCCAACCGGATGGGTGCCCAGGTCATCTCGAATTCCTGGGGAGGATCTCAGTATACTCAGGCTCTTAAAGATGCAATTGATGCATCGCCTGCCGTGGTGGTATGTGCCGCAGGAAACAACGGGCAAAACTCTGACCAGTATCCCCAGTACCCGGCAGCAATGACCAGTAGTAACATCATATCTGTTGCAGCAACGGACAGCAAAGACAACCTCGCGGGTTTCTCAAACTACGGCACCACATCAGTCGATCTTGCAGCTCCTGGAGTCAATATCAGAAGCACGTATAAAAACGGACAGTATCAGTATCTTTCAGGAACATCCATGGCAACTCCCTTCGTTTCCGGGGTTGCCGGTCTCCTGAAAGCAGCCAATCCCTCAATGACAAAGAATCAGATCAGGGATCGGATCCTGAACACCGTTGACAGACTCAGTTCATTATCAGGAAAGGTTGCAACAGGTGGAAGACTTAACGCAGCGGCTGCAGTTGGTTCGGTATCACCGACACCAACTGTAACCCCCACGCCAACTCCGCAGCCGGGTGTCCTTACAGCCTCATTCATTGCATCACCGGTAAGTGGAAGGGCCCCATTGAGAGTTCAGTTCATTGACACATCAATAGGTCAGCCAGCCACATGGGCATGGAATTTTGGTGATGGAGGATATTCGTACCAGAAGAATCCGGTCTACACCTATACGAAGAAAGGCGTATATTCCGTGCGGCTTACCATTAGCAGGTCAGGAAAGATGAGTACCGCGTATAAGAGCAGGTACATCACTGCATACTAATTTTTGATACACGAAGCAAGACAATCATCCTTTTTTCAAATTTAAGAATACAAAGTGGACAGCACCCA
>CAZVAS010000024.1:6345-9603 GCA_964625165.1 uncultured Methanospirillum sp. | reverse complement strand
GCAAAATAATACCACGCAAAAGAGTGAATAATCGGACATTTCTATGCCGAACTGAAAAGAAGAAGAAAAACCTCAGGAAGGAGCACTCATTTGCGAGGCACGCACACAAATATAAGATATATTACTTGAGATTCCAGTAGAAAAAAAGGGGTTATTAAACTCTTTGTGCCGCGCTCAGAGTACAGGCGGGCAGCATCATAACCCACATCATCCATACTGCAAAAAGAAAAGGGAAACCACATGAAACGTGATGATTATCATTAAATCTCCAAATAGCAGTCAAATTAACGTTAACACGTATTCTCACGAATAATGTCACAATAAAAAATTCCGCACGAGGACCTCATTTCAGGGTCAGAAAAGTGTGGCCACATACACAGACAGATCAAGAAAAAAAGGACGAAATGACGTAAGATAATGGAACTTCAAAAGTAGGGACTAACCCAGATTAGAATGCCTAATGAGTAAAATTAGGTTGCAAAGAGTGAGCAGTGGAAATCTCATCATTGAAGAAGAAATTATAAAATTCTGAAGAGATTGAAGTAGAATAGGGATATCAACTACTTTGTTTTACGGATTATTCCCAGGATAGAAATAACATCATAAAAAGAATCTACAACAGCGTCAGCAACAACATCACCTGCAAATTCTTTGGGTAAGCGATTGCCATACCTGGCATGAATCCCATACATCCCTAACATCCGGGCTGGGGCAATATCATTGACAAGATTATCCCCAAGAACGCATGCCCGATGAGCATGACAGTTCATCATCTCTGATGCCAGTCGGTAAACCTCCGGGTCCGGCTTCTTCCTCCCGGTGCTTTCCGGGGTAATAATAAGTTGAATAAGATCCCTGACTCCGATCAGGTTGAGTCGCTCTTCTGCATGATGGGTTGAAGCATTGGTTACAGCTGCAATCAAAATCCCTGCATTATGTATCTCCCGGAGGCCGGAAACAACACCAGGAAATGGAATGATGTTCTGATTTTTTATTACAACAAATACGCTACATGCAGATTCGAGATTATTTTCATCATCGATGCCCTGTAATTTCAGATATTCTACAAGCGCCGTATCACTCTCAACACCATGCGGAGAGAAGATCAATGCACGGATCAGATCTCCGGGATCACCTCTGCCAATCAGTGTGATAACTGCCTTACTTGCACATTCCATTGCTGCAGCAAAATCATACAGTGTGTTGTCAAGATCGGTCAGAAGCAGATCAAATTCCAGGACGTTACCACCCCTCTAACCGGTAACATACAAAAGACAATATGGTCGTGAATATCTTCATCGCTGATTGTACATGTACAACTTCCATGACACACATAACAAACTCACGATAACCAGATAGGATCAGGTTCATCTATCCAGATGTAAAAACCTCATATATGAAATTCTCATACCTGGCAATAGGATTAATTGCCGTTGTTCTTCTTATTTCAGTATCTGCAGTAAGCGGAGTAGAGCCCTCAACCATCTCACCCCAGTTAAAAATACCAAACTCCTCACAACCATTTGATGACAAAGCCTTTCAGGAGCGCGCTGATTTTGCTATCAAAAATCTGACAAATCCGTTTCCTACCGAAAACAACCTCATGGAACTCCAGTCAGCATATTATGAACTTGTGAAGAAGAATGTAAAACAGGACTTCTACGCTGAAGCACGAAACATCACAAAATTCCTGTTCTATGACATGAAAGCAGCAGAGGAGATGCAGGATTATAAGGGACAGACCGGTCCAAATCATATCCAGATGGATTTCCGTGAGGATATCGGTGATCAGGCATATGCAGATCTGGATGCTGCAAAGCAGGCATGGAAGAGTATCAGCCACCTGTACCCGAATTTCACACCAGCGTTCCCCTGAAGTACCCGGAATCCCGGTCAATTCCCCAGCACAACACTGGGATCAACTCCGGACCACCTCTCGTCAAATAACTATCTTTTTTGCTACAATTCACAATCCTTGTACATGGACAGGAGTGAGATCGAGGCCCTGGCAGATATTGCGTACGGGATCTTTGAGCACTATCTTACCACGCAGTTTCATCTCAGAAAAACACCACTCTATCATCTTGTAGAAGAAGGTACATCATTTCAAAATGAGTTTAACGAGATTTTTACCCAATTTAAGGAATTATATCCAGAACTAGAGACCCATCTGCAGGAGCGATTTGGATCGCCTGATGAGATGTACCGGCTTATCATTGAAGGAGAGGGAGTAATCCCCACGAAAACAACCCAGTCATACTGGATCATTCAGGATGCACCAGACACAGACCCTCATGCAACAGAAGATGAACGGGCAGGGAAGTGGCTCATCTTTGTTCAACCGGACCAGGTCGACGAGATATGGAAGAAGATCCGCGATTTAACCTGGCAGAAAGAACTAGGAATTTCTGCAAAAGTCTCAACCGCAAAGAAAAATCCTGATTCACGTGATGATCGTAAAGTTCTGTATGTCTACACAGCTGACTGGGAGAATGAAGAAGAGGTCATGCAGGTGCGCGAGAAGCTCCGCTCTATCGGAATAACAGATCGGATCGGATATAAGCGAAATATCGAGACCTTTAAAGGCGAGTATGCATCGAAAGGAAAAAGAGTAACGTATTATAACGCCTGAATTATCAGGCTTTACGCTCTTTGTTCTTTGGTCTCAGATTTTTATAGCCGCACTTTCTGCATGCTGTTGCACGGACAGGATTCCGTGCGTTGCAGTGCATACATACTTTAACATTAAGCAGACGTGCTTCTGCCTCAGGAAAACGTGCCATAATATTACTCCACTCGAACTATCTGTCCTATAAAGAAGGTTCTTACTTCACATAAGTGTTATGGAGATACACCTGCTGGACTTCTTTCACTATCAGCATTGATGACACCACCGTTGAAATCATAGCAGGATCACCTGCTGATGAGCCACTCCCGAAGTGCAAGCAGACCACGACTCCTATGTGAGATTGCATTCTTCTCCTCTGCATTCATCTCTGCAAGTGTCTTCCCGGCCACCGAGAATATCGGATCATATCCGAATCCCTGGCTTCCTCTCGGGGAAACGATTGTACCATCAATCCTGCCAACAAAGACAGAGATACCATCTGCATCAGCATAGGCGATGCCGGTTTCAAACCAGGCAGACCGGTCTGTCTTTTCAGAAAGAAGGTGAAGGATCCCTTCATTCCCAATTGTCTTCTGAACATATGCGGCACATGAACCAGGAAACCCATTCAGTGCAGAGACGAAGAACCC
>CAZVAS010000024.1:0-6245 GCA_964625165.1 uncultured Methanospirillum sp. | reverse complement strand
GCCAGCCTCCATAAGAGATACAGGAGAAAGGGTATCTTTGAGTTTTATTCCATCGATCCTTTCCATAACGATGGTATCTGCAGAAATGTCACTCATTACCGGAGTAGGAACTCCAAATCTTCGCGCTTCAGCAATCAGCCTGGCTTCGGCTCTCGTCCGTTCAGAGATCAGCCGATGATCAAGATCTGGATGCCGGTACTTTTTGCCAACCCGGCGTTTTGTTACTGATTGGTGACCAATCTCAACAACAGCCTCTGCACCCCTGGTGAGACCAACACCATCAGGCATCAGGTCCGGGTTTTTTGTTATGCTTTCATTTCGCCAGGTTACCTGAACCTGATCGGCTCGGAATGATGGATTAACCCGCGAATCCTTCACCTCAAGAACAGAACCATGCTCAAGCATGAGCCGCCCGGTGTACGCAATCATAGCCCCGTTGTCACCAATGAACTGCATTTCAGGGACCGCAAAGGAAGCTCCCCTTGCCTCACACATTAGGCGGAGCATCTCCTGGAGACGACGATTTGCACCTACCCCTCCGACAAGGATCATCTCATCCTTCCCGGTCTGTGAAAGTGCCCGTTCGGTAACCTCCACACACATGGCAAAGGCAGTCTCCTGCAGGCTATGACATACATCAGCGATCGGTTCGGCAGAGTCCTTTGCAGCACTGATAAGACCTGAAAAGGCCAGATCCATCCCTTTCACCGTATAGGGAAGAGGGATGTACGACCCGTCCCGGGCAAGTTTCTCTATCTGCGGACCTCCGGGGTGAGACAGCCCTTTACTCCGAGCAAATTTGTCGATTGCATTACCAATTCCGATATCGAGCGTCTCACCAAAGATACGATACCGGTTGTTCAGGTACCCGAGAACCTGTGTATTTGCACCACTGGCATACAGGACGATCGGATCCTCAAATCCTGATGCATATCTGCCGATCTCAACATGCGCCACACAATGGTTCACCCCAATCAGGGGGACCTTTAATGACAATGCAAGGGCACGGGCAGCAGTTCCGACAATCCTCAGGCAGGGGCCAAGACCTGGACCCTGTGAAAACGCGATTGCTACCGGATGCGGGCTCTCATCAAGAACAGAATTGATCAAGCCGCCGATCTCTGCAGCGTGATGCTGGGCTGCCTCACGCGGATGGATCCCTCCCTGAACCGGCTTATAGGGCTTTGACTTCAGGGTAATGAGATCGTCATCAAAAACAGCAGCGCTGAGATTCCAGGCAGTACCTTCGATCCCAAGCACTGGGCCTGATTTCTGCATCAGGCTTTGTTCTTAAACTCGGTGTATCCGCACTTGCCGCAGCTTGCGCGATCCTTGTGCTCGCCCATAAAGACACCAGGACCACAGCGTGGGCAGTACCGGCGTGACGGGGTTGCAGTCTTTCCGCTTACGGTGAAGTATGCAGAACGCTTGACAGATGTCTTCTCTTTTTTACCTTTTGCTGCCATACTTCAACCTCCTTAAGATGCCTCCGCAGCGTCCTCAGACGGCGCATCCTGAGCACCAAAGACTTCCTCAGCTACCCCTCCACGGGTCATGAGATACCCGCGTTCAAGTTTCACCAGGTCATCCTTGTTCTGGTACACCCGGGCGGACCCTGTCAGAACAGTAATTCCAAACTTGCATTTCATTGAATCAAGAACAACCTGATCCTTTCCTGCATTCACCATTGCAGCAAGCTTGGCCTGAACCAGCTTCCGCGATGGAGTTGCACCGGTATAATTGAGAGTGAACTCAAGTTCCCTTCGTGAGAGGAGTTCATTCTGTTTATCAGAAGTGATAGAAATCTCCATAGAGATCCTCTATTGGTATGCGGTTATCAAATATATACCTGCGCGGTCAGGAAGTTTCGAGGACACTCTCAAATTTATCTAGGAGAATCTCTGCCTTTTCGCGGATATCGGGTGAGATCTCCAGAACAACAACCCCTTCTCCGGGCTGTCCATACAGGATAAGGGAGCCATCCGGGGAGGCAAGTGCGAGAGGAAGTACAGCAAGATCTTCCTCACCAGCAACCTGAATCACGATTCTTCCAGCATTCACCGCTCGCTGGGTTGCGTTGACAAGGTCTGCGCTAATGCATCCTGCAGGGTTTTTCACATTGATGATCTGATATTCAGGGATAGTTACGCCATCATGGGGACGTCTCATAGTCTGACCGTCGATGATCGCAATCACCGGAGGATACCCTGCCTGAAGAAGATGCTCGGTTACCACATCACCCACACTGAAAAAGAGTTTTCCTGCGAGAAGCGGGAGAACCGGATCAAGAGAGGGGTAGAGAGTGCCAAAAGGTCGCGTGAAGAGGTGCCGCTGATCTTCGGGGAGTCTTAACATCAGCGAACCTTAAGCGCATATCTCCCGGGAAGGGTGATATTCATTCGTTTTGCAACATCGCTATGTTCAGGATCGATAATAACCAGGTACCCGGTCCAGTCGGTGGTGAGATTGTTTGTGCCGCAGATCGAACAGGAAGCCCCTTCAACAACCCGGTGACATTCACGGCACACAGAAAGTTGCTTCTTCTTCGTTGCAGCCATAATCAGGCAGCTCCACTATTATCTTTTTCTTTCTGTTCAGCCTTCATATCTTCATCGAGCCAGACAAGGCTTCCAAGACCTGCCTGACGCATGGTAAGACCGATCTTACTCTCACGGGGTTCACGTTCGCTCAGAGAGAGTGTGACTACACGGGCCCTGACAACATCGCCAACCCCGATATGCCGCCCTGAGTCCTGGCAGATGAGCTGCGAATTCTTTTCATCGTAACTGATGTATTCATCAGATATCTGGCTGACGTGAAGCATCGCATCAATCGGGCCCAGGCTGATAAACGCACCAAAACTGGTTGTCTCAACAACAATGCCCTCAATGATCTCCTGCAGAGTAAGTCTTATCGCTAGACCTTCAAAATCTACATCATAAAAGACCGCACCATCACCAGGGATCATCTCTCCTTCCCCAATCCGGGTGACTCTGGTCACAGCAATGAAGATACCAATCTCCTTGTCAATACTCCCCTCAAGCTGTTCCTGAAGCACATCCAGAATTACAGTCTCCAGATCCTCGCCAAGCCGGTTTGGCGGAACCCTGACCTTATCAACCATCTTCAGTCTGTAATACATCTCTATCTCCTGATGATCTCGAGCTTTTGCTTCCCTTTCAGTGAAATTACTTCTAAACCTTCATCCAACAGGCGGTTCCTGAGATCACGATCATTGGTCACAACCCTGCATCGTTCTCTCCTGGCAAACGAAAGGATCTGGTCATCAACCGACTCACCTTCGTTCCCATCCATCGGCACCACCCTGCATAACTGTGCAAACCGAAGGCCGAGACGGGCAGCAGAAGCATCGTTACCTCTGCCCCGTGCAAGGCCTTCAAGTTCACGGATCACAACATCCGGAACGCATGGTTGCATGACCCCCATCATCCATTTCAGCTCTTCAATCAGATCGATTCTGAACTGGGAGGTCATAAGAAACGCATTTGTATCGATCAGAACGGTCACTCGATCAGCGTGCCCATCCCGATCAGACGCCATCGTCCTCCGACCTGCCTGCTGATTGCGATCGGTGACCCGACCTCTGCACAGACTGGTCTTTTGAGTGTGACCTCCGCAGCATCCTTCTTGGTACTAGTGACTAATCCGACGGTAACGGCTGTTCCAACCGAAAGCATAAGAGGCTCTCGTGCCTTGAGAGGTTCGATATCGAGCTCGCTGTTTGCTCCGACAACCCGCTCCATGAGCCGAACTGAGAACCACATCTTGTCCCAGACTGGTGGAAGTTTTCCCACCTGGCCAAGCACCTGCCCGGATAGCATATCACTCTTGGTAATGGCTGGATCGAGTTTTGTTCCGATTGCCAGAAGACCACCCGGGGTTGCGACATGGACCTTCTTCTGCCCTTTATGGATCTCAGTCACCTTGGTAATGATAGGATCCCATCTTACTTTGTTCTCTACGAGACTCTGAATACCGGGCCTGATCTCTATCTCGTCGCCATCGTTAATGACGCCCCGTATAAGAGATCCGCCAACCACACCTCCTTTGACATCCTTCCAGCTGCACCCTGGCTTATTTACATCAAAAGAACGTGCGATCAACATGATCGGATCTGCTTCTGGTTTTCGTGACGGTTCCGGAATGGTTTCATCAAGGGCCTGAAGGAGTGCCCAGACATTGATATCTTTCTGGGCTGATACAGGAATGATTGGTGCGTTTTCTGCTATGGTTCCTTTAACAAATGCCTTAATCTCCTCATAATTCCGGACAGCATCCTTCTGGGTAACCACATCGATCTTATTCTGGACGATAACGATCCGCTTGATCCCGACCAGTTCCAGTGCCATCAGATGTTCTTTGGTCTGGGGTTGCGGACAATGTTCTGATGCTGAAATAACAAGCATCGCCCCGTCCATAAGGGCAGATCCGGAGAGCATTGTTGCCATCAGGGTCTCGTGACCTGGTGCGTCCACAAAAGAGACTGCCCGAACAGGTTCAGCTTCTCCTCCGCACCGTGGACATTCAGGCTTGGTTGTGAATCCTTCAGGTCCACGACATTTTTTGCATTTGTAAAAGACAGCGTCTGCATATCCGAGCCGGATGGAGATACCCCGTTTCATCTCCTCGCTATGCCGGTCGGTCCAGACTCCTGTGAGTGCATTGACGAGTGTGGTCTTTCCATGATCCACATGCCCGACAACGCCGATATTTGTACTCGGTATTATTTCTTCTGGCACCAGTAATCAAACCTCCTTACCTATTTGAACAGATTGGTACTTATACGTGAGCATACTCCAGACGCCCGGATTTCGGGGACATATCAACCACAGCGGAAAAATTTTGAGACAAAAGACCATTATCCGGCCCCGTTACATGCGCTATCAAGATTGGGCATCTCCTGGAATGACTGTTCGCGGGGATCTGACCGTTCCTTCTCAACCTGTCTGAGTTCTTCATCCAGGTCTTCCTTCCGGATAGTCTTTTGCGAAAGTGTTGAAGGGACGAGCAGGTCTATACGGTAGAGCATTCCCGTGCTGTCAAGCTCTGCGAATGAATGCCCGCTTCTCTCTTCAATCCGCACAATTGTTCCGGTAGTCCCGGTCCGGGGATACCGTACAGATGATCCGATCTCCAATACCGTGTTCATGCTCCCTCCTTCTCTTCAGATCACTTAAGGGTTCCTGATATCATGAGACAACAGATCCGGAGAGGATCTGATCATCAGTCACCTGATACTCCTTTCCGGTAGAGTTTATGCGGTACGGGCCCTGGGTTGTCACATCCCCTACTTTGGTGTTGGTCGGATATGGCACCGTGAACGTACCGTTGACACTCTCCTGCTTGTAGACAAATGTTCGTCCGGTGTTTGTTTTTACCGGAATCTCAATGATGCCTTCACCATGAATAATTGCCCCGGGGACATACTCGAAGACCTTCACATACCTCACATCAGGGAGACTCTCCGGGGATGCCCGTGTTGGAGACTCATGAACAAGCCGGTAATGCTGAAGTGCCGGGACTGTTGAGACTGGTTCAGTGTAGATATAATTAACAAGCGCAGTCTCATACTCCGGACCTACTGTTGACTTTGATCTCTCCAGCATTGCAGCCCCTGCTTCGTAGGGCATCTGTGATCCATTGACAATCACCGGGTCACTCGTCTTGGAGTACTCGGGCTTCATGTACTGAATATAATGCACCTGCCCCGGCTGCGTCATGGAACCGTCAAAATTGTGAAGGCGCGAGACCATTGTCTGGTAGTACGGCTCCATGAAGAACGGGAAGTTCTGACCAGTATTCGGGTTGTCCGGATTGGGCAGGATAAAGTTACGCTGGTATGGATATGCACCAACATCAGGATTATCCCACGTTGCCATTGCCCAGAACTTACCGGTATCCATCTCGTAGTCAGTGACCACATACCTCGTCTTCAGATGATCAAGGATTCCAGATGCAACAGATTCATTTGTGGTGATAAAGAACCTGGCTGCCCCATAATCTCCGGCTACTCCATACTGGAATGGATTTGCATTTGGCATCCGCTTTGCGAGATAGGTGATGATATGACCATAATCCCACCATGACATCACGCCATATGCCTGTGCCGGCGGCTGCCATGCATCCTTCTGATAGATCGTAAAGTAATCAACTCCAGGATCAGGAGTATTGTTCTCCATCCACCCGGTTGCCTCACGCCAGTCAGGGTTAAGAGAGAACTGACC
>CAZVAS010000023.1:18112-22186 GCA_964625165.1 uncultured Methanospirillum sp. | reverse complement strand
CTAGGGGATAAAGGTACGGCTACGAACTTGATGTCTTAGAGCCCCATATCAGCATCCTGGTTGATTGTTAAATCTGATTTTTTCTATTACCCCAATAATCACATCCATAGTTTCTTCAATAAGATCGTACCTCGAAATTTTTTCGACAAATTGTTTTGAAAATTAATACCTGACCAATTCAGTCTGGTAGGGTTGAATTAATCCTCGATGTACGCATCAAATCAGTATTGTTTTCGAATTATTTCCTATCGTCTCTATGATAATTACAATCTGACTCCGGTTATCTTATTCGATCTATAGACTGTTTTCTTATCTGATTTTGTACAATTTCTGTGGTCTTTCAAGAGGTAGATATTAACTTTAAAAGATCTTTTTCACCGCAAATCACCGCATCCTCCATTTTTATTTTTGATTTTATTATATAAGACAATTAAAAGCATGGAACGATTCTAAAAAGTAATTTAAATAAATCTCTGTCAATAATATCAACTTGATTAAGTTTATATGATTGTGAAAAAGAGGGTATTACGATATGATGAAGAGAGCAGTACTTGCGACTATTCTACTGATTGCTGCATTGCTCCTGTGCAGTGGAGTAACAGTTTCTGCAGAGAAGATCAAGGATATCAATGGCACTAAGCATGCCGAGGACCGGCTCTTGATCGGAACGACAACCAGCCTTGATGCAACCGGGGTTCTTGATGAACTTGCCAAGCAATTTGAGGCTGAAAACAATGTTAAGGTAGAATGGATCGCTGTAGGCACCGGCCAGGCGATTGGTTATGGAAATTCCGGAGATGTTGATGTTGTCATGGTTCATGACCGGGCAGCAGAGAACAAGTTCCTTGATTCTGGTAATGGACTTGATCGACGAGTCTTTGGATCCAACTACTTCATGATTGCAGGCCCGGAATCTGATCCTGCCAAGATCGCAGGAAAGAGTGCAACAGAAGCGTTCAAGGCTATTGCAGATGCAGGAAAGACTGACAGCAAAGTTGTCTTTGTCTCGCGTGGAGATGGATCCGGAACCCATGCACGTGAAAAACTCCTCTGGAAAGGTGCCGGTCTTGATTACTCTGATGTAAACAAGTCTTCATGGTATATCGATGCAGCATCAGGAATGGGTCAGACCCTCAACATGGCAAACGAGAAGGATGCGTATGTACTGACTGATTCTTCCACCTACAACACCATGGCAGGTAATCTCACTCTCAAACCGTTGATCACCGACGGATCAGATCTCCTTAATGTATATGCGGTAATTCGGGTCAACCCGGATAAATTCCCGGATGCAGGCATAAATGTTGATACTGGAAAGAAATGGGAGAACTTCCTCATCAGTGATGCAACCCAGAAGTGGCTGGCCAATTTCGGAACTGAAAAATATGGAAAGCCACTCTTTGTTCCGGCAAAAGGCGATGCTGCAACATTAAACGTTACTGAAGCTGAGATTTCCAGTCCTGTTGCGTAAACCTTTACCGGTTAGACCTCTTTTTTTATACTGATGGAAGACCTCGCATCAGCGATCTATACTGCAATTACACTTCTAATTACATGGAATCCTGATGTTATTGAGATAACAGCACGAACCCTGGAGATTACATTTACATCAGTGGCAATAAGTACGATAATTGCTCTTCCATTAGGAACTCTGATAAATTTCAACCAGTTTCGAGGAAAGAAGACATTAATCAGCCTGATTCAGACATTATATTCACTCCCTACTGTGATAGTTGGGCTCGTCTGCTATATGCTCCTCTCACGTACAGGTCCGCTCGGTTTTTTAGGATTTCTTTTTACTCCAAACGGTATGATCTTTGGTCAGGTTATTCTAATAATCCCGATAATGACCGGATTGACAATAGCAGCTTTGCAAAATATAAATCCAATCATTACTGATACAATCCGGTCACTTGGAGCCACAAAATATCAGTTTCTCCTGAGTCATATCAGAGAAGCAAGATTTACAATAATGGCAGCGGTTGTGATTGGATTCTCCAGAGCAATATCTGAAGTTGGAGCAGCCATCATGATCGGTGGAAATATTAAAGGTCATACAAGAGTTCTGACTACTGCGATATCTCTTCAGACATCAATGGGAAATTTTACTCTATCCCTGGCTCTTGGAATAATCCTTCTGGGCATTGCGTTGATCATCAATTTACTGATGGGATACCTCCAACAGCGGTGAATCATGATACAATTACACGAGATATCAAAATCGTTTGGAGATCGGCTTGTACTCAACAATATCACTGCAGAAATTCCATCCGGTAAGATTTTCACTATCATCGGTCCTTCAGGACAGGGGAAAACAACTCTCCTCAGACTTATTAATCTCCTCGATACCCCATCCACCGGCCATATCACCGTTAATGGTGTTCCTCTTTTAAATCAAAAAAATTCCACCGAAACCAGACGTAAAATGGGGATGGTCTTTCAGACTCCGGTAGCCTTCAATGAAACTGTGGCGGCAAACATCGCTATGGGGCTCAAATATCGGGGTGTTGCAAAAGAAGAAATTAAAAAGAGAGTGCTTGAGAAGATCGATGAGATCGGGTTATCCGGGTATGAACATAGAAAAGCCCGAACACTTTCAGGCGGAGAGATGCAACGTGTCTCGCTTGCCCGTGTCATGATCACAAACCCGGATCTTCTTCTCCTGGATGAACCAACTGCCAACCTTGATCCAGTGTCCACAGCAAAAATTGAGGAACTCATCAGGTACTACAACCGGACCTGCGGTACTACAGTCATTATGTCATCCCATGATCTCTACCAAGGTCAACGTATGGCTGATATCATTGCTGTTATGATGGATGGGCGGTTTGTTCAGTTTGGTGAGACAACTCATGTTTTTTCCGAACCCTGCTCGGCGGATGTAGCACGATTTATTGGAATTCGAAATATTCTCCCGGGAGTAGCAAGCCCGCTTGATAATGGTCTTGTTCAGGTAGATCTCGGTGGCGTGATAATCTATTCAATGAGTTCTATCCCACAAAAAGACGTGATGGTTGCAATAAGGCCGGAAGAGATTACATTGCATATCGATGAAAGAGGAAAAACGAGTGCACGAAATCTCCTATCTGGGATAATTACTGACGTTCAGCCGTACGGTGTCATCAATCACGTATTGGTCTCTTGTAATGGCATAGTTCTAGCGTCTCAAGTTACACTACAATCAGTCAGAGAGATGAATCTCAAAAAGGGAATGGAGGTTCAGTTGTCATTTAAAGCACCTTCTGTTCATCTGATGCCACAAGAACCGGATGTTCAGGTATAGTTATTTCAAAATTGTATGATATCGCTAGGAGATTTTACTGGTTCTGTAGGAAATTTTGGCACGGTACTCCCACTCCTGGTTGCGATATCTGTGACATCTGGGATGTCACTCTCCCTGATGCTGCTTTTATGTGGAGGGTGGTACATCCTTTCAGGAATTATTTATAAAATTCCGATCTCTGTTGAACCGTTAAAAGCAGTTGCTGCGATCTCCATTGCCGGGCATTTCTCTCCAGGAATTATCATAGCGTCTGGAATTTTAATCGGAATTTTCTTTATATTTCTGGGTGTTTTTCATGGGATGGACTGGATACAACATCATATCCCGTCATCGGTAGTGAGAGGCCTTCAGTTAGGTCTTGGATTCATCCTTTTGAAAAGTTCATTACTTGATTTTGGATTGGTAGATAAACCATCTTTTATCATCGGAATCGTGTGCATTGTTTGTGTGTATCTTTTCAGAAGGATCAGACAAACTCCTGATTTTTCAGCACTCCTACTATTTGCGTTGGGAATTGGTTGCGTACTGTATAGTAATGGAATACCGCAATTGAACCCTCCTGTTCTTCCAACATTAGTTCTTCCCGCCATATCCGATTTTAATACCGCAGGGATGAATCTGGTTCTCCCCCAGATACCGATAACGATTGCAAATGCAATTCTTGCAACATCTCTTCTGATCAGTGATCTCTATCAATACAAGGTCTCCCCAAATAAGTTGAGTATTTCTGTTGGGTGTATGAGCCTGACAACCTCTATGCTTGGGGGATTTCCATTATGTCACGGAGCAGG
>CAZVAS010000023.1:0-18012 GCA_964625165.1 uncultured Methanospirillum sp. | reverse complement strand
GAAGGATATGAAGCAGTTTAAGTCGTTCATTTGATCAGAGCATCAGGACAATTATGCACCTGTCCTCAAATTCATATCGTATGGCTCATATTGATCTGAAACAAATTGATTAACAATCAGGTAGTGCAGTGAAAGTAATTAAGATTCCAGCTCTCCTCTCAAGTGTTATCATAACCGCCCTCTCGGGTATTGATATGATGGAGTTCACCCTTATTAATCACTGTCATTACTGTAAGGGACCCTTAAAATTCCATGATATCAGATTGAAGCGGTTTGCAACAGTCGTTGAGAATGGAGAGAAACGAATCATCAGTGTCCGGGTCCACAGATATTACTGCCAGGAGTGTGGAAAATTATGTTATGCTCGTGCTCCATTTTACCCAAATACAAAATTTGGATCTCCTGTAGCAGATCTCTGTATGACACTTGCCTGGGATCATTCTTTTAACCACGCTTCAAAAATACTCAATTCTGTAGGTGTAGTAATAGACCGGGGAACTATCAGGAATTTTTTGGCACATGAGATCCCTCCGGTTAGTTATGCAAAGATATACGGACTACCCATACCTCTTTCAATCTGTTATCTGTCAGACCTCTTCTCCCGTAAATACTGGAATTATCCGGTGACGCAAGAGGAGATACTGGAGGTCTGTGGGTTTCCCACAAAATAGAAAGTATCTGTATCAATACTCTCCCTGATCACGAAATACCTCAACAACCTTTTCAAAGGTATTTCCATAGTTGTGTTCCCACTCTTCCCACTCATTCACTTTTGCAACAACAGGGGTTCCTTGACGTTCACCGACATGGTATCCAAACATCGTCTCTAATTCTGTCTGAAGTGCATGCATATACAAGGAATTGGGGATCTCCATAGGGCAACGCTCCTCACATTGACCACAATTTATACAGGAGTCTGCGATATGTGAGGCTCTGATGAGATGAAACATAAATGGGGGAGGAACTTGTCCAGGCTTGACAAGCCAGGGTTTTTTAGTCTGACAATCTTCACACACACACAAAGGACAACCCTCAGTACACTGGTAGCACTTGATACACCGGGACATATCAAGCATCATGCTCTTCAGTAACTGATCACCAGGAGGGATTTTTGAAAACTGATCAGAACGACTTTTCAAGCTGAGTGTCTGCATTGCTTCTTCAACACGGGTTCGGGCTTCTACTCCATGAGGGTCTGCAGCCTCAACCATGATAGCATGATTATTGATTGCTGATTCAAGAGTTACCGCACCCTTTTTGCTGCACACCTCAATGCATGTGGTATTTCCAGTATACTCCCCGATTACTCCCCAGTCTCCACAAACGAGATCACATTGCCTGGGAATTCTCGTCTGGCAACGCTGACAGCACAATCTCCGTCCATATCCCTCTTGTTCAAGGTCTTCGATTGGCAGTGAATATATTGTACCAGAAGTCTCAACCTGGCACATTCCTTGAGAGAAATAGATGGAGTCAACAGTATCGGGATCAAGACCGTATCTTTGACGAACCATTTTCCTTGCAATAATCGGATTTATGGTCCCACTACAGTTTAACCCAATGAGGATGAGATTATCAAGATTTATACGGTTTCTTTTTGCAAGTTCGATGATTGCTTTTGCTTCACATCCTTTTACGACTACAGCAACATTCTGCCCGGGATTGCTTTGTAGGTACCGGTATAGATATTTGGCATTGAGGAGAGTTCCACAATACAATGACCCAGAACATAAAGCGACCTCCTGGGGGCTCGTTACTACTGCCATAGTTGCATCATAGATATCAGCCCCTTTTTTCATCACTACAGCAGCATCTACGATCCTGCTTTCGAGTAGATGAACCAGTATTCCAGAAACAAATCCTCCAGAATTTCCTCTCTCCCGAATTATCGGATCTGTTGACCAGGCATAATACACATCCCGGGGGCGGATCATTCCTTTTCTTCCTGATATTTCTTGATGGATATTGCAGCCACTTTATACTCAGACATGTATGGTAGCGGTTCTGATGAGTTTAATTCAACGTTTGCAGATACTCGTTCGATAAAGTGAAGAGGGATAAATGCGGTTCCCTTTTTAATATCCCCCAATATCCGTACTTTACAGACAAGAGAACCTTTCCTGAATGTCACCTTGATCAGATCATTGCTGTTGATCTTCAGGTTTTTCGCATCTTCAGGGTTCATCTCCAAATATCCTTCATTCACCTCATCATTCAGGTTTTTACATCTCCTCGTCATCGTACCTGATTGCCAGTGCCAGATCAACCGACCGGTGGTTAACCGGAATGGGAATTTTTTATCAGGGAGATCTGCAGGTTCTTTCCATTCTACCGGAAAAAAAACACCTTTTCCATCAGGATGTGCAAAATGATCTGTGTAGAGGATCGGAGTTCCCAAAATTGCTGATTCAGTACATGGCCAGTGTATGCCTTCTGGTCTGCTGACATTCTCCCATGTCATTCCCCGGTATTGTGGAATAGCAGAGCACATCTCCTCGAAAATGTCTTTTGCTTCATGGTAGTCGAACTGCTCCGAATATCCCATCTTTCTGGCAAGAGCAGTGATTATTTCATAATCCGGTTTTGCTTCACCAGGTGGATCAACCGCTTTTCTGATTCGTTGGACTCTGCGTTCAGTATTTGTTTGAGTTCCTTCCTTTTCTGCCCAACAAGCTGCAGGAAGAACAACATCAGCATACTGACAGGTTTCTGTGAAAAAAATATCCTGAACAACAAGAAAGTCAACTTTTTTTAGTCCATCAATGATTATTGTAGGGTTAGGTTCAGAAACAACAGGATTTTCTCCGATCAGATACATGGACCTGATACGTGGGGATGCCGATCGGAGTTGCTCAAACATGGTATTGATATCATATCCTTCGCGAGGTTCACAGATACCATCAGGAAATCCCCATAACTTTGAGATCCTTCTATGAGAAGTTCCATCCGTTACAGCACTGTATCCTGGGAAAAAATTAGGAAGACAACCAGCATCACAGGCTCCTTGAACATTATTCTGACCACGTAATGCATTAACGCCGGTCCCGGGGCGACCGATGTTTCCGGTGAGCATCATCAGATTTGCGATAGATTTTACGTTATCTACACCGGTTGACTGCTGGGTAATGCCCATTGCATACAAGATAGTACATTTTTTAGCCGTTCCAATCCATTCAGCAGTTTTTCTGATCAGATCCGGAGTTACCCCACATAACCCTCCTGCTATCTCCGGTTCGTAGCGTCTCTGCAGGACAACTTTTTTTACTGCTTCGAACTGGTTTGTTCGTTCAGAGATGAAGGATTGATCATGCCAACCGTTCCTGATGATCTCCCCCATGATACTATTGAGGAGAAGAACATCTGAACCGCTGTAAAACTGAATAAAAAGATCAGATTGAACTGCAGTTGGAGTGAACCTGGGATCTGCAGAGATTACATGAGCCCCGCGTGAACGTGCTTTGATGATCTGTCTTCCAACAAGGGGATGCTGTTCAAGAGTATTACTTCCGAGACAGAGGATGCAGTCAGACTCACTGATATCTGGAATCGAGTTGGTCATCGCATTGCATCCAAAGGCAAGGTAAAGACCAACCATTGTGGCAGAATGACAAAGGCGGGCACAATGATCGATATGTCGGGTCTTTAAAACCCCCCTGGCAAATTTCATGGCCAGATAATTATCTTCATTCGAACACCGTGCAGATGTGAGTACTGCCAGTTCCTCTGGTTTATACGAAGAAAATTGCTTGGCGATCAGATTAAGGGCAGCCTCCCAGTCTGCTTCATAAAAAATATCCCCTTTTCTGATCAAAGGTTTTTTCAATCGATCTGGATTTCCTATGAACTGGTGACAATACGTTCCCTTCGGACAAACACGTCCTTCATTTACCGGTGATCGATAATATGGAGCAGTTCCGATAACCTTCCCATCCTCCACCATGAGATTGAGTGAACAGCCAGTACTACAATACGGGCATGTGGTAGTGACCTGAGTGAACGTCATCGATAATTTCTCTGTAATACATAGGGAGATGATGGTAGTTATTATTCATTCCCATGTGAGAAATTGAAAAGAGAAATGAGAGAATTCTTATATAGTTATCGAGAATCCTGGTTGACCCGATGTTAGCCACACCTTCGGATCACACCTGTCTTCTCAATCTCATATCCTCCCAGTTCAGTGAGTACTCTCTTGAACTCCGGAGTTTGTATGAGATCAGCAATTGCCCTGATACGGGAATCGGTTTCAAATAATTTTCTGGTCGTTACCAGTTCGTATCTTTCAACACCAACCGGGATGAAAGAAAGTGAAAAGGAATGAGCAGCACTATATACTGCCATACCAAGATCAGCATCACCACTTTTCACTGCAAGACAAACACCGAGATGGGTGGTCGCTTCCCTATCATATCCATCAATCAGTTCGGATTCAATTCCCTTCTGCTTCAGCATATGATCCAGAAGCATCCTGGTTCCTGATCCCCGCTGTCGGTTTATAAACCGATGAGTAGTAAGAGCCTCAAAGTCTAGTGAGTCCCGGGAGACTATACCCTGTACTCGTTCTGCAACACATATCAGTACCAGTTCTTCACCAGGGAAATACTTCTGCAGATATGGAATATTATATTCTCCATCCTCTGCAAGAAGATGTATCGGTGCAAGGTGGCAGTACCCCCTCTTTAAGGTTAAAAGACCCCCCATGCTCCCTACGTGTGATGAAGAAATCTGGATTCCAGAACGTCTGATCAAATTGGCAAGATGATCAATAACCGGATCATGACTCCCTGTGATCATCACAACCTGTTCTGCAACTGAAGGGCTCACTGTCAGATAAGCAGTAGTTTTTTCCCCAGTTTCCAGCCCCTCTTGAGTGGATGGGATCTTCAGATATGCATTTGCTCTCACCATGCTCATCTGAACTCCTGAACCGCGGGAGAGTGGAGAAGCAATCCAATCATCGTATATTTTTCCAACTGTTGTTAGAACAAATTCATCTGTCCCTATCGATGAGTGCAATGCACTTGCCAGTTTTACCGGTATGGATTGCGGTTCAGGAATAGTAAACCCATACCAGGAAAGAAGAGGCACAACAATCTCACGGAGAATGGTATGGCAGGCAATCGGATATCCCGGCATGCCGATGACCGGCCTGTCGTTAATTTTCCCTAATATCACCGGTTTTGCAGGTTTGATTGCGATACCATGAATAATTACAGCACCTAACTCATCAATAACCTGGGCTGTAAAATCTTTGGTTCCTTTGGATGATCCTGCAGAAATGACAACCACATCATGTGTTTCTGCGGCTTTTTTTACTACATCACGGATCTCGTCCAGTTCATCGGGAATGATGGGATAGTGGGTGACAGATACCCCGGCTTCAGAGAGCATAGCGGAGGCCATGTACATATTGCTCTCGATTACCTGGCCTGGTAGTGGTTTTGTCCCTACTGGTATGATCTCACTTCCGGTAGGAATCAGTGCAACCTTGAGATCAAGAACTGGTACTTCATGAACCCCGTAACTGATCATAGCACCGATATCAACCGGCCGAATTCGTGTGAGGGAAGGAATGACCATCTCTGTCTCTGCAATATCCTCCCCTATTGGTCTGACATGTTGCCATGGGTGAGCTGCAGCGAAGATCTGGTAAGAACCGTTCTGTTCAATGACGTCTTCTATCATGATAACGGCATCAAACCCGTCAGGTATTACATTTCCAGTATTGACTCGTTTAAAATTTGCGAGGGTGAGAGGGTTTTGATCTGTTGCTCCGGCAGTTTCAGCACTATTAACTGCAATACCATCCATGGCTGAAAGATGTGCAGCAGGAACGGATAGTGGAGATAAAACGGCATCTGCTGTTATTCTCCCGCTTGAGTTCTGAACAGGAATTTTTATAATTCCGGGTATGCATGAAAACTGGGCATGAAATTTTTTTAGGGCCTCATCAAGGGATGTGAGTGTGAGATACCGGGTCGCTCCATCAATATCCTTTACCATATAAGAACCTCAACAATCTCTCCTGCTTCGTATCCTTCAACAGATCCAGGTATTCTGATAATTCCATCACTTAAGAGAAGAGTATTTGTAAGTCCGGATTTTCCCAGTACTGGAAGGATATATTTCCCATCAAAGACACCCCTGACATAATCTTCTCTTCCCTGAACTGATTTCAATGGAACCATGAGAGGGGCATGGATATACATTTCAGAAGATGTGACTCCCCTCATTCCCTTGAGTAGTTCCCGAACAAGAACAAGGAGGATTATGTATGCCGATGCCGGGTGACCGGGAAGTCCGATTACCGGCTTTCCATCTGCAGTTCCGATAATGGTAGGTTTTCCCGGTGAGATTGCAATACCATGAACCAGAACCTCTCCGTGGGAGGCGATGATATCAGCACACATATCCCGTTCACCCTTTGAGCTTCCTCCCGATATCAGAACAGCATCACAAGAAGCCAGAGCCTCGTCGAGTGCCCGGGTTAAAGAATCACGGTCATCAGGGATGATACCATACACGACAGGAATACAACCCTCTTCTGATACAAAACCTGAACATAACCATGTGTTGACATCACGTATCTCTCCCCCTTTTGGTTTTTCATCGACTGGAACCAGTTCATTCCCTGTGGAAATGATACCAATTCGTGGTCTTGATGTAACCGTAACACTGTTGCAGCCACAAGCAGCCAGCACTCCGCAAACCCGTGAGTTGATTATTGTTCCAGCTTTAACTGCCGGTCGATGAGTTCCAAAATCTTCTCCTTTGGAGATCTTATTCTCACCAACAGAAACAGGCTTGTGTATGAGGATCTGATCATCAAGTTCCTCACAATATTCTATCATGGCGACTGCATCAGCCCCGGCTGGAAGAACTCCTCCTGTTGGAATATATACACAGGAGCCAGACTGAAGAGAAATATCTCTGTCCTCTCCCATTGCCACCCTTCCCGACAACGATAACATTGCCGGAATAGATTCGCTGGCACCGACGGTATCTGAAGCGTGAACTGCGTATCCGTCTACCGTTGAGCGATCAAATCCGGGGATGTCCACATCAGAGGAAACATCACGGGCTAGTGTTCTTCCGATTGAATCTGTTAGTGGTATGATCTCATGTTGTGTTGGAATGGCGATCTGTCTTATAATTCTGATCGCTTCTCCAACAGAGATGACTGAAAGAAACCGGGTCATGAGAAACTGCCGGGTTGAGAGGTATGAATTTTAATTGAGTTGTCTCTGCAAAATACTGAGATTTCCTGTTTTGTTATGCCAAACGAATCTGATATCTCAAACACTTTGTTACAGGAGAGATCTGAAGTTCCACCTTCCTGCTCAAAGATAGACTGTATCTTCTCTTCATCCATATCATTCAGTCCTAACTGTATTGGGAGAATAGTAATGATAAACCTCTCATACTTATTCCGGGTCTGGCAACGAATAGTGTTCAAATTTCTCAAACAGAATACTCAATGTATAAGTACCAGGTTTCTATGTTCATCTTTTTTCGTTTGAAGTATATATTTACTCTATACTTACGAAAAAATTTAGGTGTTTCGTTTACATAAATCCGGGCAGATCATCTATAAATCATCAATCTTGCGGCACCGTGTGGTGCTTAAAGATCTCTTGAAGAATTTTTTTCTGATATCACCTGATATATCAATAAAATCCGGTTTTGTCGGATTACTGGGCACGCAACCCATAGTAAAGATCAAACAGTAAAAA
Organism: uncultured Methanospirillum sp.; assembly: GCA_964625165.1. Taxonomy (GTDB): domain Archaea; phylum Halobacteriota; class Methanomicrobia; order Methanomicrobiales; family Methanospirillaceae; genus Methanospirillum. Next base: position 10,279 of record CAZVAS010000023.1, on the reverse strand, counting down.
ATTTGAATGGTAAATAATTATTATCTAATTATCACAGATCTTCTCACCACATTTCACAAAATATGCTCTGGAAATGCCACATGACTTATATATTCGAGGGGTCCATCATGTACTGCTCGGTTAAAAAAGGTCGAGCAGAAACAATAAAGGTGATCTGGCAGAATCAACCCGAACCATGAAGTGTTTTCCCGAGTTCATGCTTCATGGTGATTCTGCCTACCGAGGAAAAGTGCAGAAGTTTTCTGCAGCTATCTGTATGCCGGTCATACTATATCAACCAGATTGGGGTTCTGGTTTTTTGAATGTAATTCTCGCAAATTCAGTTTGATTGGTCGATTTTATTTGATTCACTATAAATAACCATAAGTGCGGCATGCGATCTTGGAATGCGTTTTTGCATAAAAATCTTCAGAACTAATATATATAATTTGCTCATAATATGGAAGAGATTTGCGGGATGGCGCAAATGACATTTTTGTAGATTAATTCAACATTGTCTAAATCTTAAATATTTATTTTTTATATTCTGTAGCTACGATCACCAATTTTCACAACTTTATTGGATCTGAATAATGTTTCTTAAATAGTACTTCAGAAGAAGTTCTATTACTGTAACGTGACAGTGTAGTTTCAGGCCGGCATGCGAGTTAGGGCATGGTGGGGTCAACCAGAATTCTACCACTGACCACATTCAGAGCATTTGTACCAAACCGAGGAACATAATGAGCTCGATTACGATCAACCTGATATCAGGTCGCACCATCCAGCAGGGAGTCTCGATGGAAGGTGGCAAGGAGAAGAATAACTACCGCCTTGCCTGTGGAATCATCGAGATGGATGAAGCCGATTTCAAGAAACTCGGCGTCATGAAGAACACCAATGTGAAAGTGTCTAGCGAATTCGGGAGTGTTGTAGTCAAGGCGATAGCAGCAACACAGGGACCGCACCCGGGCATGGCATTCATTCCGATGGGACCCTGGGCTAATAAAGTAACCAGCACTGAGACCTACTCGACCGGAATGCCCACATTCAAAGGCGTACCGGTAACTGTTGAACCAGCACCTGAAGAAAAAGTTCTCTCCTCAGTCGAACTCGTTCGCGAATACTGTTTTGGTGATAACTGATGTCAAAAACGATCACTGATGTAGTCTGCCCATTCTGTGGTACGCTCTGTGACGACCTTATCGTCACAACCGACGACGAAGGGAAGAAGATCCTGGGCGTTGACAACGCCTGTGCAATCGGAGCAGAGAAGTTTATTCACTCCTCAGACCATGCACACCGGGTCACCAGGCCACGCAAGATGCAGGAAGATGGCTCTTTCAAAGAGATCACGTATGAGGAAGCGATCGAACACACTGCAAATATTCTTTCAAAGGCAAAAAAGCCACTAATGTACGGCTGGTCTTCAACCTCATGCGAAGCAGACAGTGTTGGTCATGAGATCGCTGAACTCTGTGGTGGAATTGTTGATAACACAGCAGCAGTCTGTCACGGAACCACCCTCATAGCAGTCCAGAATGTTGGTATCCCAAGCTGCACACTTGGAGAAGTCAAGAACCGTGCAGACCGGATCATCTTCTGGGGATGCAACCCGGCACACGCTCACCCACGCCACATGTCCCGGTACTCTATCTTCCCACGTGGATACTTCACTGGAAAGGGAGCAAAGCAGAGGAAGATCATCGTAGTTGACCCACGTCCAACCGACACCTCAACCCTTGCTGATGTCCACCTCCAGGTCGAGCAGGGATATGATTACGAGCTCCTTCAGGCACTTCGTGCCGCTCTCCGGGGCGAGCCTCTTGTCGGAGATGTCATCGCAGGCGTTCCGAAGGAGACTGTCTACGAGGCTGTTGAAATTCTCAAGTCCGGCCGTTTCGGTGTCATCTTCTTCGGTATGGGTGTTACCCAGTCGCTCGGAAAAGACCACAACATCGACGCAGCCATCTGTCTGACCAAGGATCTCAACGATTACACCAAGTTCTCGATCGTTGCAATGCGTGGTCACTACAATGTGACTGGATCAGGTCAGGTGCTCGGCTGGCAGTATGGATTCCCATACTCTGTTGACCTGTCACGTGGATTTGCAAGATACAACCCGGGAGAGACCGGTTCCATCGAGGTTCTCAAACGCCAGGAAGCAGATGCGGTCTTTGTCCTCGGCAGTGACCCGGGTGCACACTTCCCGATGCAGTGTGTCAAGGAGATCTCCAGACTTCCCTCTGTTGCAATCGACCCGCACATCACACCAACCACAGAGATCTGTGATGTTCACGTCCCGGTAGCATTCGTTGGTGTTGAAGTCGGTGGCAACTGCTATCGTATGGACAACGTCCCAATTGAGGCACGCAAAGTTGTAGAACCACCAGAGGGCATGATGACCGACCAGCAGTTCCTCACTGCGGTTCTCGCAAGAGTCAAGGAGCTCAAGGCTAACTAACGGGAGAGAACATGAGCGAATATATCATCAAAAACGGAACAGTCTACGACCCGAAGACCGAGGTCAAGGGAGAAGTCAAGGATATCTGTATCAAGGACGGCAAGATCGTAGACAAGGTCTCTTCCAAGGCAAAGTCCATCGATGCCAAGGGCAAGACCGTCATGGCAGGTGCAGTCGAGATCCATGCACACGTAGCAGGACCGAAAGTCAACGAAGGCCGGAACTACCGACCTGAAGATAAACTCTTCTCATACCAGCCCGGTGGCAAGAACACCCGTATGGCTGGTGGATTTTCGATCCCGACCACCTTCAAGACCGGGTATGAGTATGCCAAGATGGGATACACAACCGTCATGGAGGCAGCAATGCCACCACTGTACGCCCGTCACGTGCATGAGGAGATCAAGGACACGCCAATCATCGACGAGGGTGCATTCCCGGTCTTTGGAAACAACTGGTTCGTCTTTGAGTACCTCAAGAACAACGAGATGGACAATGTTATGGCATACATCTCCTGGCTGCTCAAGACAACCAAGGGATATGCAATCAAGATTGTGAACCCCGGCGGTTCAGAAGCCTGGGGATGGGGAGAGAACTGTACAACTATTCATGACCCTGTTCCGTACTTCGACATCACCCCGGCCGAGATCATGAAGGGTCTCCTCACTGCCAACGAGAAGATGGGACTCCCACACTCGATCCACGTTCACACCAACAACCTTGGAAACCCGGGCAACTACAAGGACACCCTTGACACGTTCAAACTGGCAGAAGGCGTCAAGCCAAACAACAAGTTCGGACGTGACCAGGTCTTCCACCACACCCACGTGCAGTTCCACTCCTATGGTGGAGACAGCTGGCTGAACTTTGAGTCAAAGGCCAAGGAGATCATGGACTATGTCAATGCAAACAAGAACATGACCATTGACCTCGGCTGTGTGACCCTTGACGAGACCACCACGATGACCGCTGACGGTCCGTTTGAGCACCACCTGACAACACTCAACCACCTCAAGTGGGCAAACGTGGATGTCGAACTCGAGACCAGTTCAGGTATCGTTCCATATGTGTACGATCCGAACGTCAAGGTCTGTGCAATTCAGTGGGCAATCGGTCTTGAACTCGCTCTCTACACGAAAGATCCGATGAGATCCTTCATCACCACCGACCACCCGAATGCAGGACCGTTCACCAGATACCCGCGTATCTTCAAGTGGCTCATGTCTGACAAGTCAAGACAGGAGATGCTCAAGAACTTCAAGTACTCTGACAAGGTCATTGCAGCAACCAACCTTGCATCCCTCGACCGTGAGATCACCTTCTACGAACTTGCACAGATGACCCGTGCAGGTCCGGCAAAGTCTCTCGGTTTAACAAATATGTTCGGAGGACTTGCACCGGGCATGGAAGCAGATGTTGTCATCTACGACATTAATGAAGCCAAGATCAAGGATCCAGAAGAGATCGAGAAGGCGTTCAGTGCTGCAACCCATGTCTTCAAGTCAGGTACCCTCGTTGTCGACAACGGCGAGATCGTCAGCAACGGAAACAAGCGTACTCTCTGGGTTGACGCAAAGGTTCCAACCAACGCACAGGTCGAGCGTGACGTGCAGATGAAGTTCCTGAAGTATTACAGTGTCAACCTGAACAACTACGAAGTTTCAGACCACTACGTTGCAAATCCGTATGTGATCGAGGTTGAGAACTGAAGGGGGAAGGGAAATGGATACTGTAAAACTTACCGCAACAACTGTTCCAGAACTCTACCTTGAAGCAGAACACATCTCTCCAGATGTGTTTGCAGGAAAGAGCAACCAGGAGATCGGCGATCTCTCTGTCCACATGGGAAACCAGACCTACAAGATCGCAGACTACTTCACTGTTGAAGGAAAGGCCGGAGCCACCGCTGCAGAAACGAAGATCGTTGTTGCAGGCGATGTCAGCAAGGTTAAGTACATCGGCATGAAGATGACTGCCGGAGAAGTCGAGGTCCTTGGTAATGCAGATATGTACGTCGGTGCCTGGATGGCCGGCGGAAAAATCCTCGTCAAGGGCAATGTAGATTCATTTGCAGGAATTGCGATGACCGGGGGAGAACTGATCATCGAAGGAAACGCAAAGAACTACATCGGTGCAGCCTACCGTGGTGACTGGCGTGGTATGCAGGGCGGAAAGATCGTTGTCAAGGGCAATGTTGGCTCTGATGTCGGTTCAAACATCAACGGTGGGACCATCGATATCGGAGGCAACGCAGATGTTCACCTTGCAACCCATGCAGATGGTGGAACGATCATCGTTCGTGGTGTCGCAAAAGGCCGAGTAGGTGGTCAGATGGTCAAGGGAGATATCTACTGCCTTGGCGGTGTCGAGCGTATGATGCCCTCATACAAGTACGACCACACCGAAGAGGTCGAATTCGAAGGCAAGAAGATGAACTTCCAGGTCTACTTCGGTGACCTTGGAGAGCGTCACGGCAAGAAGAAAGGCGAGATCATCTACGGAAAGATCTACCTTGGATCAGCAGTAACATCTGATGGAACAGAACCAAAGGTTGCTGGACATTCAGAGAAGAAGGTTCGCCTGTCCGATCTGCAGACCAATCAGCTTGCCTCAGCACTCAAAGAGATGAAGGAGCCAAGTGTTCAGGAAGTCAGGACATACATCTTTGACAACTTTAACATCGATATGAAGCCTTCACAAGTCTCTCGCCTGATCTCAACACTGAAGCGGTAATTACCACTTCATATCCTCATTTTTTTAAATCTATAACTATCTCACGTTTTTTTGACTCCTCTTTCATGTCAGAAAAGATATACATTACTACCTCGGGAGATGTATTATGAAAAAAGTTGCATCCACCTCTAATCCTGATATGGATGTGTACCGGTGCAATCCATGCAGGTATTATTACTATCCGGAGTTGGGTGATCCTACCCAGAACATTCCGCCTGGAACACCATTCACAAAACTTCCTGATACCTGGAGATGTCCTCCCTGTAAGGAACCGAAGTCAGCGTTTGTCAAGGTTGAGAGACCAAAAAGTCGACAGATATGATGAAGTTTGGTAGATCCAACCGGTCTCAAGAGTAAACAACAAACAGATTAATGGTGTGCTATTCTAATAGGCTTCAAAAGATAGCACGAGTGTCTTCTTTTTTTGATGGTTATACCGCGTGTCTTGATCGGTTTTAACCAGACATGTGAAAATCGGGGGATTGTCCATTCCTGCGCATTCATTGGTGAAAATATTCTATCTATCATGCCTAAATTCTGTGTCACAGTCTCAAACGTTAGAAAAATTATAAAATAATCCATTTTTGTCATGATGTGATTACCTCTCACATCTATGAATTACCCACCGCTATTCAACAACTTTCAGAAAAATTTCAGAAGGCTTATCTTACTGAATATACCACTTGATATTACCGAGGAATCGTTAATGGAATTTAAGTATGTTCAGACAACATGCCCGTACTGCGGTACCGGCTGTTCGTTCAACCTTGTGGTTAAGGACGGAAAGGTCGTCGGGACTGCACCGTACCAGCGTTCACCGGTGAACGAGGGGAAGGTCTGCCCGAAGGGACTGTATTCCCACGAGTTCATCAATTCCCCAGATCGACTCACCACGCCACTGATCAAGAAGGACGGGAAGTTTGTAGAGGCCACCTGGGACGAGGCACTCAAACTTATCGCTGAAAAGTTCAAGACATTCAAGCCCGATGAGTGTGCTGTTCTTTCTTCAGCCCGTGTCTCAAACGAAGATAACTACGCGATGATGAAGTTCGCTCGTGGTGTTTTCAAGACACGACACATCGATCACTGTGCCCGTCTCTGTCATGCATCCACGGTTGCAGGTCTTGCAAATATTTTCGGCTCCGGCGCAATGACCAATTCCATTCTCGATATCGCTCAGTCAAAGTGCGTCTTTGTCATCGGTTCCAACACCTTTGAGAATCACCCGCTCATCGGTCGTAAGATCATGACGGCAAAGGCAAACGGTGCCAAGGTTATCTACGTAGATCCCCGGAAGACACCGACCGGAAAACAGGCCGACCTGTTCCTGCAGTTCTACTCTGGAACCGATGTCTGTCTCCTGAATGGTCTCATGCAGGAGATCATCAGGAACGGATGGGAAAACAAGGAGTTCATCGAGAAACGCTGTAACGGGTATGAGGATCTCAAGAGCGAGGTAATGAAGCCTGAATACAGTCTTGAGAACGTCTCTACCGTCACCGGTGTTCCGGTCGAGGATCTGAAGACTGCAGCAGAATGGTACGCAAAGTCAGGCGCAACAGCCATTCTCTACTCAATGGGTATCACCCAGCACACCACTGGAGTTGACAATGTCAAGTCCTGTGGAAACCTCCAGATGCTTACCGGAAACCTTGGACGTCCCGGAACCGGTGTAAACGCACTTCGTGGACAGAATAACGTGCAGGGTGCATGTGATATGGGAGCCCTTCCGGTTGTGTTCACCGCATACCAGAAGGTCATCGATCCTGCTGCACACAAGAAGTTCGAAGATGCATGGGGATTCCCAGGCGGCATTGCAGAGGGTAAGAACGGGTACGAAGTTACTGTCATGATGGATGTCCTCACCGACAAGCCCGGTGAACTGAAATGCATGTATATCATGGGTGAAAACCCGATGATCTCTGATCCTGACCTCACACACGTCGAACATGCACTCAAGTCTCTCGACTTCCTGGTCTGCCAGGATATCTTCATGAATGAGACCAGTGAACTCGCAGATGTTGTCCTCCCGGCAACCTGTTTCGCAGAAAAAGACGGGACCCAGACTTCAACCGAGCGTCGTGTTCAGATGTGGAGAAAAGCCCAGGACCCACCAGGCGAAGCACGGTTAGACTGGCAGATTATCGCCGACATTGCCAAGGCAATGGGATACGAGAAGCAGTTTGCCTGGAAATCAGCCGAAGAGATCTTCACCGAGATGGCATCACTGACTCCATCCTACGCCGGCATGAACTATGAGCGGCTGAACAAGCCTGAAGCACTTCACTGGCCATGCCCGACCAAGGAACACCCGGGAACTCCGATTCTGCACGGTGAAAAGTTTGGAATGCCTGATGGCAAGGGCCTGATGACTGCCATACCGTTCAAATACCAGACCGAGCGGCCTGATGCAGAATATCCATTCCTGCTTACAACCGGACGTTGTATCTGGCACTGGCACACCGGAACCATGACCCGGAGATCTGAAAACCTCGAACGCGAAGAACCAACCGGATGGGTTGAGATCAACCCCGAGGATGCAAAGGCTCTCGGTATCAAGAACGGTGAGATGATCAAGGCAATCAGCCGCCGTGGAGAGATCCAGATCACTGCCCGTGTCACTGACACCATCAAGAAAGGTGTCATGTTCATACCGTTCCACTTCGTCGAGTGTGCAGCAAACATGCTGACCATCAACGCTCTTGACCCAATCGCCAAGATTCCGGAGTCAAAAGCCTGTGCAATAAAAGTTGAGAAGATCCAGGAGGCCTGAAGATGGTAGCAAAAGGCGATATGGTTTATGCATGGGCTAAGGATGCAGATATCCTGAAGAAAGGAGAGTGTGGTGGCGCAGTTACTGCACTTCTCAAACATGCACTCGAATCCAAGACTGTTGATGCGGTCCTTGCAGTGAAAAAGGGACAGGATATCTACGATGCAGTTCCTGCATTCATCACCGATCCAGCTGAGATAGCATCAACAGCAGGTTCCCTGCACTGTGGAACCCTGCTGATGCCAAAGATTCTGAAGAAGTACCTCGACGGTGCCAAGAATCTGAAGATCGCAGTCACCTGCAAAGGCTGTGATGTTATGGCATTCTATGAACTGGCAAAGCGGAATCAGATCAACCTTGACAACGTCATCATGATCGGTGTCAACTGTGGAGGATCTGTCAGCCCGGTTGCAGCCAGGAAGATGATCTCTGAGAAGTTCGAGGTAGACCCGAACATCGTGCACAAGGAAGAGATCGACAAGGGTCAGTTCATCATCGAGTACGAAGGCGGACACAAAGGCATCAAGATCGACGAACTTGAAGAGGAAGGGTACGGTCGCCGGTCCAACTGCCGCCGCTGCAAGATGAAAGTTCCCCGTGGTGCAGACCTCGCCTGCGGTAACTGGGGAGTCATCGGAGACAAGGCTGGAAAGGCAACCTTTATCGAAGTATGTTCAGAGAAGGGTGCAACCCTCGTATCTGAAGCAGCATCCAAGGGTGCAATCGAGACTGCAGCCCCCGACCCGAAAGGTATCGATATCAGGGGCAAAGTTGAGAAGGCAATGCTCAAACTCGGTGACGAGTGGCGCCACCGTGACTTTGAAGGTCTTGGAACCGGGAAAGAACGTCTCAAGACCATCATGGACGAGAGCTCCCGGTGTATCAAGTGTTTTGCCTGTGTTGACAACTGTCCAATCTGTTACTGTGTAGAGTGTTCGACCAAGAAGCCATGGTTCGTCACCCCGGGACAGTTACCACCAGGTCTCATGTTCCACCTGATCAGGTTCGCCCACATCTCTGACTCCTGTATCAACTGTGGTCAGTGCGAAGAACTCTGTGCAATGGATATCAGAAATGCACTCTTCATGCATGCACAGCAGGTTGAGATCGAGAAGATGTTCGGACATGTCCCAGGAAAAGACATGACTCCGCCGATCCATGCACTTGCAGAGGAGAAGGCAGAACGTGCACGGCTTGATGCAACCGGAACCGATTCGATCTACGAGAATATTTTTACAGAGTAAATCTCTCTACCGGGAGTACTCTGAAAAAGAGTTCTCTCATTTCTTTTTTGTTACGTATATTCCTCATTAAAGAAAGCAACCGATTGCGTTGGTCTCATGATCCTTACGTTACAGAGTAACACACAATAACGCAAATCTTTTCATTGTCGGAAATGAAATCCCCGATGCCCATTATTCATAGTATCCTTTGAGAGATGGTATGATGGAGGTATTACGTAAATAACAATACAAAAAAGATTGGTGTCTTCCATTTTCAATAGAGAGAGCCTATAGAAAATGAATCCATTAATTTTTTCTTAAATACATTTGTTAATACTATCCCCTATACTGAGTTACATGTTTGCCTTTTCGTTTCCCTGTTTTACAAGCCAGGTTGCCCCGATAACCACTGCAAGCGTCAGGAAGATACCTACTATGGTAGCGATCACACCGCCGAGTGGACCCATCGCTTCGCCCAGTGAATAATCAGGCATTGGTGATTCATAGGTAAATGTACCGGAACCGACAGCTTCTGCATCACCGTCTTCGGGTGCTGCTCCTGTCAGGTCTTTCTGTCCTGAAACCATCAGTGCGGTGCTCTCCAGGCCATCGGGATCTCCGGACGCCAGAAACACTGCAAGCACACCGATAACCAGTGCGATAATAACTCCTACAATCAGGAAGGTCTTGTTATCCATCATACAGCAACAACTCCTACTGCCGAGTTCACAAGATCAGGCCGTGCTTTGGAGAGAAGGTAGATCACAACTGCTGTGACAACCGCTTCAATAAACCCTATCGCTGCATGGTAAATTCCCATTGCCAGAAGGCCTGGAACAAGCGGGAATGTACCGGCGATAAACATCTCAACTGCACATGCAAGAGAGGGAATCAGGCATGCAAACCATGCTGCAACTCCAGCAGAGATGAATGGATTCTTCAGAACTCCATTAACGCCATGGAACGTGTAGTATCCGACAAATCCTCCGATGACTCCCATGTTGATGATGTTTGCACCCATGGTCGTTAGGCCTCCGTCACCAAAGATAAGGCCCTGAATAACGAGCACCAGGGACAGGATAAACACTGCAGCAAACGGAGATCCGA
>CAZVAS010000022.1:0-22985 GCA_964625165.1 uncultured Methanospirillum sp. | reverse complement strand
ACATAAAGGTTCCAAAATTGATGTTCTGGTAGGGAACCCCTTCAGCCTCAAGCCGAGCCATAGACTCGTTGATAACTGAAGTTTTTCCGACTCCCGGAACACCCGTGATGATGACCTTCTTCCCAGCCATAGATATAATCCTCTATTACTCCTTGCCAAAGAACGTTCTCATGAAGGGATACATCTCCATGATCTGTTCACTTGCAATCTGTTCGTACAGCCGGTAGGTGATACTCACCGTCAGCAGCAGACCGGTACCAGAAACGGAACCGATAACACCGAAGAGGTTTGCGACCACAGACATGAGACCGATGAACACTCCACCGATGACAGTAACACGGGGGATGTACCGGTCAAGAACCTTCTCAAGGATTGCCGGGTTACGCCGGTATCCCGGGATGGACATGCCTGAGTTCTGAATCTGCCGTGCGACTGCCTTTGAGTCGAGACCTGCAGTCTTCACCCAGAAGAGTGCGAAGATTGCACCACCGACGATCATGACCATTGAGTCAATGCCGAGTCTGATGAGAACTTCCCATGGTGGGTGAGTTCCGACGTAATTCGGCATCCACCACATCCAGTCGGTCGGGTGGTTGATCGGAGCGAGGAACCACATCAGACCGTTGACCGGGGACTGTCCCTGGAACTCACCAAGGAAGGTGATCCCGACATTATTTAGGAACAGACCGATCATCTGGAAGTTTGCCTGAAGCACACGGACGAGAATCATCGGAAGCACACTTGCGTAGATCAGTTTGACCGGGAAGCGTGCACGTGCTCCTCTGACCTGGGTGTGTGCCAGCGGGATCTCAACCCTGGTGGACTCAACGTACACGATCAGGAGGAAGATACCGATAGTACAGATGAACGAGATCAGTTCGGTTCCAAAGTACTGGATAAAGTTTGCACCGTCCAGCACAACCGCGAATAATCGTGGGAAGAAACCAACCGGATACGCATCGTTCACTGACGTCCAGTTGATGAAACCGTTCACAAGTGCCTGTGAGATACCAGCAATGATGAAGAGACCAACACCAGAACCAATACCCCACTTGGTCACTACTTCATCCATCATGAATACCAGAACGCCACCAAGGCAGATCTGCAGGAAGATGATGAATGCAAGTATTCCAGAATTTCCTCCGAAAAGTGCGAGTGCAACAGCCGGATCAGGCTTTAAGAATCCACCCACAATCATCGGAGCTGCTTCTACTGCAATCATCACAAAGATCATGAGTTTCTGCAGACCCATGTACTGGATCTGACCTTTGATCTCACTGGTATCAATGTGAATGATGTCCGCTCCCTTGAGGAGCTGAAGAACGATCGATGCAGTAACAATTGGTCCGATACCGAGATGAACGATAGAACCACTTGCACCGGCAAGCAGAGCACGGTAGTACTCGAACATATCCTGGGATGACGTAGCCAGTCCAAACACAGGAATGTTTGTCAGAATAAAGTAGACCAGCAGAATCCCGGCTGTCCAAGCCAGTTTATTCTTAAAATGAACGTGACCTTCCGGAGCTTTTACTGCTGGCATCATTGCCAGAAGAGGCTCCATCCGGTCTAGAATCTCACCCATTATGTTCCCCCAAAAAAGAGGTTCAGGAGGTCATCGCATGACCGCCTTTCGCCTCAATCTTGGCGATCGCCTGCTGGGAGAACGCCGCGGCCGTGATTTTCATCTTGTGGCTGACCTTGCCGCCACCAAGAACCTTTTCAACACCGAGAACTGCTGCGTCGAAGACAACAGTGTCGCCTTCTTCCTGTGCAGCTCCGGACCTGACGAGTACCGGTACCATCTGGTCGATCTCGCCAATATCCAGGACATCTCCGGTGATAGAGGCCTCATGGTGGTGCTTGAATCCGCACTTGCCGAAGACCGGGCCTCTAACAAGGTAGGCTTTCACAAAGTGGTGTGCATTGACACCGGCATTGCCTCTGCCTCCACGGTTTCCTGCTCCACGACGGTTCTTGTGGGTCCCACCACCACAGGTGCGTGAGCCACGGTACTTGGATCGCTTGTTGACTGGCATCTGCTCACCTCATCTTGTAGAGGAGATCGTTAATATTCTCCCCATGGTACCCGAGTGAACCGCCCTGCTGGTAGGTCCTCTTGGTGGTCTTATACCCTTTACGTGGCGGGTGAAGCCGCAGAACCGGTTTGAGTCCGGGAACATCTGCCAGCCGTGCCTCGCCTGACGAGAGTGCCTTTGCAAACTCGGAGATTCCTGCGTACTGGGAGTTCTCCTTGATGTACTCATCAGTCAGATGAGCATCACCAGTGAGGCGTCCACGGGTTTTCAGAAGTTCCTCAACCGTGCCGGCATCAACTTCACCGTATGCAACAAAGTCCTTGACCTTGCGAATCATTCCGACGTAGGCCGGAGTGTCAGGGATGATGACACAGTGGTTGATGTGGTGAAGACGGAGCATCTTCAGGGTGTCCTTGATCTCCCGGCGGGTCTTAACCGTTCCGCGGACCTGAACAACTGCATACATTACTCCTTTCCTCCCAGCCTGATCATATTGGTCGCTTTCAGAGCGTTGAAGGTTGCCTTGGCGTAGTTGATGGTCGTCCGGGTCTGACCTTCGGTCTGTGCCCAGACATCACGGATACCGGCGAGCTGAAGCACCTTCTTCCCGATGTCTCCGGTTACAAGTCCGATTCCCTGTGGTGCAGGCTTGAGTGTGACTTTGACACTGCCTGCATCCCCGGTGACCTGCATGGGGATTGAGTGCGGATGAGTGCATCCGCATTCCCATGAACCACATCCACGCTTTACCTTGATCACGTGTGTCTTGGCATTTACGATCGCTTTCTTGATCGCGTCTCCAACCTGGGAGTCCTTGCCCTGTCCGAAGCCGATGTATCCGTCGTGGTTACCGACGACGACAACAGCCCTGAACTTGACACGACGACCGGAATCGGTCATCCGCTGTACCATGTTGATGTCGAGCACCTCATCCACGAGGTCAGGGAGGAATGCATCAACGATCTCAGGTTCTTTGATGGGTTTCCCACTGGCGAGCGCCTCGTCAATGCTCTTGATCTCACCGGCCTGGACCATGCGTCCAAGACCAGTCAGGGGTACCCATTCTGTCTTCTCGTATGCCATCTCAGTTCAGCTCCCCCATGATTGCATCCCGAGTTGCTGCCACATTGGCAGGCAGGGTTCCTGCACGGTCGGGGGCGTATGCTGCGATATGTTCTCCGTTGCACCGCTCATCAGAGGGAAGAATTTCCTCGGAGTGCGGAATGTCAAGACCTGCTTCTGCTGCACCCTTCAGTGCGGCAAAGACACGTGCTCCCGGACTTGCCCGGTGAAGGCCGATGTCAAGGATTGCAGCGTCTTTTCCTGCGTTGAGTGCTCTGACTGCAAAGAGGATGCCAGTCAGGTATGCTGCAGGGGTGTTGCTCAGGGATCCCTGGTACCCGAACTTGCGAAGATCTGCTGAGTTCGCAGTAACATGGGTACGGTCTCCCTCGAGGTGAGCAGTCACCATCTGACAGATGATGTGCTTGTTGGTCTTTCTGACAACCATCCGCGGACGGATTGACACGACAAGTTTGTGTCGTGCATGGTAGTCGGTTCTTCCTTCACGCCTGCGGCGGAAGGAGACAAAGTATCGTGGACCTGTTGCCATTACTGTGCCCTCCCTATCTCGATCTGGGCTTTCAGGTGTGCCACAGTCCTGAACTGACCACCAGCTGCACGACGGTAGAACCGGCGGTACACGGAACGTTCAATCTCACCAGATTCACGCAGGTCACGGAGTACCTTCCGCTGGGCACGGATACGCGAAACCCAGCGTTCCTTGCTGACGGTACGGGAACCGATTGCTCCCTTTCTGCGGCCCGGACCCTTACGGTGTCCGTAGCTCCGCTTTGCCATCATGACACGTGCCCGTCCACGGGAGTTGCCTACCTTCTGGTGGGCAGCAATGGCTCCCTCCGTGATCAGGTTTCTGATGTCTTCACGAGAGATAGCCCGCTGCACGTCGTCGATCTTTTCGGGATCGAACCAGACGCGGTTGAGGCCACACTTAAGGACCTCGGCAGCCAGGCGTCTCTGACCAGAAATCTGACTCATTTATTCTTCCTCCTCACTTGCATCAGTCTTGGCGACTTTTGATGCAGATTTTCCTGCCGACACCGGCTTGGTTGCATCTTTCCAGTTAAGAACGCGGATTTTTACTTCTGCGGCCTTGTTCTGGATCATCTCACGCTTTTTGCGTCCGACAGTTGCACCGATGCGTATTGCCTGGGTTGCTGCGTCGAGCCCTTCCATATCGTTGAGGTTACAGACTCTGACTTCACGCAGACCACACGGGTGCATGCCACGAACAGCGAGAGGACTGCCGTACCCTGGATCCGGATGTGCACCCTTAGCCTTGCGGAGTTTCCTCTGCTTGCTGTGCAGACCACGGGGTCTTCGCCAGGAGTCCTTGATGGTTACCTTCTTATCAACGCCCTCACGCTTAAATCGGGCTTCTTTTGCCTTTCTTACACGAAGGAGACGTCTGATCTCTGATACCATTACTGCTCACCTCTGGCAACGATGTAAATCCCGTCCTGGAAGACACGGGGGTCACGATCCCGGATTCGGGTAGCCTTTTCGATGTTTGAAGCGGTTGAACCGACAAGTTCCTTGTCGATACCGGTCACAGACACCTCGTCGGTTCCGAGTTTTACTGATGTTCCCGGAAGGACACGTGCATACCGTGGATATTTCTCACCAAGGAAGTTGACAATCTCAAGTTTCTCGCCCTGCACCTTCAGCTGGATCGGGAAGTGGCTGTAGACAACCTTGAGGTTGTACTGGTACCCGTTGGTCACACCAGTGCACATGTTCTTGCAGTGTGATGCAAGGGTTCCGACCATTGCCACGACCATCTTCTTCGGTGAGTCGGTGGTAAAGTTCGCGTGACCATCCTCGATAGTGATATTGATGGCGGGGTGCCACATGTCACGCTGAAGTTCGCCTTTGGGTCCTTTTACCTTAAGAACGGAGTCAACCATGGTAACGGTGACTCCTTCCGGAATGGATACAGTTCTATGAGCTGACATCTGTTCCACCCTTAGTATACGTACCCCAGCAGTTCGCCACCGATTCCAAGTTCTCGTGCTTCATGATGTGGAAGTACCCCTTTCGAGGTAGAAATCAGTAGCATACCGATGCTCTTGGATGGGAGGTACTGCTGTTCCCAGCTCTCCATGTCAGCCAGCTTTACCGAGAACCGGGGGGAGATGGCACCACACTTGTTGATCATACCTGACATGGTAACCTTAAACTGGCCGCCACGTCCGTCCTCAACAAGGGAATACTCCCTGATATAACCGGCATCTTTCATAACGCGAAGCATCTCGCCGATCAAGGTAGATGCAGGCTGGACAATGCATTCAGCTCGTCCAGTGTCTGCAGCGTTCTTGAGCGTGCATAACGCATCCGCAACCGTATTCAGTCTTGCCATTACTCTCCTCCTCAGTTCAGTTTCTTAAAGCCAAGTTTGCTGGCCCACTCTCTGAAGCACTGTCTGCAGAAGTATATACTGTATCTGCGGACAAGTCCCTGTTTACGCCCACAGAGCTTGCACTCGTGTGCTCCGCGTCCGAAAACTTTTGTCCTCTCTTTTCCAGCCTTCTCAGACATTACTGAACCTCCACGCCATATTTTCCATTCAGGAAACCGACAGTGTCTTCATGGCTGACCCGCTGCTTCAGCGGAAGTTTCTTGGCCTGGATGTGTCTGCGGGCGATCCGAAGACCGTTGCGTTTTACAACAACAGTTACATCAAGACCAAAGATTCCGATCTTCGGATCATAACTCTGACCCGGGTAATCGGTGTGTTCCTCGATACCAAAGGAGAAATTCCCCTGCTGATCGACTGCATGTGCTGAGAGTTTGTTTCCGACTACCTTGAGTGAGGTGGTCAGAAATTCTTCTGCTGCAGCACCACGAAGAGTGGTCTTACAACTGAGAGGCATTCCCTTGCGAAGCCCGAATGCCGGGATTGTCTGCTTGGCCACGCCACGAACAGGCTTGTTCCCGGTGATCTCACTCATGATCTTCTCTGCACTGACAAGACGGTCTCCGGCTTCTCCGACACCCATGTGAACGACGATCTTGTCGATGGAGACTGCACGGTTTGGGTTCATTCTTCAATCCCCCAGTTGTCGACTGCTGACTTCTCACGGCCAACGGTCACAACATACTCATCAATGGTCTCGAAGGCATCCCCGGTCTCTTCATCCTTGAGGAGGACGCGGTTTGGAAGACTGCCACTCACAATGACACGCTCAGTAATCCGGGCGATGTTGCCTGAGTGCTTCCCGCCGATGACCATGACCATGTTACCGGCCTGGTACGGGAAGTGATCAAGGATCTTGTTCATCTCACCATCTTTCAGGGAGAGAACAATCGAGTCGCCGGATTTGTAAGTGTTGTCTGCGATGATGTTGGAACCGTCACGCAGGTTCAGCTGAACCTTGCCACCCTTGATGACTGTCTTGTTGGTGATCTTGACCAGTCTGGACTGGGCTGCTTCTGCATCGATCTGGATGGTCTTGTGCCGGCCTTTTGCGTCACGAAGAATCCGGTAGTGTTTGCCGGTCTTCGGGATGGATATGATATCAAAGATACCAATTCCCATGTCTGCATGTCTGCAGGCACGGCCATTCACAATAACCTCACGCTGACGAAGGATCTGCTTGACTTCCTTCATATTGCGGGCTACCCCGATATGATCACGGAGCCAGACAGCGATCGGCAGTGCATTGGTGTTGTGCGGACCCGGGGAGGGCTTCATGACGAACTTGGTCGTCTTTCTTGCAATACCCCAGGAATTAGGTGCTACAACTCTCTTCAGGTGTTGTCCCATCTTATTCACCACCCAGTTTCTGCTCGCGTCGCTTGTCCTCAAGGTTCAGTTCTGTAACTATGACATTTGAGGGATCAATCGGGCGTGGTACTTCAGTACCATCAGCTTTCTTGACAGCCACGCCGTCAACGATGATCTGGGATTTCTTTGTTATTACTGAATCCACAGAGCCTGATGTCCCGGTGTGGTCACCACGGACTACCTTGACGGTGTCACCCTTGACGACCCGGACACTTCTCTGGTGGTACTTCTCACGCAGTTCCTTGGAGAGGGAAGCGTGCAGAAGTGATCCGCGCTCGTGGTGCGCGGCATTATACCGGGCTTTGCGCTGCTTTCTTGGTTGTTTACTTGCAATCCTTACCATTCGCACCACTCACACGATGATCGTGGCCATCGAGCCAATACGTGGGTACCGAATCGCGACCTCACGAGCAACCGGACCCTTGATCTCAGTTCCTCGTGGCTCATTCTTCTCATCAACGACCACAACAGCGTTGTCCTCAAAGCTGAGGCGCAGTCCGCTGGGGCGGCGAATTTCTTTCTTCTGGCGGATAACCACGGCACGCACGAGTTTCCTCCGCATGTCTGGTGTACCCTTCTTGACACTCACCGTGGCGATGTCAGCAAGTCCGAGCTTTGGTTGCCTGCGGCGAACACCGTGGTACCCAAAGACAGAGACGACCTGAACAAGCCGAGCTCCGGTGTTGTCTGCACAGGCCATTCTGGTTCCGGTGCTGACTGATCGTGGGACCTTTATCCCAAGACCCTTCATGACTTGTTCACCTCAATGACCACGAAGGTCTTGGTCTTGGAGAGTGGTCTGCACTCGGCGATACTCACGGTATCTCCAACCCGTGCATGAAGGCATGGTGGGTTGTGTGCGTGAATCTTTGAACTCCGCTTCTCGTACCGCTGGTACTTCTTGACAAAGTGCAGGTAGTCCCTCCTGATCACTACCGACCCCGTCATCTTGTCGCTCACGACTTTGCCGGTGATCACCTGGCCGCGCACCGGCAAGGTGCCATGGAACGGGCAGTTTACGTCCGTACACTCTTTTTCCGGTACAGGGACGTTAAATCCGATATTTCTTGCCATTATGAACCTCTATCTTCTGATTCGCATTGTTGTCCGTCTCTCCGGAGCCATCAGGAGTGCTGAGCCATCCAGATCAACGACTTTTCCCCCTGGAAGCCGGGTACGAAGGGTTACACCCTTCTTTCCCACCATCTTCAGACCAGATTCGGACTTAACCATGACCGTGTTTCTGGTCTCATCGATGATGAGTCCGGTGATTCCCACAAGGGAAGGGTTTGAGGCATGTGCCACCGCAACATCCAGTCCGATGAGTTCATGGAACAGGATGTTCTGCGGTGTGATCATGCCAGGGTTCTGCGGTTCTGTTCGGTCTTCATCCGGGCGATGGTCCGGCGAATCTCGCGGATCTGACCCGGGTTTTCTGGAGCCCCACCAGCACTGACCTTGCCACGGTACTGGATCAGCTCCATCTTGAGCTTGTCTACCTGTTCAACCAGTTCGACATCTGAGAGCTGGCTGACATCATGTGCTCGGAAGATTGCCATTACTGGTCCTCCGATGCATCTGGCTCTCCAAGCATCTCCTCAAGTGGAACATCCTCATCATCGCTGGCTGACTCAGATGCAATCTTTGTCAGATGAGGAGCAAGGCTTGCCTTCTTCTTCTCAAGAACTGCAGTGACCTGGAAGTGATCAGGGAGTTGTGCGCCTGGCGGAATGATCCGTACCTGCACACCAATAACACCGAGTTTCTTGATTGCTACTGCGAATCCCTTCTCGACGATGGTGTTTACCGGATCTCCGGAGTGCTTGATGTATCCTTCAGTGAACTTCTGGACACGACCTCGGGCACCAGTGAGCTTTCCGGAGATGACGACCTCACAACCGAGTGCACCGGACTCCATGATCCTGCGGATCGTGGATGAGCCTGCCTTTCTGAAGTACCAGCCGCGCTCAAGCGCACTGGCAAGCCGCTCTGCCATGATCTGTGCATTCAGGTTCGGATTGTCAACCTGCTGGACCTCAATCTGAGGGGATTCGACCCCGTAAACAGTTGCAAGGTCCTGAGTCAGGCCACGGACTACCTTTCCACCTTTTCCAATGACGATACCCGGCTTCTCTGCAAAGATCGTCACCTGGGTGCCGAGAGGGGTCCGGATGAGATCCATACCGCCATACCCGGCACGCTTGAGCTCGCGGGAGAGGTGTTTCTCTACCCTGACCTTCCGGACGCCGTCTGCTACAAACTTACGTTCAATTGCCATACGTTCAGGCCTCCTGCTCGGAGACGATCATCTCGATGTTGACGGTCTGCCGATCCTTGGGGGTTGCCCTTCCCATTGCACGGGGCATAAAGCTTCGGCGGCGAATTCCGCGGTTTGCAGAGACGTGAATGATCCGAAGTTTTTCGGTATCAAGTCCGCTGTACTCGGCGTTCTTGCGCACGCTGTTAAAGAGCCGGAGGTAAACCTGGCTTGCCTTCTGTGGGTAGCGACCGCCATCCCAGCCAACAAGACCACGCTTGTGGGCAACATTTCTGTTGAACTTCTTGAAGGGGATGGCCTTTTTCAGGTCAACCACATCATTCAGGTATGCCTCAGCCTCTGCAAGGGATTTACCCCTTACAAACCGGGCAATCTCAATTGCATGTTTGGGGGAGATCGGTGCCTCATTTACCCTGCCACGAGCAAGATTGTCCCCTTCCACTTTGTTTGAATACTCGATTCTTCCCATTCACATCACTTCAGTGGAACGAACTTGCTCGACCGGGTTGCTCCGATACCAGCAGAACCGTGAGAGACTTTCCTTCGTGTCAGGGCGAATTCGCCAAGGTAATGGAAGACTGCTTCAGGCTGAATCTCAACCTTTACAAACTCCTTTCCGTTGTAAATCTCGATCTCACGTCCGATCATCTCTGGGAGAATGATCATATCACGGACATGGGTCTTGACACGGTTGTCACCCTTACGCAGATCAGCAAGGAGTTTATCCTCACTGATGGTCCATCCACGGAGAACCTTCCGGCGTGCCCGTGATGGCATGACCGGGAGCAGTTCCTCAATAGTCATGGATTTGAGTGCCTCGGCGTTGAATCCATGATAGGTGAACTCCTCCTTTCGCCGTGGCAACTTCTTCACTATCTTCTTTGCCATCCGCTTACCTCCTTCTGCCTGTGCGGCGTGCAGCTATATGCCCGACCTTACGACCTGGCGATGTTCCGCGGCTAACTGTCTTAGGTCTGCCGGCGTGCTGATGTCCTCCACCACCGAACGGATGGTCGATGACGTTCATAGCCTCACCTCTGACCCGTGGCCAGTTGCTTGCGGTATTCTTCATCTTGTGATATTTCTTACCGGCCTTGACGAACGGCTTCTCGCTGCGGCCACCGCCAGCGACAACACCAACGGTTGCACGGCACTGGCCGTTGAACCACTTGGTCTTTCCGCTTGGCATCCGGACTGCAACCCGGCCTTCCATCTTGTCGGTGATCAGTGCCTGAACACCGCCTGCACGGACGAACTTCCCACCGTCGTTTGGTCTGGCTTCAATATTACAGATATATGCACCAGTTGGGATCTCCGACATAGGAAGTGTGTTTCCATTCTTGTAGGAGACTTCAGATCCCCAGGACATTGTGTCCCCGACTCCGAGTCCCTCTGGGACAAGAACGTACTTCTTCTCGCTGCCTTCAATCTCGACCTTTGCAATCGGCGTGTGCCTGGCCGGATCGTGCTCGATATCAATAATGACCGCGTTTATCGTCTGGTCGTTGCGCCCAAGGTGACGAAGTGCAGCCTTGTACCGGTGTGACGGTGCACGGTAGGTTGGTCCTCCGTGTCCACGGCTCTGTGTTGTGATTCGATGTCCCATCTTACACCACCTTACATTATGCCGAGACGGCTGAGGATCTCCTCTGCGGACTTCTCATTGGTAAATCCGATGATGGCTTTCTTTTCACCCTTGGTGGTCATCATCGTCCTTACTGAGGTGACCTGCTGGCCGAACATCTTCTCGACCGCCTTCTTGATCTCCGGTTTGGTTGCGTTACGATCAACGACAAACTGGATTTTACTCTCGTTCTCTACTCCGTAGGTTGCTTTTTCAGTTGCATGCGGGTACTTCAGAACCATTATTGTTCACCCCCAAGCCTGACGATTGCATCCTCAGTCCAGACAGTCAGCCGTGCAGACTGAGTTCCCGGAGCGAGAAGTTCGACATTCAGGCTGTCAACCGGGCAGACATCCACACCTGCAAGGTTGCGTGCTGCACGGAGCGGCTGGTTACCGGTAACAATGAGCAGACTCTTGCGCTGTTTGTACCGTCGTCCACGCATCTTTCCGCGACCTGCACGGACCTTGCGTGATCCTTCAGCCTTGAGAATATCGTTGTAAACACCGATTGCTCTCAGTGCTGCGATAACATCCTTGGTCTTTCCAAGAGCTTCAAACTCGTTGGTCAGCACAAACGGAAGAGAGCCTTCAAAGACATGACCACGTGACTTGACAAGATCATCGCTGATGGTTGCTGCAATTGCTGAACCGAGAGCTTTTCTTCTTTCCTTGCGGTTGATGTCGCGGGTCAGGACTTTCTGGACTACAGGCGGATGAGCCTCACGACCACCCTTTGCCTGCGGAACCTTTGCAGCCCGGGAACTGTTCTTCAGACGTGGAACATGTGATGCACCACGACCACTACCCCAGCCGACGGCTGACTTCGTGATACCTGCATAGACATATGCTCCATGGGGCTGGTACCGGTGACTCTGAATCGAGATGACCGCCTTCTTGATGAGATCCGGGCGGTACTCGGATGCAAAGACAGACGGGAGTTCAATCTCATGGTCAACCGAACCTGAC
Source organism: uncultured Methanospirillum sp. (assembly GCA_964625165.1). Lineage (GTDB taxonomy): Archaea > Halobacteriota > Methanomicrobia > Methanomicrobiales > Methanospirillaceae > Methanospirillum. The sequence goes on along the minus strand of CAZVAS010000022.1, from coordinate 11,209 downwards.
AATGATAAAACCTGTGCTTTCATCTAACTCACCCCTGTTTGCTCTGCTGGCTCACGAATTCAACCACAGGCTCGCGGATCTTGTGCTCACCCTGGCGGATTGCGTGTCTGATTCTTACAAGACGCTTGCATGGACCTGGAAGTGAACCCTTGATGAGAACATACCGGCTCCGGACGTCTCCATAGTGCAGGAATCCACCCTCTGGGGTCACATCAGCGCCATCTTCTCCGATCCGGATGAGACGCTTGTTGTATTCAGTCCGCTGCTGGTATCCCATCTGACCCATCATCGGAACCTGCCACCGTACATGGTGCGGATTCCATGGTCCGAGAGTACCAACATGGCGTTCCTTGCCACCACGTGAGTGCTTGCGTTTGCGGAGGTGAACTCCCCAGCGCTTTACAGGACCCTGTGTACCCTTTCCTTTGGTGATTGCAGTAACATCGGTGTACTGACCAACCTGAAACATGCCACGGATGTCAACATCCTTTCCAAGCATGCCGACAGCAAAGTCGAACCGTTCTGCAATGCTTCCTCCACCAACACGAGTCTCCATGAGGTCAGGGACCTTCTTCGGGACACCGGTGAGAAGTGCAGGGCGGGTGTATGTAATGGCAACGACATCGACGATCTTGCCTGCTTCGATTGCCTCGCGAATCTTCTTTTCAGCCTCTTCGCGCTTGTAATTCTTCGGCAGGTTGATTCTACGTCCGAGGTCTGACTCAAGGTTCTCTGCCCAGATCTCGGTCATCGGGTGGTGACCGTAGGTATCTTTGCGGTAAACACGGATTGCAGCAACCTTCATGTCGGGTACTTCAACAACCGTGACAGGAACCATGATGTCCTTGCCTTCATTTGGACTCTTAACATGGTCGTCGACCATGATGACATGGGTCATTCCAACCTTATATCCGGCAAAACCCTGGAGCGCTGGCTCTCCTTCATATGCGGGCCATGCATGATATTTCGGCACCTGGCTCTTCGCCCGTTTCCGTGGGCTGAATGCCAGGGAACCCATGCGGGGTCTGTGTACGTTTGGCATTTTTCAATCAGTCCTTCTGTCTGTATCAGATCATTCAGGCAGTTTTGCCAGAATGATAATCGATGCAGGATCAGAGACACGAAGTATACCTTATAGCAGAAGCTGCACGAAGCGGAACTTCTGCTGAACGAACGTTCAGACCTGCCTCTCCCCACGACGTCAAGGTACCAGAGGTCATATGCGCCCTTTTTATTCAGGGTGCCAGAACGAAATCCTTGGCGTGTAGTCAGGCAGTCAGATGTAATGCGTTCAGATACCGGTCTCTCGTAAGATGCGTGAAATTCAGGCTTAACCTGTGATCAATCACAGGCAATGGGCCGCATCGTCCACCCTTGCCGAAATCACATCCCACTATATCAGCCCATTGCGATGAACGCAATCCTGTCACTCCGCAGAAATTTAATTTTTCTGCGATTTGACCGTCAAATATACAGGTACATAAAAATACCTATAGATTCAGGCTTCATACATATGAGAGAAAAAGAGTAATAAAGGTATTGCAATCACAAAACTTCATTCAAAGTAGAGATCACCATCATCTTTGATGTAGACCTCGATCGGATTTCGAACGTACCGTGAACGGTTCTTCTCAGGGATTTCATCACGAATCCGGTTCATCAGTTGAACCGTGTCATATTTGACCTTAATACCAATCTTTTCTGCTTCATCAAATATTTGCTGAACAGACTCAAGAAGATCCTGACCCTTACCAATTGTGCAGAGATGGCGTGAATCCAGACTGTGAAAGAACTCAATTGTCTCTCTTGCACGTTTGATGTTCTCCATCGCTGACTTCTCAACGGTGCAGACATTTGCCTTCGATGTATTGATGATATCGGCAATCTGTTGTTGTGTCAGGCCTGACTTCCGGTATCTTAAAACCTCTTTCTGTCGGTCGGTCAGTAGCCCATCTTTCATACATACCAATAAGATTCAGATAATTTAAACGCTTTTCGTTAACAATACAAATTTTATCTCAGTTCTGATACTTTTGCCTGGGAAGAATACCAAAGCGGAGGGGTATTCACATCCCTGCTCCCTTTATTACAATAAATACTCCGAAAAAACGATTTCACAACCTTTATTATGATATTTATCATAGTATCGTTGAACACACAGAGGTGTGCAATGGTAGTAAAAGTAGGAATTGCAAAACTTGGAAATATTGCAAGCGGTGTCATGGCAGAACTTCTCCTCGATGAGCGGGCAGACCGTGAGGATATGCAGACCTTCATGGCCACCTCGGGAACCAAGCTCCAGCCAGAAGATATCGACCGTGTCGTCTCCAATATGAAAGCATGGGGTCCAGACTTCTGCGTTGTTGTTTCTCCAAACGGAGTTCTTCCAGGTCCAAAAGGGGCACGCGAAGCACTCGCAGCAGCAGGTATTCCCTGTGTTGTCATCACTGACGACATCACCACCAAGAAAGAAGAGTGGGAAGCACTCAAGGCAAGCGAGTTCGGATACATCATCATGAAGGGAGACTCCATGATTGGTGCACGCCGCGAATTCCTTGACCCCATTGAGATGGCTGACTTCAACGGAAACCTTGTCAAGGTTCTCGCACTCACCGGTGCATTCCGCAAACTTCAGGTTGCTCTTGACGAGGTCATCGACCAGGTCAAGGCAGGAAAGAAGGGCAAGGACCTCGCACTGCCAAAGATTGTCATGACCTCTGACAAGGCAGTTGAGGGAGAGTTCAGCAACCCATACGCATATGCAAAGGCACGGGCAGCATACGAGATCTCCAGCGCAGTTGCAGGAGTCAATGTCAAGGGCTGCTTTATGACAAAGGGCTTTGAGAACTACACTCCAATCGTTGCATCTGCACACGAGATGATGCGCCAGGCCGCATTCCTCTGTGATGAGGCACGCGAGATGGAGAAGGCAACCGATGCAGTCATCCGCAAGCCACACAAGAACGACGGAACCCGCGTTGCAAAGAAGACCCTCATCAGCAAGCCTGAATAATCGGATCTTTCCTTTTTCTCTTTTTTAAGAACCAAAGCAGCGAAGGTTTTGGAAAAGAACTAATTCTTCAGGGACTCCCTCCAGGTCTCTGCCAGGTCTTCAGGGAGGGTGAGAATCACGGGTTCAAGATGCAATCGCTCCATAAAAGCAGTATCAGATGTTGAGAGAGGGTTCGGGTTGATGCGCGATATGAGTGAACAGAACGCTGTGAAGTGATCGCGGTCATTGTCTTTTCCAAAAAAAATCGCCATGTTGAACGCATTTGTTCCAAGATCCTGGTAGAATCTAAGAATTGAGATCAGGTCTTCAGCAAAATCTTCCAGCACCCTGCCAAACTCCTGAATGGTTGTAAGAGGGAGAAGACATCTGATCTCCCGTTCACCGACAGGAACTGGATTTGCATACCAGAACATCCTGGTCGCGGGGAGGTCTCTTTTATTCTGTGCCTCATACTCCCTGACATGCTCAAAGTATCTCTTCCCATGCTGCCTGATATACTCGGATCCTGCAGAAAGATACCGGGAAGGAAGTGTGTCTGGATCTTTGTCACACAGGCCCTGGAGGTGGGGATGAGGAAGTGAAGCACCGGCTGAGGGAAGATAGTTCCAGTTGATAGATACATACCCGGTCTGCTTTTCGAGAGCGATCACCTGCCCACGAAGGGCATTAGCAATCTGCCTGGGTGTAAAGAGGAAGACCGTATGTTCATGTGTGATTGAAGTCACCACATGGTAGGCTGCAAACGGGTAGAGGTTTGGAAATGTGATACTCTCACCGACACAGATCCGTTTCCCGTCAGAAAATACCGGAGTGACCTTTTCAATTTGATCAGGGCAGAATGGGCAACCCTCATTGGTATAGACAGGAACATAGGCACCACCGATACCCCTCTTTAGTCGTTCGGGACAGATTCTGGTTCTAAGTCCGGTCAGTTCTTCAGTGCGATATTCGATAAAGCCGCCAGCGTGCTCTATTTTGAAAGAGGTAAACATCTGCCTGCCCTACTCCTCGTATGGGGCATGTTACTATAAATATGAACCGAAAAAAAGGAGAAAATTTTGTTTTGCGCTCAGACTACGTACTTTCCAAGCAGGCGGATGGAGTTGACAACGTCCGGGCCGAGTGGTGATCCGAAGATAACCTGGGTAACACCGGATTTCATCAGGTCCTCACACTTCTGCTTGACAGTGTCTGGGGTTCCTGCAATGGTGAATGCATCGATGGTTGCATCATCGACATTTTCTCCTGCAGTCTTGAAGTCGAACTTGCCGAGTGCTGCCTTGATATTTGCAACCTTTGCAAGGTCGAGGCCGTGGCGCTGGAGCAGTGGCTCTGGAGATCCGGCTGCAATAAATGCTGCAACAATCTTTGCTGCGTTGCGTGCCTTCTTCTCGTTCTTGTCGATTGACATTGCGGTGTATGCACCGATGTCAAAGTTCTTCTTGCCAACCTTCTCGCAGGCTGCCTTGATGATTGGAATTGCGACTTCGAAGTCCTTCGGGTTGGATGCGTTGATCAGTGCACCGTCTCCGATGGTACCGGCGAGTTCGAGAACTTTTGGACCCTGGGCGCCGATATACATCGGAATACCCTTCTTTCCTGGGAGGTTGACACCGGTGAGCTTGGCACCATCGTAGTCAAAGAACTTCATGCCGCTCTTTGAAACCTGTTCTCCGGCGATGAGCTTGCGCATCTGAACAACTGCTTCCTCAAGTCGGCCGACTGGTTTCTCAGGGTTGATTGCAAGTTTCGGAAGGGTTGAGAGGTCACCAGGTCCGATACCCATGACTGCACGGCCCTCTGATATCTCATCAAGGGTGCATGCAAAGGATGCCATTGCAGCGGGTGTGTCGGTGAAGGCGTTCATAATACCCGGACCCATCTTCAGGGTTGTTGTTGCCTGAGCGATTGCTGCAAGGGTTGGGTAGCAGTGGCGGTTGTTGTAGTGGTTGGTAATCCAGGCAAAGTCAATATCCTTTGACTCTGCGAGTTTACAATAATTGACCACCTGTTTGACGTTAATGTTTCCTGGAACGAATTCTATACCATAACTCAAGGTCTGTCACCTCAAAAAATTAATAAAACCCGAACCGGTAAAAACATTATTATTTGAATCTCAAAAAATCAGGCAATATTAGAATAATAAAGCGATATCATCCGAATTTGTATGAAGAGATCTCTATCAGGACAATAAAATAATTGCAGACGCATGGAGTTACGGAGCATACCGGCATTTACGGGCTAATTTTCGGGTTGCCCCCAGATACTCTATATGAGATCAGGGGAGTACATATATACACTTCAACGACTGGTTTGAGGATTATCGTGCAACGGGTGATGAAATGAGACTCTTGATATTAGGACTTGGCACGGCTGGGAGCAGAATTGCTGACGCGATAGCTGAACCAGCTGGCAGATCAACCCGTAGCCCTCCAGTTCATGCAATAGCGGTTGACAATGATCCAGTAATCCTTGAGAACCTTAAAAACATCGACAGAGAAAGGAAGATCTACTTTCCAAGAGACTCAATTTCCACGCCCGAACTCCTGACCACCACCTTCACTATCGATGAGGTAAAAGCCCGGCTCCGCTCCAATGATGCCGGGGGTCATGATGCAGTACTCCTCTGTGCAGGGCTCGGAGGGGGCCTTATAGATCTGGTCCCTCACCTCGTCGAAATCATCAGAGAGACGATGTTTGAGCCCGTATTTGCCCTGGTCACCCTCCCCTCTGAAGAAGAGGGTCAGGAAAGGCTCAAGCGGGCTGCAACAAACATGCGTCAGATACGTGCTATCCTTGACGGTGTCATTGTTTTTGACAACCAGCTCTGGCTCGATAAAGTCCGTGAGCAGATGGAGACAGCGGTCCAGCAGACCGGACCTGGTGTGACCGAACGGTTCTGGATACCGGGAACTCCGGAGAAGACATCTGTCGAACCATATGACCTGATCAACCACCAGATCGCAACACGGATACAATTGCTGATTCAGGCAGGAGAAGTACAGGATACTCCACCGCAGATGGTTCTGGATACCAGGGAGATCCTGAACACCATCACCGGAGCAGGACTGATCACAATAGGGTATGCAGATGAACCTCTTGAAGAGCATTCAAAGATAGGATTCTTCCGGCAGAAACAGGAGTCGATCGTATACCGGCAGGAACGGGCAGGACGAATAGTAAAACTAGCTGAGAAAGCGGTATTCAGGGATATCTCAGCATACTGCGATCTCTCATCAGCCAGGAAAGCCCTTATCCTTCTGGTGGGACCTGAAGAAGAACTATCAATGAAAGGATTTATGGCTGTCAGAAAGTGGATTGATGACAGTATCAACGGATATGAACTCAGGTCAGGTGACAGCCCTGTTTCAGCACGGCATGGATCCTATGTAGCAGTCCTTATTCTCCTTTCAGGCTTGAGTGAGATCCCCAGAATCAGTGAGTTAGATCAGTTACTCCAGACGAATTAACTTAAAAAGAGTATTTTTTTATTTTTTGCTTTCTATCCGGGAGAAGGGAATTGTTCCTGCTCCTATTTCAGTCGTAAGTTTGAGACCCTCTTCTGCCGCATACCCGATGGAGTTCATTCCGGAGTATGAAACAAGGGAGATTCTCCCAGGATCGGTCACCAGATTAAAGATCTGACCTCTTCCCATCATAAGGGGAAATCTGAATCCGCATCCCTGCATCCTTGCAATCAGATCAGATGCCCGATCCCATGATGAACCTGGTATCTGTCTGATATTTGCCAGAAGAACACCTGAACCATTCGATATAAAGGGGCCGATTGAGGTGAGACCTGAGTTGATGAAGAGTTGGAGGGGATCCACAGTGGAGCCCTGATAGCCGATAAGATCCACAAACTCTATCGGTTTATTATTCTCAATCCTGATCGTCCCCCCATAGGCCATCTTCACCGGGATGCCATTGTGCTGGAAGACACCATCCATTGTGATACTGCAGACCGTCAGAATCCCGGTGTGATCTGCCGGTACCCGCGTGTCACGATCCAGAAGAGCATAGGAGTGGAAAAAACTGCAACCGGCATCGCGGACCCGGTCAAAAACGCTGGTCACTGCATCAATCTTCTCGTTTGGAACAATCGTCAGATTATAAGCCACATCGCCGGTTGAGGTGTCAGGGTTGAATGTGCTGCGAAATGCAAGACGTTCAAGTTTAGAGATAACAAACCCGATACGATCTTCTACCAGGGCACGATCTGTCTCTGCAATACCGGTAGATGTCAGAATCCGTCCCTGGTTGCCAACCTTCTCAGTGAACCCGCGGGTATCAAGATACCTGAGATAGTATTGAACAGCCCGATCAGTCATCACGTATCCCCGTTCTGCAAGAAGTTCAGAGAGACGCTTTGCCCCCATGGGCTCCTGGTGATCCTTGAGGATTCGTAAAATCTCGATATATTTATGCTCTGTTTTTATCATCGTGCTGGAACCACTCCGTTGCTGTCCTGGTATCTCCCGTTATAGATCTCGTCACCTGCACTAACTTCAGAGAAGATCATCTGTACAACGCGGTCACCGGCACTAATAGACACGGGTTCCGCACCCATGTTCACCAGACAGAGAGTTAGGTGTCCCCTGAATCCGGGATCAACAAATCCCCCACTGAGCAGGAGACCACGGCGTGCGTATGAAGATCGACAACGAAGTGTGGCTGCCAGGTCACCAGGCAGTTCCACCCATTCCATCGTAGCAACAAGCGTCATCATCCCGCGTTCAAGGGTGTAATCTTCTGCAGCCCGGAGATCATATGAAGCAGGCTGCTGGCACTCAGTGCCATATGGCTCGAGGACAACACCTCCGTTACCGGCAGGAACTCCGAGTCTCTGCCGGAGCGAGCGTGATGACAGAATCATACCATACAGGTAGGATAAAAATCATTAATACCTTACGGATGGAATCCTCTAGAGGATCCATGGGGTAGCGGATATCCTTCCGGGCTTCGAACCCGGAAACGTGGGTTCGATTCCCACTGGATCCGTAAAAAAAATCAGAGTGATCTCTTTCTGAGATCAGTCCGTCTTCTTCTTGCACGTGATGATGGTCTTTTCCCGCCACCCCTCATAAAGAGGATTAGGAGTAACACCAGCACCACAAGAACTATGATTCCTGCTTCTATCAAGGGGAATGGAGTTACTACGTTCTCTTTCTCTTTGGGGCTAAGAACGAGAATTACCGGGGTTGAAACCGGGGGGATTATCGTCGTATTATTCTGCAGATACCCAGTCAGTTCTGCTCCGATATGATAGGACTGCTTTTCTTTGAGGGCCAGAACTGCCGAACCATTGCCATTGCTTACAGCCATCTGGGAGCCGTTTACAAGAACCGAAGCATTGGGAAGGGAGCGTCCTTGTATATCCCTGACCATCACTGGCACTGAAATCAGATCAGGAGTCAGATCAAAGATAATATCTGAGTTATTGGATGTGAGATCAACTGTCCTGCTTTCAGGTTTGTACCCTTTTTTACTGACACTGATGAGATAGGACCGGAGTTCAAGATCTGGTATTGAGATTCTCCCATACTGGGTTGTAGGTCCTTCCAAATCACCATCTATCCGAACATCAGCCCCCTCGATAGGTTGTTTAGCAGGATCGTATACAGAGACAAACACCGTGGATTTTAGGGGTATCAGGGAAACATCCAGAATAAGATCCTCTTCTCCAGGATTTTTCTGCAGAATTGTCTTCTCATATCCCGGGGATCTCGCCTCGATCATATGGTCCACACCCCGGCTCATATTAGTGATCAAAATTCCTTTCTCGTTAGTCTTCCCTGAATCCTTCCCATCAGTAAAGACCTGAACGTCTGCAACAGGATGCTTAGTTTGAGCATCCTGCACCAGAAGTGAGATCCGATCATTTCGAATCATCGAATATTGAACAGCCGTATTCTCAAACCCTGTCACCAGTTTATCCCTAATTGTCTGATATTTGCCTCCGGTGATGGTGAGATCATAGACCTGCTCAGACCGGAGAGGGAGGAGAACACTCCCATTCGGACCGGTGCGATTCTGACGAACAGTCCCATCGGGCAGGCTGGCTTTTACCTGAAGATCAGGCAGAGGAAGGAGTGTATCAGTATCAAAAACCTGGATCGAGTACGTACAGTTACGGATCTGTAGCGGAACCAATAGCAGGGTATCATTTACAAGCGGTGTTCCGGTCCACTCGCGATACCCGGCCTTTGCGATCCTCAAAGCAGGAGGAACGCCTTCATATGAGAGGTTGTAAGTCCCGTTCTCGTTAGTCGTTGCAGCATACTCCCCGTTTGTGTAAATAAGTGCCTGAGGGATCGGTGCTGTCCGATCTGTCTGCTCAAAAACCATGATATTGAGACCACAGACCGGAGCAGTAACCAGAAGGCAGAACAGGAGAAGTGTTACTCCTGATATCAGTCTCAATTCCCTGTGTTCCATCTGTTACTTCCTGCCTTATTGTGCAGACTTTTCCTCATAATACATCATTCAACACCGTTGATACGCTGCCTGGACGGGACCCACTCCCTCTGATTTGGAACCCGATCGATCAGCATCCCTTCAACAATCACCGGACGGAGTGTCCGTGCAGTCTCAAGGGCCTTCTCAAGTCTCCATTTCCTCTCAGCATACAGAGTAAATATCGGATCACCACGTTTAAGGCGGGTTCCCGGCTTTGCATGGATATAGAGCCCTGCACCGTGATCATTTGGTGCTCCGGCAACGCGGGCAATGGTGATCAGGGAGCGGTTGTTGAGATCCACAACATATCCATCATGTTCTGCCTTCACGATATGGAAAAATTCTCCCGGTTTTACCATATCAGAAGTCACTTCTGGATTTCCACCCTGAATTGCGATGATATCTTTCATCTTCTTCAGGGCTTTTCCAGTTTTGAGAAGATCAAGGGCCAGATTTGCACCTTCGCCACGGTTTGCTTTTCCTGCAAGTTCGAGAGCTATTCCTGCAATAACCGTGCTCTTCTCGATAAGTGAGTTCGGGGATTCAGCTCCCTCAAGGATGGCAAGGGCTTCTTTCACTTCTAATGCAGGGCCTATTGCCCGCCCAACAGGTGCGTCACCATATGTGAGGGCACATTCAACACGCATTCCCAGCCGATCACCGATCTCAATGAACAACTGGGCTAGTTTCCTGCCTTCCTGTATGGAATGGACCTTGCAGTTTTTCCCAACCGGAATGTCAATGGCGACAACATCAGCACCAACTGCAAATTTTTTTGCCATGACACTGGCGATCATCTGCCCAACCTGATCTATTTTGAACGGATACTCCTGGATGATGATCTTGTCATCCGCAGGGGCAATGTTGGTTGCACCACCCCAGACGATGACACCCCCAACCTTCTGTGTCATCTGCTGAACTTCAGTTGCTGAAAATTCAACAGGTGCCAGTACTTCCATCAGATCAGCAGTTCCTCCTGCACCTGTAATTGCACGGGAACTGGTTTTAGGAATCAACAATCCGGCAGCTGCTATGATAGGAACTACAAGAAATGTGATCTTGTTCCCCGGAACCCCACCGATCGAATGTTTGTCAACAATAGGTCCGGTATGAAACTCAAGCTGGTCCCCGGTCTCCACCATCGATCGGGTGAGAGATTCAATCTCATCAATATCCAGGTTATTGATGTAGGAACTGATGACAAAGGCAGTAATCTCGCTCGGTGACAGATTGTCATGAACAATATCGCTCACGATCATTTTGATCTCTTCACGAGAGAGACGGGTTCCGTCCATCTTCTTCCTGATATAATCCAGCGATACCGGACGATCAGCCACCCTGACCTCTACAGATTCACCGTCTTTTACCTGTAGTTGCTCGTTACTCTGGTGATAGATACCAAGTTTTCCTTGTTTAATAAGAGATGAGGTCGTTTCAACATAATCTGCTATGGAAAGACCTGTCGAGATATTGGTGATTTCAACCCGGTCTCCGGGAAAAACACCCAGGGATTTTGCATCCTGCTGGTGCAGGAGCACACCCCGTGCAGCAATATCAACGAGGCGTACGGCAAGTTTCATGCATAAAATTGACGCTGTATCCTAATTAGTGCATTGGAAGAATCAGGAATGACAAAACAGAGTTCACTAACTGGACAAGTTAAGTTAAAAAAGAAAAGTTATGGGTTTAACCCTTAGTTCCGGCGCAGTGCAAGGAATGCAACTGCTCCGAGGCCTG
>CAZVAS010000021.1:17765-23232 GCA_964625165.1 uncultured Methanospirillum sp. | reverse complement strand
ACCTTTCCTGATTCAAAGGGGACGACCTGATCTGCTTTCGTGTCGCCGATATAGAAGTAGACAGATAACGGACCAATCTTGAGATCATTCTCTGATGCCACAACCATCAGTTTGTCATCAAAGATGCCCCCACCACCATATATGCCGGCTTGTTTCAGGGTATACTGCCCACACACCTGATCGTTTATCTTTGCTGTCAGCACCGTTCCTGCCTGAACAGGGGTGCCCTGCATCGTGACAGATCCATAGAACTCAGCTGGAAGCGGTGGAACCGCTGCCGCACCCATTATCAACGCACAGAGCAGAACAACCAGTGCCATTACCGGTCTTATTGCACGAATCCCATCCATATTTACATCCCCAACATCCGTTAACCGGATTGCTTCAGTAGAAACCTCAGAGTTTCAATTGTTTGAATGTTGTTCCTGTTCCTGATAATCTTTCCGGAAGTTGCGCCCGGGACAGACGAAAAAATGCATTACAGGGCTGCTTAAAAAATATCAGAATTGAAGTATATCGAAAAAAGAATAATCTCCGGGACGAGTAATCCGGAGATTCGAGTTATGGGTTGATCTCTGATCTGATGGTGAGGAAGATCGGTCCGCGGACATCCACCTTCCTGTTGTTGTCGGTGATGTATCGCATGGCATAGGGAGCGATCTTCAGGTTGATATCTCCCGGGAGCCGTGCCATCTTATACTGCACTGTTGTTCCCTCTCCACACATGGCTGCCATCTCGATGGAGGCTACAGCACCGGCAGCAGCGGCCTGAAGAAACGAGAGACCAACAGGAGTTCCTTCCTTTCTGACCTGGGCGAACTTTTCTGTGTCAGGTACTCCAAGAACTGCACCATTGTGTGCAAATATCTCATTCATGCACGCTGGCCCGAGGAGTTTTGCCCCTTCTTCAGGCTCCTCAACAAAGACAGAGATATTTTTCCCGGACATCTCCCCTTCCCATGCCTTGAACGAGCACGGTCCTGTTGCGGTTGCGTTCGGAAGTGCAGCATCACAGATTGCACGAACAATATGACGACCTGCTGCCGAGGGTTCCTTCTCAAGCGAGACGGCCCGGGCGATGTCAGAATCTGAGTATAGCCTTGGGGCAAACTGGGGGAAGCACATCTCCCTGACATCATTTGATCCTGAAGCAATCATCGCAAGCCGCTCAACTCCGAGGCCAAGGTTCATAACCGGGACACCGATCCCGTATCCTGCAAGCGACGAGGGAGAGTAGATACCAAAGGTGGCAACCTCCACCCACCCATGTTTCGGATGTGAAGCGTACACCTCGGTCTGGGTATCAGGCATGTAGTACTTAGACCGCTTATCATCAGGCCTGAACTCAAAGTCAGTATAGCCGAAAGAGGAGAGAAGTGCCCGGGCAACTGCTTTTCCATCCTCCATCGTGACATCTTCTCCTGCAACAACACAGGATGCTGAGTGATAACTCATCAGACGCTGGGCATCTTCTGCCTGTTCCCTGCGGAAACACCGGTCGATTGAGAAGAGCATGATCGGATGGGGAACCTTCTCCCAGATGGAGCCGAGTGTCTGAAACCACCCGCTGGTCATATGAGACCGGAGGGTCTGTCGTCCAGACTCGGGTTTCAATTCACGGAACTCTGGGAAGACCTGATCAAGGATCTCGACAACCAGTGCATCATCGGTCTTGAGCACAGCCGCAAGTTCATGGGTCAGATCATCGCCGTCGATCTCAGATTTCTTATAGGCATGGAGAGTTTTTCGGAGAGCCTCCTCATCCTCTTCTGATATCTGACGACCAATAATCCCTGAAATCTTCTCGACCTGATCCTTGCCGATCCCGACATTGGGCCTTGGAAGACCACCAAGGTAAAAAACACGGTCGAGCACTGCCATCGCTTCTGGACCAAACTGCCGGTAGACCTCCTGCTCATCAACGATGATCGGATTTTCTGCCTCATCAAAGCCCATGGCGAGATAGGTCTCACGAAGCTTCTGAATTGTCGCAAAGACCGGATGGGGAGTAGCCCTCCTGTACTGGAGTCTTGGATAGGTCCGATCCACCGAAGGAGGAGTCAGGACCGATGGGCCTGCATGCCATGCAGCCTCATAATCTTCCTTTGCCCGCTGTTTGAACTCTTCAATATCAAATCTCATAATTTCCTCATGCGTTCCCGTTCTTCTCAAGACAGATAACCCGGGACTGGGAGTTTTCCCCCCGGACTTTGTAGTCGCAGTGCGGAAGCATCGCCTGCACGAATGCCTCGATCTCAGTATGAAGAGGCATATGCCTGACTGTAAGACGACGCTGGCTGAACCCTACATGCATATACGACTTCACCTCAACAAAGGAAGCCCCGCTCTCCTGGATTAATCTGGCAAATCCTTCAGGATCATGATCATTGATCCCTTTGACAACCGTGATCCGGATCGCAGTCCTTGCCCCCTGATCCGTCTCTCTGCCTAGCGAGACCAGGCTTTCCTGGAGCCGATCCCAGTAATCCTCAAGCGGCTGTGCAACCATGAGATAGGTCTCCCGGTCTGGAGCGGTAAGAGAGACATACTTCTGATACGGTCTGCATGCCTTGAGTTCATCAGGGTTTGTCCCGTTTGATACGAGGAAGGTTGTGCATCCTTTCTGATTAAGCATCTCAATCAGTTCTGGTAAATACGGATACAGGGTCGGCTCTCCTGACAGGGATATCGCGACCTGATCCGGATTGATCGCTTCATCCCAGCGTTCAGGTGTTACTTTCGGGGAGATCTTGTACCCTGCAAGCCCCTTCTTCTGAAGAAACGGGATCCGGTTTACGATCTCTACAGGTGGAAGATCTTTCTCAGCAGAATGCTCATGCTCAAACGAGCGCCAGCAGAAGAGACACCGGTGGTTGCATTTGAGCGTGGGAGTCAGCTGAACGCACCGGTGGCTTGAGATGCCATAGAACTGGTGCTTGTAGCACATCTCTCCCCCGGTCAGTGCACGTTTGCACCAGAGACAGGGTTTGAGCGAAGCAGAAGAGGAGGGATCAAAGAAGAGGTATCCCATCCTCCGGAGTGATATCTCGGGACTATGCCCGTTTGGTATCTTACATCGCCTGGAGCGCATCTATCCCCAGGGTTTCAAGAGCCTCTTTCAGGGTGTTCCGTGTCGCCTCAACCAGGGTGAGACGCCGATTCCGCACGTCTCCCTGTGCCTTGAGGACCGGTTCTGCATGGTAAAATGAGCCAAAGATATCAGCAAGCTCACGGGCGTAGATTGCGAGAAGGTGCGGCTTCAACTCAGTGACCACTTGGTCAATGACCTTGGGGAACCTGGCGATCTTTTTGGCAAGGGCGATCTCGCCTTCACCCTCGATATCATAACAGTGAGGGAAATCGCCGGCCTTGTCAAGGATGCTGCAGGCACGGGCATGAGCATACTGGATGTACGGACCACTCTGCTTCTCAAAGTCAAGTGCCTCTTTCCAGTCAAAGACCGTGCTCTTCTCCGGTATCGTCTTGACAATATCGTACCTGATTGCTGCCGCTGCAACTCCCGTAGCGATCGCACGCCTGGCCTCTTCATCAAGTTCAGGACGCCTTGCAGTCACTTCCTCCATTGCACGCCGGCCGGCCTCTTCGAGCAGTTCATCAGCCGAGATGAAGGTACCCCTTCTTGTGCTCATGGAACCTTCAGGGAGAGAGACAAACTCAAAGAAGACGATCTCAGGGGCGTTCTCTCCGAGCAGATCCATGGTTGCCTGGAGCTGCCTGCCGATGAGCTTGTGATCAGCACCAAGAACATCGATCACACGGTCAAAGTTGTGGCCTTTCCAGATATGGAATGCAATATCACGTGCAGCATACACACTTGTTCCGTCAGAGCGCCTGAGGATGTACTTCTTCTCAAACCCGTACTTTGCGAGATCAAGAGCAAGGGTCTCCTCATGGACCGCTTCAGGCATGTGACCAATCCGTCCGAGGATCTTGCTGGTATCTCCGTTCCTGACAAAATCACTCTCATACACAAACCGGTCATGATGTGCATGAAGGCCGGCAAGAGTCTCCTTGAAGCCTTCAAGGCACCGCCTGACCGGGCCTTTGAATTGACGGATGATCTCTTCATCGCCGGCCTCGACCTTCTGCATCAGGGCATCGATCTCAGCAGTGAGTGACGGATCAGCGGTCAGGTGCTTGTTTGCCTCGATATAGACCTCGGCGATAAGGTGGTCGCCTTTTCCTTCTCTATACACATCGGCATGCTGGCGATCGATCCCCCAGGCAACGATTGCGATCTGACGGCCCATGTCGTTGACATAGTACTCTACTTCAAGCGGGTAACCTGCCTTGCGGAAACACCGGGCAAGGGTGTCACCTATGATGGTGTTCCTGATATGACCGACATGAAGCGGACCGTTTGGGTTTGCACTTGTATGCTCAAGCACAACCCGCACACTCTTTGGAGGAAGACTACCATATCCGGGCTTTACAGCTGCTTTGAGAACATCAGCACAGTAGTTTCCCTCAAATGTGAAGTTGATGTATGGCCCGGTGGCCTCGGTTCTGACATTCAGTTCCTTGAGAAGACGTTCTGATATTGCACCGGTGATCTCCTTGGCTATCTGGGCCGGAGCCATCCGCTTCTCTTTTGCCATGGCGAACGCCACGGTTGTTGCGAGATCTGCATGATCTCCGCCATCAACCAGGAGAACGTCTTCTCTTCCGGTGTGTTCCCTGAGAACTCCGGCTATCTGTTCGCACAAGGAGATGTACATTAAAACCCTGTCCTGTATCTGAGTATTGCGGCTATCCCGCCAAACGCACTGTATAACTGTGAACCTTCCTCAAAATCATCTGATATGATTGAAACGCTGCTGTTGCTCTGGTCAGCAAGCTGAGTCAGCTCATCGATGATGTCAAACTCCTCTTCAAGCTGAAGCGGCGATGTACACTTCGGACAAGGGCCGAAATCAAGGTCACTTGGATCTTTTCCCGCTTCCATCTGGACCGTCTTCTGCTCGGTGTATCCACAGGCATCACACTTGATGACTAAGCGTGACTTGCGGAGTTTGTCTGAAAGGAGCAGCATATCAACCGAACCGAGTTCAAGGTTTGCCCTGACACTCTGTTCTCCATAAGCGGCAAGGCCGTTGTCCTTGACAAGTTCCTTGAAGAACCGCTCCATGATGTGCTTCTCTTCGATGACAGTCTGGCCTTTCAGAACGTCCTCGGCAGCATCAACGAGCTCAGGAAGCCCGCTCTCGTTGGTGTATGCAACATCAAAAAGACCGAGAACCCGCTTCTGCACCTCATGATGCAGGAACTGACCCTGCTCAAACTCTTCCTTGGTCGGGGATGGACCACCGATGAGCAGACCTTTGAACCGGTTGAAGTAGTCCTTCTCACTCAGGAAGATCTCACTGGATCGCTCGCCGACTTTCTTATAGAAATCATTGATTGCGATCAGACGGAGCCGCTCGAATCGTATACTTGACTGACCACC
>CAZVAS010000021.1:1363-17665 GCA_964625165.1 uncultured Methanospirillum sp. | reverse complement strand
TGTACATTTGTCCGGGTCTGTTTCGATTTGATGTTGGCACACTGGCCAAACTCGTCCCGCAGCTGGGCGGTTACATCATAGATCTGCTTGTCTGGCGGGATGTAGAGAGAGATCAGTTCGGTTCCACTGCCCTCTTTCGCCTCCAGCCGCTCAAGCATCTTTTTAAATTCATAACGCCGCCGTGCGTCATCATGTTCAACCGCTTCGCTCATGGCAACAAACCTGTATTGTAAGCTGGTATATATTGCGCCGGAGCAGTCTTAATATCTGCGGTACATCCAAAAAGAGAGTTACTGGTTCAGATATCTCTGAAACTGGTCGCGAAGTGCCTGATCCACCTCATCATTGAACCCGTGCGTACCGTTGAACGTGAAGAACTGTGCCGAGTCACCGAGAACTTTCGCAAGGTTCTCTCCTGAATCGATCGGGATGATCGGATCCTTTGGTGCGTGGAATATTAATGACGGGCGAGGTGCAATTCGTGGCCCCATGACATCAGGATCGATGCTGAGCAGGAAACTCCTGGCACCTCCCTCGTACTGATCACCCTGACGCTCAAACCCTGACGTTGATATCCCTACATACCCGGCAGACTGATTGTCGATTGCAGCCGCAACAGCAGCATACCTGCCACCGTTTGACTCACCGATCATCCAGACAGGGATCTGGCCGTACCGCTCGTGGAGATATCGATTCGCATCTATCATGTCTGCAACGATCAGGTAGATCTGCGGCCATTCACCTGCTGAAAACTTCCCATAATCCTTCTCGATATTCAGCGGATACCCGGAGGTGTTGCCGCCGTTGCCCCTCACATCCACAACCAGGACAGCATATCCTTCCCTGCCATATTCAAGCAGATGACCGATATGTCCTGAAGCAGGCACACCAGCTCCCGGTGCCCAGACTGCACCCTCTTTCGGATGTTCAGGAGCGATAAGAACAGCAGAGACATTCCCGCCAAAGTTCGTGAATGTCAGTTCCTCAACCGTGACATTCCCATCGGTCTGAAGAGTTGTATTGGAGACAATTCCGTGAGGAACCTGCATGGTAAGGATCCCATCTTCAGAGACCTGGTATGCCGGTTTTGCCGGCTGACTCTGAACGCCGGTGCACCCGCAGGTTATGAGAAACAGGATCAGAAGAAGTGGAAGACAAAAGACTGCTTTCATGTATATCCTCCGATACAGCGTGTTACTGCTGCTATCGTCTTGGCATCGACGATCTCACCTTCCCTGACCATCCGGCAGACCTCCGGGATAGTCAGACGGACCGGCTCGATGATCTCATCGTCATCAGGAGCATACTCCCGTGAGGGTGTGAGCCCTCTGGCCTCATAAATGAGGATCCGCTCATCAGTAAACCCGGGAGTTGTGTAGATGGAGCCGCGTGGTATGAGTTCCCGGGCTGCAAAACCTGCCTCTTCTATCAGTTCACGCCGTGCGGTCTCGATCGGATCCTCTCCGGCCTCCATGGTTCCGGCTGGAGCCTCAAGGATATACTGATTGATTGCAAAACGCCACTGACGTATCAGATAGCAGTACTCCCCGTCAATAGGAAATATAACAACAGCTCCACTCGGCCTTACCACCACCGCCTCCCGCTGCCTGCCGTTCGGCAGGGAAAAGAGTGATTTCTCGATGGTGAGACGCCTTCCCCGGTATATCTCCATAACTCACCGGTACGGGATCGGATCCTCTATCCCGATCAAACCAAATGCTTCCTTTCTGAAGTGACAGGAGCCACAGACACCGCAGGCCTTCTCCCCGTCCTGGTAACATGACCAGGTATCCTCGTATGGCACCCCGAGATCCATTCCGATCTTCAGGATCTCTGACTTGTTAAGTCTCACAAAAGGAGTTTTCAATGATATGTGAGTATCAGGCCTGGTTCCCAGGTTTATCACCTGCTGGAATGCGTCGATGAATTCAGGTCTGCAGTCAGGGTACCCTGAGTAATCTGATGCCTGGACCCCGATGTAGATCGCATCTGCGTTCCTGGCCTCGGCAAAACTCGTTGCAACAGAGAGGAGGTTTGCATTCCTGAACGGCACATAGGTCTGTGGAATTCCATCTCCTGCTTCATCGTGGGGTTTTACCGGCATTGACCGGTCAGTCAGGCTCGATGCGCCAACCTGAATCAGATATGCAAGATTTACATCCAGGAATTCAGCTGCATTGAGGTGCCTGGCGATCCGCTTTGCACACTCCCGTTCCTTGTCCTCTGTACGCTGCCCATAGGTGAAGTGAAGGGCATAGATCTCATATCCTTCAGATTTTGCCAGGTAAGCAAGGGTAGACGAATCCATGCCACCTGAGAGAAGACATACTGCTCTCAATTATTGTACCCCGATTATCTTGTGAAGCTGTAACTGGAACCTGACCGGCAGGTTATGATCCAGAATAAACGATACAATCTTCATCGGATCTGTTCCAAATACCGGTGACCAGAAGATCGTTCCTCTCACCGCATTTTGCTTCAGAGTCTCATGAGCGTATCTGAGATCCTCATCTGTTCCGATCACAAACTTGACCGAATCTTCAGGTCGTATCCATTGAAGAAGACTCAGGTCACTCTTCTCCCCAGATGAAGGACATTTGACATCCATGCAGACCGCTGCGTATTCCAGGCAGGGCCTGAAGTCCACTGTTCCATTGGTCTCGATAGATATCTCATGCCCGGCGCCATGAAGAATCTTAAGAAGCGCAGGAAGATCCTTCTGGAGGAGTGGCTCACCGCCTGTCACACAGACATGGGTCACCCCTGACTGTTTCACCTCTTCTACAATGGATCTGATCTCCATTTCAGTACCGCAATCCCCTTGCGCGGCAGGAGTATCACAGTACTTACACCGGAGGTTACATCCTGCAAAGCGGAGAAATATCGTCGGATATCCCGATGAACTGCCTTCACCCTGAATACTCGTAAAGATTTCAGCGATCTTCATGTGTCAGCTCGGCATAACAGGACGGTGACTCCCAGACCCTGATCGTCTCAACCCGTACATCCCGGCCGCTGGGAGCATATGCAGCCTCGATTGAGTCACGGATAAGCTCTGCCAGAAGTTCGCTGGTGGGGTCCCCGGGAGTTGTTATCACGGGATGAAACTCTTCTATCCTTGGAACCATCGGGTCGTCCTGATTCAGAATGATCTGGTGATCATACCGGTGAACTGCCTGTTTGATCTCATTATAATCAACCAGAATATTTGTCTGGTCATCAGTCCTACCAGTAATCCAGATCTCAACCTTCCACCGATGTCCGTGAAGGTTGTGACATTTGCCCCGGTAGTGAAGAAGTCGATGACTGGCATCAAAGGAGACTTCCTTGTAGAGCCTGATCTGCATATCATTATGTTAGACAGGAATACAACTATTATATTGCATAAGGGGTAACGTATACAGACAGGTTTCAAACTTAGCACGGTAATACGCATCTGTCGTGCATTTGGACAAAACCTCACCGATACCCGGTGTTTCCGTCGAAATTTTTACAGAGTGATGTAATGGGACAGGGAAAATTCGCAGCACGAAAGTTAAAGCGCGACTGGCACAGATTCCGCTGGCACGACCCGCATTTCGCCCGCACGGCAGGCGGACTGAAGTTAAAATCAGATCCTCTTGAAGGCGCGCCCCAGGGACGCGGCATTGTTCTTGAGAAGATTGGTGTTGAGGCAAAGCAGCCAAACTCAGCAATCAGGAAGTGTGTCCGTGTGCAGCTGATCAAGAACGGACGTCAGGTCTCTGCATTTGCAGTGGGCGACGGTGCCATCAACTTCATCGACGAGCACGACGAAGTCGAGATTGAAGGCATCGGTGGCCGTCTGGGCCGTTCAATGGGAGATATCCCAGGGGTCAGATACGTGGTCACCAAGGTGAACAATGTCTGTCTTCATGAGATGGTCATAGGGCGGAAGGAGAAGCCGCGCAGGTGAACGTGATGAGTGAAGAAACAGCGTCGGCCCCGGCACGCCTCCTTTTTAACAAGTGGGACGTGACTGAGGTCAATATCAAGGACCCGGGTATTGCACGATACGTGAACCTCACCTCGATGATGGTGCCGCACTCATGTGGCAGACTCACAAGGCAGGAGTTCAACAAGTCAAACATGCTGATCGTTGAGCGGTTGATCAACCAGCTCATGCGGACAGAGGTCAACACCGGCAAGAAGACACTGGCAATCCGTATTGTAAAGGATGCCTTTGAGATCATCAACAAGAAGACCAAGAAGAACCCGGTCGAAGTTCTCGTTGATGCTGTTGCAAACGCTGGTCCCCGTGAAGAATCAGTCAGACTGAAGTACGGAGGAATCAATGTTCCAAAGTCAGTTGATACCGCTCCAATGCGTCGTGTCAACACTGCAGTGGGTCTTATCGGTGCAGGAGTATACTCTGCAAGCCACAAGAAGAAGAAGCCGGTCGCAGCAGCCCTTGCCGATGAACTTATCGCTGCAGCAAACGGCGATCCAAAGTGTTATTCAGTTGGCAAGCGGGAAGAGCGAGAACGTGTTGCCAAGTCTGCACGTTAGAGAACATATCTCTCAATACTTTTTTCAGAGAATTTCAGGTGTAATATGAGCCGAGGGAAGAAAACGGTTGAGCGCGTCACGCAGCTCATGAACCAGCCGGAGCATATCAGGAACATCGGTATCGTCGCCCACATCGATCACGGGAAGACGACCATGTCCGATAACCTCCTGGCAGGTGCGGGAATTATCAGTGAGGATCTTGCAGGAAAAGCCTGTTGGATGGACTCTGATGAAGAAGAACAGGCACGTGGAATCACCATCGATGCTTCAAACGTCTCGATGGTCCATGAGTACGAGGGCAAAGAGTATCTCATCAACATGATTGATACCCCTGGTCACGTGGACTTTGGTGGAGACGTTACCCGTGCCATGCGTGCAGTCGACGGAGCAGTCGTCCTTGTGGACGCGGTAGAAGGCACCATGCCACAGACCGAGACTGTTCTTCGTCAGGCACTCAAAGAGCGGGTAAAGCCTGTTCTGTTCATCAACAAGGTCGACCGGCTTATCAATGAGCTTCAGGTTGACGAGATGGAGATGCAGATCCGCCTCGGCAAAGTGATCGATAAGGTCAACAAGCTCATCAAGGGTATGAACGAGGAGATGTACAACAACGGGTGGAAGCTCGATGCTGCACAGGGAACCGTTGCATTCGGATCAGCACTCTATAACTGGGCAATCTCTGTCCCGTACATGAAGAAGAGTAGTATCTCATTCAAGGATGTATACGACCACTGCAAAGCAGGTGAGATGAAGGCTCTTGCTAAGAAGAGTCCCCTTTGTGATGTTATCCTTGATATGGTCGTAACATTCCTGCCAAATCCGCTTGAAGCACAGAAGCGGCGTGTAGGAGTCATCTGGCACGGGGATATCAACTCTCCTGAAGGTAAGGGAATGTACAACTGTGACCCCAATGCACCAAGCTGCATGATGGTCACTGATATTTCCTTTGACCCACACGCAGGAGAAGTTGCAACCGGACGTCTGTTCGGTGGTAAACTCAAGCGTGGAGACGAAGTCTACGTCATGCATTCCGCAAAGAAGGTCAACCGCCTTCAGCAGGTTGGTATCTTCATGGGCCCGACCCGTGTCGAGGTTCCTGAACTCTTTGCAGGAAACATCGCTGCAGTCACCGGTCTGAAAGACGCAGTTGTGGGATCAACTGTATCAAGCCTGATGGACATGACCCCGTTCGAGTCTCTCGAACACTACAGTGAGCCTGTCGTTACTGTTGCTGTTGAAGCAAAGAACATGAAGGATCTCCCAAAACTGGTCGAAGTGCTCAGGCAGGTCGCCAAGGAAGATCCAACCCTTCGTGTCAACATCAATGAAGAGACTGGTGAACACCTCATCGCAGGAATGGGAGAACTCCACCTGGAGATCATCACCGGACGTATCAAGCGTGACAAAAACGTGGAGATCGTCACTTCAGAACCGATCGTGGTATACCGTGAGACCATCGTCAACAAGCTCGAGAGCCCTGTTGAAGGAAAGTCTCCAAACCGCCACAACAGGTTCTACTTCATCCTCGAACCGATGCCCGATCATGTTGTCGAGTTGATCAAGAACCATGAGATCTCGATGAACCAGGAACAGCTTGAGCGTCGTGACGCGATGGTCAAGGCAGGATTCGAGAAGGATGAGGCTAAGAATGTCAAGGACATCTACGGCACCAATATGCTCCTTGATATGACCAAGGGTATTCAGTACCTCAACGAGACCATGGAACTGATCATCGAAGGTATCCATGAGGCACTCGACGGTGGTCCACTTGCAGACGAGCCGGTCCAGAACCTTCTGATGAAACTTGTCGATGTCAAACTCCACGAGGATGCAATTCACCGTGGTCCTGCACAGGTAATTCCTGCAGTCAGGAGTGCAATCAAGGCAGGTCTGCTCATGGGTAATGACTCACTCCTTGAGCCGATGCAGAAACTGCACATCACTGTACCACAGGACTACATGGGAGGAGCAACCGCCCAGATCCAGAGCCGCCGTGGTCAGGTCTTTGACATGACCAGCGAGGGAGACACCATCACTGTCGTCGGAAAGGCACCTGTTGCAGAACTCTTCGGATTTGCCGGTGATGTCAGATCAGCTACAGAAGGACGTGCCATGTGGAACCAGGAGTTCGCAGGATTTGAACTCGTTCCAGCAGGTATGGTCAAAGAAGTAGTGATAGAGATCCGCAAGCGCAAGGGTCTCAAAGAAGAGATGCCTAAAGCATCAGATTACCTCGCGTAACCTGAACCCAACCGCATCACTCCTTTTTTAATCTCATAGATATTATATTATTTATTAATTATAGCCCGGATTTTCCTTTATTTCCTCAATGCGAATAAGGAAAATTTATATCTATGACAGACAAAATGTTCCTGTCCAGTTATAATCTGGGATTAGATGGCCAGACATCTGATGGGGTTGATAAGAATGAATAAAAGGGAGTGGAGCAGGCTTCTCGCCTTGCTCATGGTTGGCCTATTTATCCTGCCAGGGATAGCAGCAGCGATACGGCCGACGTCTGCACTCTATGATCAGACGGGTCTCACAACAACGATTGATGCCACCTGTATTGGTACTCTTGTTGTGGATCATGACATGGAGTGGGAGCAGACGAATACACCCGATGGTAATGTGCACTCTGCAACATTACATGGGGATGAAGTAAGGACTGACACAACGTACAGGGAAAACACGCTTGCATCATACGGTACCACCAAGTACACGAAAGACTTCAGTATGGACGGTTCAAATGCTTCGCAGGGAACCGATAACCTTGGAGTCAGGCACACAATCAACTATGTTGCCAATGAGAGTGAAGGTGGACAGATGCTCTATGATGAGCAGGGAACAATCACCCAGTACGGAAGGGGAACGTCCAACAACACCGAAGTGAAATGTGTGTTTGCATCCGGATCAGGTGGAGCAGCAGGATTTGGCGGATACGTCAGCGCGGGCAGTCTGATGGACGTCAAAGAGGTTGCTGCAGTAACCCAGATGGGTGGAAGAATGATCTCTGCAGATGCCAAGACACCTGTAAACCTGCGGTATGCCTTCGACGCTCAGGGTGTTGACACTGATACAAAAGACAAGCTTGCAACCGGTTCGGCTTCAGTCTATCAGACAACGAACTTTGAGACCTACGGCAAGGATCCGTCATCAACAAATATAACTACCAAGATTGATGACAGACAGAATACACAGGCTCGGGGATTATTCGACCTCGCACAGACGGTCGGATACACCTCCACCTACTGAATCTTTTTTTCATGAGTTCTCATTCGACCGATCAGATGGCTGTTCTTATCCACGAGTTACATCATCCTGATAAAGAACACCGGGCTGCTACAGTTCAGAAGATTGTGAAATACGGACAGGAGGCAACAGAGCCTCTTGTTGCACTTCTGAAAGATCCTGACTGGAGGATCAGGTACCGGGCTGCAGAAACACTCGGACTGCTCAGAGGCACAGAGCCTGTTCAGGATCTTATCCAGACCTGTGATGATGAGAGGGATCATGTGAGATACATGGCTGCAAAAGCCCTCGGTATGATAAGAGATGCCAGAGCAGTTCCCACCCTCATCCGTCTGCTTCATGATGAGCATCAGTACACAAGAGGCATTGCAGCAACCGGGCTTGCAGCAATCGGTGACCCTGCAGCAGGAAAAGAGATTGAATCTGCTCTGGCCCGGGAGACCGATCCAACATCGAAAGAAAAGATGATCCAGAGCCTGAAAACTCTGAATGAATAATTAAAGGGATCAGATTATCTGATCTTTGTTCCCGGTTCTACCGCTTTTAACGGAACAAGAAGGGATGCCTCATCACCTGCAGCGAGGATCATCCCGTTACTCTCTATCCCGAATATCTTTGCAGGTTTGAGATTCATCACCACAATCACATCTTTTCCTACAAGTTCATCAGGTTTGTAGAACTGTGCAATGCCACTGACGATCTGTCTGGTTTCAGATCCGAACCCGACCTGTAACTTCAGAAGTTTCGATGATTTAGGCACGGCTTCTGCTGACAATACTCTTCCAGTTTTGAGTTCAACTTTTCCAAAATCTTCAATACTTATCTGATTGTCTGGTTGTGGTGTTGCAGTAAGGGCATCGATCCGTTGCCTAAACTCAACATCAAGTACATTGATCCTCTTCTCATCCAGTTTCTCAAACAATATTGTGGGTTGTGGAAGTGATCCTGGAACCAGATCAACCAGTGCTTCATCAAACCCTGCCTCTGCAAGAGGAGTTGTCATACCCAGTTGTGCCCAGAGTTTTTCTGCACGGTCAGGCATAACCGGCTCGATGAGCAGGGCCAGAGCCTTGGCTATCTGGAGAGAATTCCGCATAACCAGGGCCATTGCAGGGAGATCAGTCTTGGCAAGTTTCCATGGTTCATTCGTCTGCACATAGGTATTGCCATAGGCAGCGAGTGCGAGTATGGCATCTACTGCACCCTTAAAGTCATACGATTCAACCAGGGCAGAGACTGTAGTCAGGGTTTCAGCAATCTTCTCCTTTACTGCCTGATCAACGGGTACATCAGGGATCCCTCCAAACTGCTTGTGTGAGAGGTGAACCGACCGGTACACAAAGTTGCCGAGGGTGTTCACCACTTCGGAGTTCACCCGCTCAAGATACAATTTCCAGGAGAAGTTCATCTCCTTTGTATGGCTGGTGTAGGTGAGGATGTAATACCGCAGGTAATCACTTGGCAGACCCTGATCAAGATAATCGTCATTGGTCCAGACCACGTAGCCACGTGACTTTGAGAATTTGTGGTCATCGATCTTGACCATACCTGAGGCAACCACTGCATAGGGCTTGCCATATCCTGCACCCTTCAGCATTGCAGGCCAGAAGACACAGTGATGATAGGTGATATCCTGACCGATGAAATGGGTGATTCGTGCCTTATCCTCACACCAGTACTCTTTCCAGTCTGAACCGGTCTTCTCTGCCCACTCCTCTGTGAAGCCGATATACCCTATCGGGGCATCGACCCAGACATATACAACCAGATCATCCCGGCCCGGGAACTTTGTTCCCCATTCAAGGGTCCGGGTGATGCACCAGTCATGAAGGTCTTCATTGACCCAGCCAAGTGCGTAGTTGATGGCATTGTCTGTCCCTTTGAGGTCTTTCAGGAAATCCTTCAGGTAATCCTGAAATGAGGAGAGCCTGAAGAAGAAGTGTTCCTGCTCCCTGAACTCCGCAGCAGATCCACAGATCTTACAGGTCGGTTTCAGCAGCTCTCCGGGTTCCAGGTGCTTTCCGCAACCCTGATCACATTCATCTCCCCGGGCAGGTTTGCTGCAATGCGGGCAGATTCCTTCAAGGTACCGGTCAGGAAGGAATTTTTTACACTTCGGACAATAGGCCTGCTGGATAACTTTTGGATATACATGGCCTGCTTTGATCAACCGGTTCACGATATGGGTTGTCCGGGCGTGTGTTGCCGGGTCATCGGTCATCCCGAAGTGATCAAAGAGGATATTCATGCGTTTGAAGGTCTCTGCAAAGTGAGCATGATAGCGTTCAGAGATCACCCGTGGCGTGACACCCTCTGCTTCAGCACTTACAACAATCGGTGTCCCATGGTTATCAGAACCACAGACAAAGACTGCACGCTCCCCTTTTCTCCGCATGAACCGCACGTAAAAATCGGCTGGAACATATGTCCGGAGATGCCCGAGATGGCAGGGACCGTTGGTGTAGGGCAGTCCACACGTAACTAGCAGAGGCCGGCTGTTCATCACTACATTTTTGGGATTGATATTATAAATAAGAACAACAGAAATGGCAAAGAAAATCCGGTTTAAAACAATATCTCTCGGATCAGAGCCCGATCAACCGGATATAGAAGAACTCACCGGATTTATCAGGACGATGAAGGGACGGGAAGCAGATCTGATAACATACTATCTTACCCGATCTCTTTGTGCACAGAAGGATGCAGGGATATCATCGCCTGCAGGCGGTGGCCTCTTTATGCAGTCACGGTTTGAAAATGCAATTTCCTGCTCCTCTGAAGGATGTCATGTGAACACATCAGTCTTTGAAGCTGATGCACGGATGATGATCAGAGCTGCAGGGCCGGTCCGATCGGTCCTTCCATCGCCGGGTCTTCTGCCGGGATCACCGGATCCAGCAGATGATGATCGGTGTGCTGAGTTTTGTGATGCATTTGCCCGGGTGCTCAGGAGCATGCGGGATCAGAAGATCACAGGCCACATCCTTCATGCCGAAGGGGTTAGTGAGATAGAGGAGGAGATCCTCTCGTCACAAAAGACCATGTTCATCATTCCGGAGGGATCTGTCGCGGTGCAGTCAGATCTTCTTGAGTTTCAGACCACGATTGCACTGACAAGCAGTCGGGTTCAGTTCCTTGATGAACTCATCGACCAGTATGATGTAAGGAGTCTCATCCTCATTGAACCTGACGAGGAGGGCTTTAAAGGAGTTTTAAAGCATCTGGATCTGGATCAGATCCTGATTGGTGGATATGGAAAAGGGGAAGAGAACCAGTACTGGAAGCATATTGTCGAGGGTGCAGAGACAACGCTCCCGACGGATTGATTTTGTATTTTTTACTGCAATTCGGCGACTGCAGATATCTTCTGAAAGTGCCTGTTCTTCTTCAGTATCTTAAGAAGTATCTTGTCCCAGAGGGTGAATTTGAAAAAACCACCCGCTGCATGGGGATGTCCTCCTCCGCCAAATTCCCGTGCGATGAGATGGCTTATCGGCGGAACAGACCTGATTGAAAATTTTCCAGAATCTGAAACCAGGACTTCAATGTCTGATTTCAGTTCCTTGCGCAGGAATGCAGCCGTCTCACTCGGATAGCCGTACATCGGGCTGACGGCCATCCGATACTTTGTGCCAAGAACACTTGCAGCACGCAGGGTCCGGTTCATTACCTTCTGCATCTCCCGCATGATGTCCTCGTACTCGCTTCTTATCTGTTTGTCATCAAACACACCCATCATCAGCATATCACGGACATGCTCACGGTTCTTCTCCCTCTGAAGGATTAGACCGAGAACTGCAGATCTGGGATCTTTCTGCTTCCAGAGATCATAGTCACAAACGACCAATGCGATCTCTTCGGCAATGACATCTTCAGGTGCCAGATCAACAGTACAGATCCCGCAGGCACACCTTCCGGTGTCAATATGCAGATGGTCAACGATCTTGCGGATGAGTCCTATCTCATCCTCGTTCCAGCGGTGATGGTCTCTCCATTCGATCCTCCATCCTTTCTGTTTGATCTTCCGGAGATGCTGCTCTACACCACGTCGGTACGAGAGGTCGCTGATGCTGAGTGTGTCCCCGTTTCCTGCAATCTGAGATATTATCTCCAGGTACATCGGGAATTTTCCTACCGAACTCCAGAGGGTATGAACACCCTCTTTTCTGAACCTCATGCGATGCACAGCGTCGGCGCCGACAGCGTCAAAGTCATTGTGGGTGAGATGAACGATATGTGCGGTCCGAAGGGCTATGTCTGCAGATATGGATGCGAGATCTGGCCCATTCTTCCGCTTTCTGAAGAACATTACAATAATTTCTGGTTTCTGAACCAGATAATACGAGCGATTTGATGATCGGTCACCCGAACATATCGATAAGTATATTAGTACAGTATGAGTATCTGTATAGTCGCGCCTCAGTAGCTCAGACTGGGAGAGCGCCAGACTGAAGATCTGGTTGTCCCCGGTTCAAATCCGGGCTGGGGCATATGGACATTATGTCCAATCCTCACCACAAAACCCTTTACGTATAGACTTCCGACAGGAACGTATGGTGTCCCTAACCATACAAGAGCGAGGCAGTTCCTTCAACTGCATCAAATGCGACTATGATACTCGCTCTCTTTCAAAAGCTATTTTAGACGGACGTATAACATCCGAAGATGCTGATATCATCTCCCGATTTGTTTCCGAACGAAAAGTCACCAAAGATATCGGGATCAAGCGGGCACAGAAGATTGTCTTCAACCTCGTAACGTGGCGTCGCTTCATCGGACCCTTCCTGGATAATGATCTTCTCGCATTATACCGGGGCATAGAAGCCATGAAGAACGGGACCACACTGAAAGGGACACCGTTCTCATCACAGACAAAACACGACCTTGTCACTATCATCAAGACCTTTTACCGCTGGCTCATTGATGAGAACCTCTCCACTATCCCGGAAAAGAAACTCTCATCCATCCGGACACCTGCACGTGAGACGGTAAAATCAGCAGAAGACCTTCTCTCACCAGATGAGATCAAAGCCCTCATAGCCACCTGCTCAAATCCCCGGGACCGGGCACTCATCTCCATGACATACGAAGGAGGTTTCCGAATCGGAGAGATCGGAAACATGCAATGGCGTGATCTCAAATTTGACGGGACCGGTGTAGCGGTCACTGTCACCTTCAAGACCCATAAAACCCGGTATATCAGACTCGTCTTCTCCAAAGAACATCTCATCAAATGGAAGAGTGATTATCCGGGTGAGCCATCCGGAGAGAATTTTGTCTTCCTCAATAAATTCGGGCAACCAATGACCTATCCTGCACTCGCTAAACAGATCAGACGAATCTCTGAGCGGAGCGGAATCAACCGGGTATTCACTCCCCACATCTTCAGACACTCCCGGATAACACACCTGGCTCAAGCAGGAGTGAATGAATCGGTGATCAAACTCATGATGTGGGGCTCACTCAAAACAAAGGAGTTTGCAACCTATGCCCATCTGACCGGCGGAGACATCGACAAAGAACTCTTCAAACTCTATGGAATAGAACCGGCAGCAGCTCAGATCAGTGGCGATCAGATGGAACCGAGAATCTGCCCCCATTGCCATGAGCCAAATAGCGCAATCTCAAAACACTGTCATATCTGCGGACATGCCTTAACCGGGGATTTACTTTCCAGCGATAAAGAAGTTCAGGAATTTTTCCTCGCTCATTCAGATACACTTCGAAAATATCTTGAGTTCATTGCTGGGAATACTACTGCAATGGCATCAAATATTTAAATTCTATACCACTCTTTTTAATACTAGACCGTATCGTTTAAGATAGAAGATGATCAACCCCTGTAGGTCGTGATCGGGTCATAAAGGGTGTCCCGGTTCGTCTTAATGTGGTGAGTCTTTTGAATGCAGTAACGGCCATCGACAAAGAATTGATCGATGCTTATGAGCTCAGAACAGGGTTCAAAGGCATTGGTGAATTTTTTGCACAAGAGGGGCTGCTCCAGATCATCGGAGGAGAACCATGCCAGGAACGATAGTATCCCCCACCGATAATACAGTTGGCGCCGCGTTATGGATGGGGAGACGTGAGTATCAGCTTTGGAAACTCATAAGTTTTTTTGACTATCGATCACACCTGCGGAGCACATCATGAATCGTTCGGAAAAATGCCGGAATGTATCTGGTACATTCGACAGGCACCGGACAACATTCGAATGTGCAGGTCAAGGACTGACATGCACTCGCCATTCTTGCAGTCATGTCAACCTGGTCACGTGGGGAGATCATGAAGCAGGAGAGTAACTACTCCGGGCGTACTGCAGAGCAACATGTTCGGAGTATGCTTCATGCCCTTGGATATGATGCTGTCCGGGTGCTCAGCCCGTCTAGTCCAATCAATCTTTTCGCATGGAAGGGGAGAGCCGATCTTCTCTGTATTCAGGTCAGACGGTCCCGGAGTTTTCCAAGTAGCGAGGCTTATCAGGAGAATCTCCGAAGTCTCATTCATCTGGCACGGACCGGGAATCTCCCCGGTGATCTGCAACTCTGGCTGAGAACCCGAAAAGACTGGACACGGTATGCTATCTCTCCGTACGGAGCGATGCCAATACCTCTGGCGAGGCAGAATGTCCAATGACATTCTCACGGCGGTATCAATCCTCTTTCAGCCAGGTCAGGTCGTTGAAGTCAGGGCAATCGGTGAGTACAACACTGCCTCTGGTTACTTTGACGAACCTGTCCAACTTGCCGAAAAGGTAGTCCTGCTCAACAAGGATACCGCCATCCAGGGGATTTATGTCACCCTGAACCGGGTCAACCCGGTTCTTCTGGCACGTCGGGCAAACCGGATCAAAGCGAAGCTTGGGAAGAAGGATGCAAGTACCGCTGATTCGGATATCATCCACCGGGACTGGCTCCCGATAGACATCGACCCGGTACGACCCTCAGGGGTGTCATCCTCAGAGGAGGAACATACCGCAGCTCTCGAAAAGGCTGAGAAGATCGCTGCCTACCTTTCTGAGATGGGCTGGCCTGATCCCGTGTTCGGTGATAGCGGGAACGGGGCTCATCTACTCTACCGGATCGATCTGCCAAATGACCAGGCTGCCAAGGACCTGGTGAAAGGGTGTCTTGAGTCCTTGAGCACCCTCTTTTCTGATGACCGTTGCAATGTCGATACAGCCAACTTCAACGCGGCTCGTATCTGGAAATTATACGGGACAATCTCCCGGAAAGGAGATAACACGCCGGACAGGCCACACCGGAAGTCGTGCCTGATTGCGGCTCCAGAGAAGATCGAGATCGTCTCAGAAGAAGAACTTCAGCACCTGGCCGGACTCTTTCCGAAAGAGATCGAACCACCAAAGCGGACAAAGACCGGACAGACGATCGACCTGCCACAGTGGTTATCCTCTCATGGAATCGGATACGAGGAGCGACCCTATCAGGGTGGGTCACTCTTCATCTTTGATGAGTGTCCCTTCTCCGGGGATCATAAGGATGGGGCATATGCCATTCAGTTTCCGAATGGGGCCATCTTCGCGGGTTGCCATCACAACTCATGCGGAGGAGGTGCTCAGCGATGGCCCGAACTCAGAGAACGGCATGAAGGGAAACCAACCCGGACGAGAAAGACTTCATCAGATAATGGGAAGCGGGTTTCGAAACGGGAGCAGAAGAAGCAGATTCTCGAAGGGGCGAAAACTTCACCGGTCCCGGAGATTACCGATGAAGCAGGAGTCATTCTCCGGGATGGTGAACCGCTCACATTCATCCTTGACACCTTCAATCAGGAGCATGAAGGTGACCGGGTGGTTGCCGAGTGTATGGCGATGTCACTCGCTTCCCGGTCAGTCATCAACTCAAAGGGGCTCCATGTCTCGATCACCGGTGAGTCAGGGAAGGGGAAGAGTCACACCATCGACACGATGCTGCAGTTCATTCCTCCAGCGTACCGGATTGATGGCCGGATGAGTGACAAGGCACTCTTTTACATCGAGAACATGAAGCCGGGGACGGTGATTGCACTGGATGATGTCTTCCTCTCTGACCAGATGCAGGAGATTCTCAAAGGGGTCACTACCAGTTTTCAGAAAGATTTCATGTACCACACGGTATCCAAGGACCGGACCGGTCAGGTCTGTATCATTCCGGAGCGGTGCATCTGGTGGGTTGCAAAGGTTGAGGGGGCTGGAGATGATCAGGTCTTCAACCGAATGCTCACCTGCTGGATCGATGACAGTGAGGAACAGGATCAGAAGGTCCTCACCCGGTCACTTGCCGAGGCCGAGAAGATACCAGACACCAAGCCGAAGACCAAGAGGGAGATTCTGATCGTCCAGGAGATGTGGCTGCAGCTTCAGCCGGTCTGGGTGGTTATTCCGTATGCATCCCGGATCAGGTTTCAGAATGCATCCAACCGTCGAAACCCGGACATGCTCCTTGACCTGATCAAGACCCAGGCAGCCCTCCGGCAGTTTCAGCGAGAGTCCGGGGAAGTGGATGGGATGAGGTACATCGTTGC
>CAZVAS010000021.1:0-1263 GCA_964625165.1 uncultured Methanospirillum sp. | reverse complement strand
CGATCAAAGGTCTTCACCTGGGATATCTACCTGTACGAATCCTGGATTCAAGGGTCCTCGGTTTGGGTTGAGGGTGATGATTTCGGTTCAGATCAGGGGCCTGATACCGGCGATGATCAGGGCGGAAGAGCGGAAGAAGATCAAAGATGCGGCAAGAGAGCGGGGGCTTCCGCCCTAATTCTGAGTGAGGATAGGCCAGAGAATGGAAAAGAAGAAGAGAATTTCTTAGATCAAAATAAGAGAGCGGAAGAGGGTGAAAGATCAGAGATCACAGAACAGTCAGCTTGTCGATCATCTGACACGAATCATGATCCCCGCTCATCCGCTCTCGCTGGTGAACAAGCAGCAGTTCAGTCTGTTTCACCGAAACCGGGAGTAAATATCAGAGAGGAAGTCCCCGCCCAAAAAGGTGTATCTTCCGCTCTCCCGCCCGATGCTCCGGACTATATTCCGATGAAACTTGCCGGGGTGAAGTTAGAGGAGTTCATCTCGGTGGAAGGGTGGCCGAACCGGAAACCCTGCTCGGTATGTGGGAGGAGCCCCACATACTATCAGGAGCGGATGACCCGGGAGAGGCTACGAGAGCCACCGAGACCGAATCGGATGCTCTGCAAGAACTGTTATGATCTGGCTAAACAGCGGGTATCTAAACAGGTCACGACGATCCCGGGAACGATAGATACCACGGTGATGAGCAAAATCGGGAAAGATCTCGGGAGGTGCCATGTGTGTGACACCTCCCGAATCATCTGGTGGGATGAAGAGCAGCACCTGGGATTATGTGACCAGTGCTATACACGGGAAGTGCAAGCTGCAGAAAAACGTGGGTTTCAGGAAAAATAGATGTTTATGATGTATATCGGCCCCTACCTTATCATGGGGTCATGGAAGTGGATAGGATTTGGAACATATGGACCATTCCCGGAGTCTGGTGATTTCCGGGGAGAGATATTCTGGTCACGATACAATTTCGGGTTTTTTAGTGTCCGGAGATTTGGATGAGGCCGACAACCTCCTGGTGTGCTGCCAGGCAGTGCCCTCATCTTGTGTGGGAGATGATCGGTCCGGCACAGAATAAGAGAAGGGGGAGACGAAGGAGAATATGTCAGATCGCCGGGATCGTTTCGGGTTATCTCAATTCCTGCCCTTCCGGTTTTCTTTCTGAGCAGGTGAGTTCATGAGTCTTTGGCCCAGAGCTCATGGTTCTCATTGCAAGGAGAGAAACTGCCCGCATCTTACCCGGAAAGATTGGAAGTCCGGGAA
>CAZVAS010000020.1:5718-24533 GCA_964625165.1 uncultured Methanospirillum sp. | reverse complement strand
CTTTTTGATACCCTGTTAATGGGAGAACACCATCGCTGATGACCTCCATTGTCCAATCATGATCATTCCTACAGCGATAGACCATTCCTGGAAGATTATCTGTTAATGTATGAAGGACCCGACTTTTCTCTTCAAATTTTTTTTCAACCTCTTTCCTGGCGGTTATGTCTGTATGTGTACCTAATATTCGACTTGGTTTCCCTTCAGGGCTCCATTCTACTACCTTACCCCTCGCTAATATCCATAAATATGCACCATCTCTTCTCATGACTCGGTATTCAGCGAGAAGATCATCACCCTCCATCAGAGTTCGATTAAATAATGATTGGACTCTTTCTCGATCGTCTGGATGAATGATTGAAACCCAGAATTCGATATCTGGTGGAAACGCCTCTGGTTCGTATCCACACATCCTGTAAAACTGAGATGAGAGAAAGATGACGCCTGTTGCAATATTTATATCCCACAACCCATCATTGATCGATTCTAACGTCAAGGAGTATCTTTTCTCACTAATTTCAAGAGCCTGTTTGCTCAATGCAAGTTCATTGTAATTAGTGCGGAGTTCCTCTTCTGCGGCAGTCACCTCTTCGTATGCGGCTTGAAGTTCTTCATTTTTCTGTAATAGTTCTTTATCTGCCTGCCTCTTTGCCACTGCCTGTCTGATCTGATGTCCTAGTTCAGCGAATTGTGATTTTAGTTCACCGCCCTTTTGGATGTAAAAATCAGCCCTGTTGTTAATCGCCTCGATGACAACCTCTTCCCGTCCTCTTCCTGTGAAAAGAATAAAGGGAATATCTCCAAACTCTGCTCTGACTAATTTTAGCAGTTCTATACCGTTCATTTCCGGCATTTCATAATCTGAAATAATTGCATCGTACCGGGATGAACGGATTGCATCCATCGCCTGTATTGGTGAGAGCAAGGTGTCAACGACAAAATCTCTGGAGCGTTCGAGATAAATTTTTGAAATCTCAAGAAGATCTTTTTCGTCGTCAATATAGAGTAGAGAAATCATCGTGTTCACATTGAATATGTATGATATTGTTCAAATGTGCTCAAAATGATGTCCTATTTGTCATCCTGATATCCCTTTTTTATTGTTTGGTGTTTTTCTTATCCACTTTGCTCTTTGTGGATTGTCTGATCTAATCATATAAGAGGATAGTGATTTCTCTCCATCTGTTTAAACTGATATAAAAGAGATTATAAAAAAAAGCATTTAGGAGGGTTTCTCCTGAGTTATTTGTGTAGTTTTCCTCTATTGTTCTTTGATGAATCAAATTCTATTGGTGTTTATAAAACCAATTAATCTACACTCAAAGGTAGCAGAACCATGCACGGTCATTACACCCTTCCGGACGATGATCGTTGTGTAAATCTACCTTTTGTAAGAATATTCAAAACATAGACGTTGCAATTTCTGTTGAAAAAGGTCTGATATTGGAATCACGGTTAATATTGACAGATTAAAAGAGCCAGAACCCGGAATTGAACCGGGCTATGCTGATCTGCAGTCAGCTGCATAGCCTCTCTGCCATTCTGGCGGTTGTTTCAGGCTTACACCTGTTACATACTATCGTTGCTCTTCCAGGGTTATATAGGCAAATATCACGGCAATATCATCCTCTTCTTCATATTATCTCCCTATTCTCCCTCTTCTTTATTCGACATCTGTGGAACGTGGTGGTTTTTTATACAATACCTCCTGTTTCTTGCCTCTATCTCATCCTTTATACTCGTTCTTCTCTAACTAGTCAACACTTTCATCAGTCAGATAATTTCGGCGATAACCGGAGCAGAATATGTCAGAGAAAACAGAATACACGGGTGACCATGCCAGAACGTTCAGATCAATTATAGAGTCAACTCCGGTGGCGATTCAGATCCTCGGCACTGACGGTCTGTTTATCGATTGTAATGCGATGACTGTAGAGATGTTCCACGCAGGAACAAAAGATGATGTCATCGGTCATCCTCCATCAATCCTCTCACCCGGGTCGCAGCCTGATGGAACCTCATCAGGTGATTCTGCTATGAGTCACATACGAAAGGCGTTGACAGGGGAGACCGAGACCTTTGACTGGGTCCACCGGCGGATCACAGGCGAGGAGTTCCCTGCCAGGGTGACCTTAAATCCGATAGATTACAACGGCAATCCAAGCCTGATGGCAACAGTTATTGATCTGAGTCATGAGCGTTCTCTTGTAGAAAAAGTGAAAAAACAGGCTGCTGAAATAGAAAACCTCATCAAAGTATCTCCTGTTCCGATCATCATCACCGATCCTGAATTCCACATTACGAGCGGAAATGATGCTGCCCTATCCCTGACAGGATACTCCTGGGATGAACTTACCAGGAAGAAGATCACTGACTTTGAGGTGATAGAACTGACCGGTGCTCTCATGTCAGTTATCACGAGTCACCATATAGAAAGTTCAGCCTCTGAAGTGATCAGGTTCCCGTCCGGGCTCAGGGTGGTAAAACGTATTGGTGTTCCTGTTCTTGATGATTCAGGTTCAATATCGCAGATTATCTTCTCATACATGGATCAGACAGAACAGGTCGATCAGTATGAAGAGGTGAGAACCCTGATCCGGGACGGACCGTATGGTATCGTGACATTTAGTCCGGATTTTACAATCACTGATGTAAACCCGGCTTTTGAACGGGTAACCGGGTACTCACGACAAGCAGCCCTGAATCTCTCTCTTCAGTCGGTAAGAACGCTGGAGAGCAGTGGGGGATCAATCGCTGATGCTGTCCGGACGAAAAAGATCGTATCAGGAAAGATTGTGCTTGAAGTTCCAGCAGGGATCAAATATCTGGATTATACCTATGTTCCTATCCTGAACCGGAGCGGTGAAGTCACCAGGATATTTGAGATGTTTGCTGACCAGACAAATCTCGTTGATCAACTGAACGAGTCCGAAACTCTGGTTCGTGAGAGCCCTGTCTCCATCCTTACTATTCATCCGGATGGAAGTATCATCAAGACAAATCCAGCCTTTGTTCAGATGTCCGGTATCTCTGAAGAGAAGCTGCGGACAATGAACATCCGTGATTTTTCAGTCATAACGAGAGAGGGGAAGCAGTTTAGTGATGTCCTAACCTCCAGTGTTCCTGTGCAGGGTCGGCTTACCATCGATTTCAACGATGACGAGCGGATTCTTGATTATACTTATCTCCCGGTTCCTGATGTAAACGGGAAGATTCGCAAGCTGATTCTCACATATGTTGATATGACCAGTCAGGTCAGGCTTGGAGAAGAGATGGCTGACAGGGCAGCCTGGTATGAATCAATCCTCGATGCTCTTCCCCTTGCCGTCTCGGTGACCGATCTAGATATGCACTGGACATTCCTCAACCATAAGACTGAAGAGATATCAGGGCTTGAACGAGCGACAACAATCGGCTGGCCCTGGAAGACCTGGGTCTCTCCTGACGGGAATCCTGGTGGATCACCACTCTCTCAGTTCAAAGACGGTACATGCACTCTGCAGGTTGAACATCAGGGGAAATATTACCAGGCACAGTGTGCCTATGTCCACAATGCTGATGGTGCAAATGTCGGCATGATGGAGGTTTTGACAGATATCACCGCGATGAAGAAGGTATCTGATTACCTTGAACAATCTGTTCAGATTGTTGCAGAGGATATCAAGAGGCTTGCAAGTGGAAGGGTGGATCTCAGGGTCGAGACGCTTGATGCTGACGAATACACGCAGGATGCCAGGGAGTATTTTGTCAAGATCAATAAGGCCCTTCAGACTGCACGGATGTCACTCTCTATGCTTGTCGAGGACTCGACGTATCTGGCTGCTTCTGCTGTTGAAGGGTACCTGAAGGTGAGGGCAGATTCAAGTCTCCATAAAGGTGAGTTCAAACGGGTGATTGAAGGGTTCAACGAGACCCTTGACTCGATTGTTGAGCCGATCACTGAAGGAATGCGGGTCGCTGGAGAGTATGCAGCATGCAACTTTACTGCCCGGGTTGATCCCAAGCTCTCATTTGATGAAGACTGGACTGAGTTCAAGGAAGCTCTGGATAATATCGGTGTTCAGGTCACCGGGGCACTTCTGAAGGTCAGTGATGAGATGCATAATCTCATTGTCAATTCAGACTCGGCCAGTTCAAATGTCCAGGAGATCGCTGATGCAGCATCACGGCTTGTTCAGAATGTACAGCAGGTTTCTGAAAATGCAAGGGATGGGAGTCAGGGAATCTCACGGCTTCATCAGGCGATGGATGATTTTGCCATTACCGTGGCTGATGTCTCCTCCAAGACCGAACAGATCTCTATCCTTACCCGCAACTCCAACGAACTTGCAAAACAGGGGACTGACCTTGCCAAGAACACCGAGGCAGGGATGCAGGTCATCACCGCGAGTGCTCATGAGGTTAAGGAGGTTATCGCCGAGATTCAGCAGGAGATGGGAAGGATTGGCAAGATCGTGAAACTGATCTCTGATATAGCCAGTCAGACAAACCTGCTTGCACTTAATGCCGCAATCGAGGCTGCCCGGGCAGGAGAAGCCGGACGCGGCTTTGCTGTGGTTGCAAGTGAGGTGAAGACGCTTGCAACCGAGTCGCGAAGCTCTGCTGAGAGCATCAGTGAACTGATCTCAACACTTCAA
Organism: uncultured Methanospirillum sp.; assembly: GCA_964625165.1. Taxonomy (GTDB): domain Archaea; phylum Halobacteriota; class Methanomicrobia; order Methanomicrobiales; family Methanospirillaceae; genus Methanospirillum. Next base: position 19,896 of record CAZVAS010000020.1, on the reverse strand, counting down.
AAGAAGTCTGAGATTGCTGCAAAAGCAGTCAATCAGGCTGAAACCTCTGTTGAGGAAGGGAATGCAACACTTCAGGACACCCTGCAGGTCTTCTCCCGGCTGGCCGAAGCAGTGGATGAGATATCATCATACATGGAGCAGGTTGCAAGCATGTCTGAAGAGCAGGCAGCTTCAGTACAGGAGATCACCATGAACGCAGATGAGGTCGCCCGTCTCATCGGAGCAACGGCAGAAAAGGCTGTTGATAGTGCAGGGGTGACCGAAAAGACAGCAGTTGCCCTTGAAGAGGTGACGATGAAGATCAACATGGTCAGGGAGATAACCGGCCAGGTATCAGAGGCTGTTGGATCGTTCAAGGTTGAAGGATGAGAATCGTCTGAATAAAACAGAGCCGACAACGATCTCACTTTTTGTATTTCTTACCTGCGAATGATGAAGAGTCTCGTTTGGATGAGTATGTTTCTCTCACTGAATGAATCATTCCCTCACAATCAGCCCAGTCTGGGAAACACGAAAGCACTCACGAGGTATATTCATACTAAAACAGGCTCCTTTTCCCGGTTCTCCAACCTCATGTATAGAAATGTTGGTAATTTTCAGTATCTCCTGAATCAGAAAGAGTCCAAGTCCTGTATTCTTACCGTACCCTTTTTCAAACAGTTTCGGCTTATCAGCAGCCGGAACACCGACACCGTCATCAATATAACGTAGAAGAAGCTGTTCACCGTCCTGTTTGTATGAGATGGTTATATTTTTGACATGCTGGCCATGCCTCCGGGAGTTATCGATTAAATTGTATATTACCTTTTCAAGCATCGGATCTGCGAAGATCTCAAATCTCTCGGGAGGAAGATGAACAGAAATTTCAATGAGCAGCGATTTAATCGCCCTTTTATCAAATATTCTTGTGACATCCTGCCATGTCGGCTCTTTTCCTCCAAGATCCTGATATTCCTTTGTAAACTCGATTAAACTCTTGATATTTTCCCCGGATTCGTATATTATCGAGAGTTGTCGTAACAGGGTCTCATCAGTTATCTGCTCTTTGAGAAATTCACAATATGAGGTGACAATCATTACTCGGTTGATAATGTCGTGTCTTGTGATGCTATTGAGAATATTTAATTGATTATTTGTCTGGGAGAGGGAATTTTGGACTCTTTTTATCTCATCGATGTCATGAACCAGCAGAAGAATGCCATTCAATCCCCGAATCCTGATCTTACTCACTTTGAGAATTACAAATCTCTCACTATTATCCGGATAGAGCATTCTAATTTCCAGATGCCCTCCGTTATATGAGTTTTTGATAAAACCTGCTACCTTATCCCTATCTTCGTGAAAGAATAACCCACAGGAGAAGATGTCTCGATTTGAATAGTGTTTTTTATTGATCTGCAGTCTGTCTTCACAGCTCTTATTTGTATCAAGGATGTTCCCGTTCTCATCTAAAATGAGTAATGGCTCGGTCATATCCTGAAAGATTGTATGGAATAACTCCTCATTCTCTCTGACCTGTGCCTGGATAACCTCCCTCTCTGTCACATCACGAATAATATAGACAACATCTGTGGGTTTTCCATCCTGATCTCTGATAACATCTGAATGAAATTCATTCGGAAAAATGGATCCATCAAGTCTTTTTCCCCGGAATGGGTTTAAACTTTGATTTTTTCCTGCCAAAAGTTTTGACATACGTTCAGCTGCACCAGGGACATCTTCTGGATGTAGTAGGTCAAATACCGGTTTACCTAAAAAATCACGTTCAGAACTTCCTCCAAACATTGCTACCGCTGAGGAAGAGAACATACGTATTCTGCCTTTACTGTCTGATATGGCAATTCCATCCGGAGAAGAGGTTACAATGGATCGATAGAGTGCCTCACTCTTTTTTAACTCCTCTTTTTTCGTTTCTAATTCCAGTCTTACTTTTACCTGATAGTATCTGAATAGAAATATCCCGTCCAGAATAATCAGGACAAGTAGAAAAGTAGTCGTTTCGAAGGTGAACAAAACATCAGGTGAGGTTATTACAGTCCGTGACCACACAACTGCCAGCCACCAGTATGGAAAAAAGACGATTGCCAGCAATATCGTGAGAAACAATGATTTACATATAGGATCATCCATCAACGTTCGATGGATTCGTGTATTGAAACAGGTGCCCACAGTATTAATTACCCTCTTATATTATAGATCTCATATTTGATACTATATTAAATTCGATGATGGCAGAATTGAGTTTCTAATATATGAAACCAGCATGTATCTGAATGATATTTACCCATTCGATTGATGCGATGCTCATACGTGGATATACCCTATTGATACATATTCATTCGGGAAATTACTAGAATATGAGACTGTATTATGAGTAACCAGCCACGGCAAGTGGTACCTGACTTGGTCCAAAAGCCTCCTTTTATAATCTACCTGGCGTTTTTCTTCTTTCTGGTCTGTATTAATTCGCTAGTAGGTAAATTTGTTGTATTTTCGTTTGGTCTCGCTCCCGGGGTTTCATTCTATTATCTTGCCGTTGTTGTGATGATCCTCTTCACCCTCTGGTTTGGTATGTGGGGTGCGTTAGCTTCATACCTTGGGTGTTTTATCGGAGCCGGTCTGTTAAGCAACATTCCGCCTTCTGTCGGAGTATATTGGTCGTTATCAGACTTATGGCAGGTTTTGATACCATTTCTGGCGTGCCGATACTTTTCCGTAGATATTTCAGTTAAAACGAGGCGTGATCTCGTAATTATTGTCCTTTTTGGTGCGGTGATAAACAACCTCGTCGGGGCAGTATGGGGAACATTATCACTCTGTTTCGGAGGAATGATTCCATGGTCTGCTCTTTTATCTACGAGTTATGCCTGGTTTGTCTGTAACACAGTAATCTGCCTTCCTCTCCTGCCAGGAATCCTTCACCTTCTCACGCCAAAAATCAGGCAGCATGAATTATTTGTTAAGAGGTACTGGAGTTAATCAACCCAGGTTTCTCTCCATCGGCTTTAATGAAAATCCCAAATTGTGATCACTCACAATTTTTTACAGGTCCTTCTGGCTGGTCCGGTAATGCATGGAAGGCACTGTTATCTCAAACCGTGCACCTTTTCCCTGAATCCCGGTCTCTCTGATGCTCATACCCGTTATTGCCAGGATCTCTTTTGCCAGATAGAGTCCGAATCCTGTGTTCTTCCCATACCCACGCTCAAATATCTGTTCCTTCTCCTTGGGTTCTACACCTTCACCATTATCCTCGTATACGAGGACAAGTTCACTCTCTTTTCTGATGCTGGAAAAGACAACAACTGTGGCGTGTTCTCCATGTCGAATGGTGTTTTCGATAAGGGTGTAAAAGACCTTCTCAAGAAGGGGATCTGCATACACATCGATATCATCAATATTTCCATAAAACCTGATATCTGACGTTGATATTAAGTGGATTGCTGTGTCGATGATCTCCTGGACCTGTTGCCAGGTTGGGGAATGAACTCCGATATCCTGGTACAGTCTGGTGAAGAGGATGTGCCTGTGAATTCCTCCCGCAGCCGCCTCTGCATGGTCAAGATAGGAACGCAGCGTATCATCTGTGGTAAGATCCTTTGAGAGTTCCAGAAACCCGCTCAATCCTGTTATAAGATTCAGGATATCATGCCTTGTTATCGAGTTGAGCAGGTTTAACTTGGTGTTTGCCAGCTGGAATGCCTCCTGTGTCTGTGATAACTGGGCGGTTCGTTCGATAACTCTCTCCTCCAGTTCGGTTGAGAGTTTTCTGAGTTTTTCTTCAGAATGTATCTTCTCTGTAACATCCCAGAATATGCCGATGAAACTATGGATATCTCCTGTTGTATCGTATATCGGAGTCTTTACCGTGTAGATCCATCGCTCTTCTCCATCCAGAACATATCGCTCATAGAACTCCTCGGTCTTTCCTGACTGAATCAGCCTGTTATCGTCCTCCCTGAATGCATCAGCGATATGAACGGGAAAGAGATCGTAGTCGTTCTTCCCGATTACATCCTCCTCGGTCAGGTGTAGATCCTGCGCAAAATTATTATTACATCCGATGTATGTGAAGTTGAGATCCTTTCTGAATATTTTGTGAGGGATACTCTCTACAAGAGTCCGGTACCGATTTTCACTCTCTTCAAGTGCCTTCTCTGCCAACCCTGCAATCAGAACCTGTGATGTGGTATTCGCAAGGTCTTCCATGAACTTCTCTTCTTCAGGACTTACCTGCCTCCTTCTGAAGAATGCCAGTACTCCTGTAGTATTTCCGTCAGTTCCAATAAGCCGGTATCCTGCAAATGCGTTCATATCACGAGAGAACTCCCAGTCAGGATGTGGAACGAATGGCTCGGTTCCCTTGGTATTATAAAGATATTTGAGTTCGTTACTTGCTCCGAGCTGTCCGATCTTGCTCCAGCCCAGCGGGGTTCTCTTATACGTACTCAAATGAGGTGATTCAATACCTGATCCTGCGACAAGATGAAGACAGAAACTCCTGTTCTCACAGATGAACTCCCTCTCGTTATCCTGCGCAAACCTGCACTCATCGCATCTGTCTCCTGCTCTGTTCAGCCATATTCCTGCGATATCCACATCAAAGATATCAACAGCAGATCTGGTAATAAGCCTGAGTTTTTCTTCGATTGACTGTGGGCTGATAATCTCTTCTTTCAGGCTGCAGAGTTTTTCAAGTTGTTTTTCGGTATACTTTCTTCCCGTTATGTCAGTTGCGATCTCAAGTCTGACAATCCTCCCGTCAGTCCATCTGATGGCACTGTCTCTGCACTGGTTCCAGCGTCCTGTGATTGTATTCTGAAAGTCCCAAACATAACTGTCTGATGGATTTCCATCTGAGTCTACTAGAATATCGTTTGTACAGAACGGGCAGGCTCCTGTCTGCCCGGCCTGAAGGTATTCCCAGCACCTCTTCCCTTGGTAATTGCCAAACATCTCAACTCCGAACTGGTTAACAAAGAGGAGTTCGAATGTCTGCATGTCTGCAACATAGATGATGGCATCTATGCTGTCAAGCATGATTTTCAGTTGCTCTGGTGAATTATCTGAATCCCTGTCTCTTTTTTTTAAGATTGGGGTTACGAAACTCAAAATTGAGGATACGATCTGATGAAGCATAAATTACAGATGGTGCCGGTTTGAATCGGTTATGGGTGACAGGTTATTGGTCTACACACTGATTTGAAGGACGATTGTTCCTTTTCCCGGTTTAATCTTCCATCACTTGGTATTGCTGTTTCGTTCCGACATATAATCGGATGGAATGGTACCGGCTCACAATTGAGATTGAATGTAATTTTATTAATATCTCGAATTCCAGACATGCGGTTCACATATGTATGTACGGGTAATCCGGTAAATAGAATAAAATTTGAGTAACTATTGCCGCAAAACTCAGATGTTGATCTGTATCACTTTAGTCCATTTCCCATGTCCCGTTGATCTGCCGCAACCCATATACATTTAGGATACCTGAATGTCATTTTGTTATGGCAACATGCATACCTGCATCTGGTTATGCTTCAGAACGAACGGGTGGATTTAAACAATCTGTTATCAGGGAGATGACCCGTCTTGCAAACAGGCATCATGCCATTAATCTTGCACAGGGGTTTCCTGATTTTGCTGCTCCTCTTGAGTTAAAACAGGCTGCATGTGATGCGGTTTTGTCTGATCATAATCAATATGCAATAACCTGGGGAGTACCTGAACTCAGGCAGGCCCTCTCACAAAAGGTTGAAACCTACAGCCACATGCAGTATGATCCTGAAACTGAAGTGACTATTACCTGTGGTTCGACTGAAGCGATGGTTGCGTGTCTGCTTGGTCTCACAAGTCCACAGGATGAGATTGTAATCTGTGAGCCATATTATGAAAATTATGCTCCTGATGCCTATATCTCCGGAGCAAAGCCTGTGTATGTTCCACTCAATGATGATCTCTCAATATCTGAGGATCTGTTATCAGATGCGTTTTCTAACCGAACGAAGGCTGTTATACTCAATACTCCAAATAATCCGACCGGAAAGGTCTTCTCACATTCTGAATTGGCACAGATCCGCGATCTTTGTCTTGACTATGGGACGTTTGCTTTTGTTGACGAAATATATGAGCATATTCTGTTTGATGGAAATAAGCACATATCCCTGGCTTCTCTTGATGGAATGGAGGATAGAACGGTGACGATTGGGAGTTTTTCAAAGACATACAGTGTTACCGGTTGGAGGGTCGGGTACACCCTTGCTCACCCCTCGCTCACTGATGAAATCCGGAAGATTCATGATTTTCTAACCGTGGGAGCACCAGCCCCACTTCAACATGCCTGTATTACTGCCTGTAAGATGCCTCCTGAATATTATACCGGTCTCGCTGATATGTACAGCCGGAAGAGGGATATTTTGTATAATGGGCTTATTAAGGCTGGTTTTTCATGTGAAAAGCCCGAAGGAGCCTATTACATATTCTCTGATATCAGCGGTTTTGATCAGGATGATATCACATTTTCCCGTGATCTGATAGAGAAGACCGGTGTTGCGGGAGTGCCTGGAAGCAGTTTCTTTAGGGAGGGTGGTCATGATAAGATCAGGTTTACGTTCTCCAAAGAGGATTCGACACTTACAGAGGCGTGTAAAAGACTTGTGCGTATTGATGATGTGTAAGTGATTCATCAATCAACACCTGTTACTTCTTTTTTCCACATATCTCTATCAAATGGATGAAGAGATACTGGAGTATCAGACTTCTCCTGATCTGAAAAATATCAGGCGAATATGTGAAATTTTAAGGAATTATTGAATCAAACCTGTGTCTGGAATAGATCCTTACGATGAACATACGTGTTATATACAGATTCTCGTGAAGTCATGGATATTCTGCTTCATCGGGAACTCATCATGGAGTACCATAGCAAAAAAGAGAATGTCGGTTTTAACAAAAAAAGCAGATTCTATGTGTTATTCTTGGCTACACAGGTATTAACCCAGTTGATAAAGTTATCAGTATTATCTCCTGTTCGTTCTGCGGTTGTATGGCCTAATCCCCAGACTGTTTCAAAATCTACATCCTTTACTCTGTCATACTGCCTGAGTGCCAATGCCATATTCGTCTCGACGGTAAGAGCAGTATCTCCCTGATTGATTCCGGTCCTGATTCTCCAATACGGAGCAGGTGTGGAGTTCTTATACCCGTCGTAATAATTACAGACATAATACATTGGATTGTACATATTCTGGCGATATGCAATTCCATTACCGAACTTGTCCAGTGAACTCATATCTGTCTTATATGCATCAATGAGTGAGGAGTTCCAGTCTGAATATCCTGAGTATTCAGCCTGATTCTTCTCAAGTAACTCAGCCACAGTCTCATCAAAATGACGTGCATCGCTGGCGTCATTTCCAAAGACATAGTTCTCTGCCTGTGTTCTGTTTACATCATCAAAGGCAGGGACCGACTTAGTTGCATTTTTACAGTGGTTGACGAAGTCTTTGATACTTGTAATCTTTACCGTGTTTGTATCTGCATCATATTTGACCCACTCTCCATCAGAGTTCAATGAATTGATGTAATCCTGAACTGTGTTGTAGGTTATCGGGTTTGAGTCGGTTGACTGGGGTTGATCTCCGCCTGGAGGCAGACCCGTGGGCATACCTCCCATTGGCATACCACCTTGTGGGGGAGTACCCGGAGCACCACCGCCAAAACCACCGTCAGGTCTGATGCTGCTTTGGGTTTTTGTATACGGGAACGATGTATCATGAAGGAAGTTGTTTAAAGAGCCCTCAATGACTGAAAGGAGATAGTCAGCGTACGTCCCGGAGGTGTAGATACCACCTGTGGTCTCTTTCAGTGTTAGAACGGTACCGTTCTCATCTTTGAGCTGGAGACCGTTGATGTAGGGTCCATACGCCCGGGCTAAATCAGCAGACAGGGAAGAAGTCCAGGTGGAATTATTACGAGTACCAGTTGAAGCGTACTGACCCATATTCCATTCATATGCTTCATCTGCATAATCCAGGCTGGTAATAGGGCACCAGCACATCGCCCCAAATATGGCATCACTGATATATGAACCGCTGGTATCAACCATGGCTGCACCGATAGATTCCAGATACGGGAAATAGAGTGTGCTATCTCCTGAAGCACCCATAATAGCGGTCTGGGCTCCTCCTCCACTCATACCAAAGACAAATATCCTGTCCGTATTTCCGGGAAGGATCTCCTGATTAAACCGATAATATCTCACTGCAGCCTTGAGATCAGTCACTCCCCATGGTGCACCACCGCTGTATATCAGTGTGCCGTTGCTGTCATAGCCGTTATTACGACCTCTTAATCCGGCATAGACATACACGAATCCTGATTTTGTATAATTAGAAATGCCGGAATAACTGTACGATGTTGCGGGTGCCTGTGCTGAATAGCCAGCTGTGTTCATTGGAAACACTATCGGTGCGGTCTTTGTTGTATATCCATTGACCGTCCCTGTCTTATTGTAGGTGCAGGTGTAGGTTCCATCTCCGTTTGAAGCTGCCGTGAAGTAGTCTCCCGGGACATAGATTGCTAAGTTTTCATAATCGGTTGTTTCGGGTTTTGAACAATAGAAAACACCGATCTGCCAGTATATGTTGTTCTCAGCATCGTAGTGCCATGCACTATTGTTAAATGTGAGCTTCTGATCATCCTGATTGTAATCGCCAAGCTGTATTGCTGTTGAATTAGAGGATGGTGATTGAATAGAAGAGGTGGCACAGCCACACAGGAATACAACCAATACCATCATAAATAGGGTCAAACCCACTATTCTTTCAGATCTCATTATATCCTCCGTTTTGGATGTTCATTTCAATATCTTGATACAGAAATCAAAAAATTATGATTTTTTGACCTGGGAAAAGAGCCAGTCTCTTAATCCCTCAATCGTGTAGGCAATTCTCCATGTATTGATGTGATTGGATCCCGCGTCATCGTTCTCGTAAGAAGGAACAACAGTTCCTTTTTGCAACACGGTATATTTGATGTTGGTATTTTCAGCCTCCATTTTGCTTACATCTGATGCAAACTCTTCTGGAGTTGAAAGCCCACTCCAGGTAGCCCTGCTTACTTTTGCTCCTTCGTGCTCTAAAGCGGCAGTAATATTGTTCATTCCTGGAAATGCTTTAGCATCCCCTTCTGAAACAACTATCCAGATGTTCTGGTCTGCCAATGGAGCAACCTGTGTCGGATCCCATTGGCCCGCGACCAGTAATGATCCGGCAAACAGGTCAGGATGTAAGATATCAAGGGCTATTGATGCCATGCACCCTCCTGACTGCCCGGTTGTATAGATCCGGTTCCTGTCAATGCTATACCGATCTGCTATGTACTGAACCAGATCATAGGTCATGTTAATATTTTCTGATATTGTATTGGTGTCATTTACAAGTTCGGTAGAGTACTGGGGAGCAAGGACAAGGCATTCATGTTTTGCCTGTTCTGACGGGGTTGCCCAGATAACTGCACCAAGACCCTGGGTCAGGGTTTTGTCATGCTGCGTGCTGGTTGCACTTGCGTCAGGCATGAATAGAACCATTGGGTAGGATTTTGATGGATCACAGTCTTTTGGGACAAACAGATTGTACATCAGTGTTTTCCCGGTCTGTGGGGCAGTATAATTGAGTTGTAAAAAATCGTCAACAACAAGATTAATGACATTGTCATTTACCATGACCTGCGATGATGGGGCATATGTCATCCCATCGGTGGTTACAACATTGCCCGTTTGCGTCACTGAAACAGTTAATGGCTCCTGGGTACTTGACTGGCCAAATCCTGTCGGTGGGGGACCCATGGTGCCGGTCTGGGTTGATTGAGTACTATTATTTGGACCTGGTCCCTGTGTAGTTCCTGCATTTCCTGAACTTACTCCGGTATTTGTGCCAAATGCCGAAAGATGTACATCGTCAGGTGAGAGTTCTATTATTACGTACTCTCCATTGCTCGGTGTAGATGCCTTTGATCCTACAGAGTTCGTATATATCTTAGTTATATTTCTCCCTTCTACAGAGAATGCCGAGTCTGAAAGTTTAGAGTTATCTATGGTCATGTCGTACTGAAGTGCCACTGCAGACACCTTTTGTCCATCTCCAAACACCTCGGTAATTGCTGTGACACCTTTCACATGTTCTGTATTACTGTCACCAAACACCGGAGTAACCCCGGCAATGAGGACAAACAAAACCAGTAGGCTTGTAATTAATGTAATTCTATTCATAATCTCTCTCCGATTTGAATAATTCTGCAGTCCGCTCGTTCTTTTCAGGTCGATACCCTGATCATCAAGTAAAACGCTGATGGCGTATATATATACTCTCGGCAGGCATGGTTGCACATACAACTATTGTGTTGTCTCTTACAAGAGATCCGTTTTTCTGATGCTATGTATATCATCGGTATATTGGCAATTCTGTGATATTTTGCGAATGATTTTGCCGACGTTATATTTCAGTAAAAATTGTTTGAAGATATATGTATCGAGAAGAATCAATCCATCTGGTCATGTGACCGGATATTTTTTATCTGATACCCTCTGTATATGAAATACCAGTCATGACACTTGGTACACTTATCCTCTCGTCTTCTCTCCTGGTTCCTTTACTCATAGGAGTAGTACTGTCAATCTTCATCTGGAAGAATCGCAGACAGGCAGAGGATCGTGTGCCATTTCTCTCACTCTTCGGAATAATATTTGGAGAATGCCTCTATTCCACAACCTACTGCCTGGAGTTACTCCTTCCTGATCCCGGTGGATTCATGGTTCTGGTCATCATCCGGTATTTTGGAATGTTCTTGTTCATGATCTCCATGTTCCTTTTTGTCTTTTGGTATATCGGGCTGTGGACAGATCGTGGAAAGATTATTCTATATATCCTTGGGATTCCCGGTGTAGCGGCTCTTATTATCATCGCAACAAACCAGTATCATCACCTGTTCTACCCTTCGTATGAGCAGGTAACCGGGGAGATTCCGCATTTTACCCATACAAATGGCATATTCTATGTGCCTGTGCAGATGTACGGATTGTTGATTCTTGTAATCATCTTTATCCTTATCCTGTACTGGATGATTACCTCTCCACGTTCTTACAGTCCGGTAATCTGGTTGATTCTTCTCGCGATCCTCTCACCATTAACCGGGTTGACTCTGTATATCCTGGGAATACGGCCTTTGGGATTCATCAATCTCACGCCGTTCAGTTTAATTTTTTCAGTTATCATCCTCACCATCGCATTCAGCAAATTTCATCTGATTGGTTTGCGACCGTTAGCGTATCAGCAGATCATCAATGAGATACCTGGAGGAGTTCTCCTTCTCGATGGAAATCATAGAATTATTGAGATAAATCACAGTGCAGCATCTATCCTGGATGTTATCTGGAAGGATGTTCTGTATATGCCTCTTGATCATGTTCTCCATCCCGATCACCCTGTGGTGAAGTTTCTCTCATCAAGCAGGAGTGAATACGCGGAATTTAAGAGCGGAGGGCGGTTTTTCTATCTGACCAAAAAAATACAGACCGGTAAGATGGGCCAGGGGATAGGAACACTCCTTCTGTTTACTGATATAACCAGGCAAAAACATGATGAAGCAGAGTTGAAGAAGAAAGAACATTCACTCCAGAAGAGTGAGTTACGATACAAACAACTCCTGGAGAATACTCCGGACCTCATCTGGAAGATAAATAAACAGGGAACCTTCATCTACGTCTCTCCATCATGGACCCGGATTCTCGGGTATCCTGTAACACCAACAATCGGGAAAAATATCCGTCAATATATTCATCCAGACGATATCCCTGGTTTTGAGTTGTATCTAAACAACTCTATCAAACATGTAGAGACGAGGGAAGGAATTGAGTATCGCATATTACATGCTGATACAACATGGCACTGGCATTATGGGAGTCTTATCATCGTCTCCCCTGACAGCGGGGAGGAGATATCGACGATCGGTTCGTCCCGTGACATTACAAATATCAAACTGACTGAAAATGCTTTAAAGAGAGCAAACCGCCAACTCAATCTCCTGTCCAGTATCACCAGACACGACCTGTTGAATGGCATTATGGTGATAATGGCGTATCTTGATCTCGCAAAAGAGTACCGGGTGGAGCCTGAACTCGAGACGATATTCAAAAAATTAGACACTGTTCTCCCAATAATGCAATCCCAGATTGAGTTTACCCGTGTGTATGATGTGCTGGGATCTCATGAACCATCATGGCAGAATATCTCCAGGATATTGGAGAGGAAGACTACTCTCGTGAGTTCATTGGAATATTGCGACTGTAATATGTTCGAAATATTTGCTGATCCCATGGTGGAACGGGTCTTTGATAATCTCATCGATAATTCACTTCGACATGGTGAACATGTAAACAACATTTCGGTCAGATGTGTTGAAAGTGGAACGAACCTGGAGATAATCTATCAGGATGATGGTGTTGGAATCCCGGTTGATCTGAAATCCCGTATCTTCGAGCGTGGGTTTGGGAAAAATACCGGTATGGGACTGTTTCTCGTGCGGGAGATCCTTGAGCTCACCGGTATTACGATAATTGAGAATGGATTACATGGCTCTGGTGCCAGGTTTGAGATGGTTGTACCCAGGGAGTCATACCGGAGAGTCAAAGAATCAGACGGGCTTCGTTCATAGTTCAAAAAAAAGAACACAATTGTCTTGACTGAAGTAATGTGTTTCAAATTCTTTCCACTCTTTCTCGTTTCATGTAGTACGTTTAATTTAGTTGCCCATGACGAATGAATGTCATAGTCATACCATTCTCGCCATTCCAAACCCTCTGGCTTGGCCTCATGTTGTTTGTTTTTGAGATAAGGAAGGCAGATCCATATATGATGAGTATTTTTTAACACTGTTTCTTGTTGTTCCATTCAGCTGACTTCATCGATCGCCTCATTCCCCTGATTTCTTTACATGAAAGGTATCAAAAAAATGGAAGAATGAGGAAACTCTACGAATATGTCTCTAAAAAAGAAGAGACATATCACTACAAAATACGGTTATCTGGTTCAGATCAATGCAGTACATATCGAGGTATTTAGAAGATGACTGCAATGAAATTGCTGAACGCACTACTATTTTTGAGTGATGCCAAGTAATTCCCTGAACCATCATATCCTGCATAAATCATCTGGAATACCTCAGTATACCCAAAAATGATTGCTTTCCTGTTTACCGGTATGGTTCACCAGCTCATCAATACGTATAGTACCCCATACTGGCATGATGCCTGTAAACTGGTCATTGCTGCGTTCTTTGGTTATCGATACTCTATGGTGATGATTATTCTTCCAGATCTGTGGCATTTATCGTTATTCGATTGGTACTGACACTATTTCCAATAAGGATATTATTTGACCCATATATTGAGATTCCCTGGTTGTTCACATTAAAGAACGTGTTATTGATGAGGGTTGAATTGTCAGCATAAGAACTGACACCATCCCCGGTAATTACACTAAAATTCATGATCGTTGTATCAGAAGCTCCTGAAGAGAGGATAATGCCTGATGATGACTGACCATTTCCGTCAAGTACTACACGGGAGGCATGGACGGTGATTGAACAATTTGTATTCATTTTGTCTGCATCCAGCAAGTAGGAACCGGACGCATTGATACTATAGCGGGGAAGATCGATACACCGATATGGGGAGTTATTTGGAATATAGGAACAATTACAGGTATATCCCGTTCCTCCGGGATATATTGGCATTAGAGCCACAGATGATTCTGCTGAATGTATGAGAGGTGTGATATTCTCCCAGGAAGTCAGATTTGATCTGTATGGCATACTATTTTTTTCTTTTGAGGTGATTACTGGTTTAACTGAAGTGTTTTCAGAGAGGTTCTTCACCTTTGAATGGTTCAATGGAATGATCGTATCGTCAGCAACAACCGAAAGTATCACTACTGTCATGCATAGGAGACTGATTAGTAATCCAACATAGATACGGTAACCTGATAATTGCATACACTCTTCCCCACCATACGACGACTGACATATGCTGTACTCAACGTATGTACACGGTCTGGTATCTTCTGTACTCTCGTGTATTCAATATTTAATGGTATTGTACCTTTTGCTTCACCGTAGACG
>CAZVAS010000020.1:1394-5618 GCA_964625165.1 uncultured Methanospirillum sp. | reverse complement strand
TGTGGAACCCGGGTACTGGTCAATACGCCTGAAGAACCAGTACCCATATCCGAAATAAAAATTCCCGTGAGGAAGTAAGATTGTAGGTTAGGAACTACAATCTGGAGATTATGGGAAGTAGTTGATGTCTGATCTTCCCTTTATGCCCGGAATTCTGGTCCCACGAAATTATTTGACTACACGTGCATATACCACCCCCTCACAGCGGTCCGACAAAGGTGCTGATCGTCTCTTCGAAGAGCGTGAGAGCACCATCAAATCCTGCGTAAGTCCGGTTTAAGATGAGCCGGTTCATGGCAGGGAATGAGACGGTTATCGGCAGTGCTCCATACTCCTGTAGTGCAGTTGGTGCTTCGAGCGAACTTGCATACAGGAACAGGAATGGTCTGTTCTTCAGATTCTGCCGCACGAGATGTGAGTCGGTCTCAAATATCACATCTGGTTTTACCGGTGTCTCAAGTCCTTCGGTGAGATGCTTTATGATCTCTGCCCTGACCTCCTCAGGTGGCTCATCAGCAATCTGGACGACATCTGGGAGGTACCCGAGTTCATTTACGAGGAACCGGGTAATTCCAATCGCAGTGCCTGAATCTGCCACAACTGCAAAGAACGGATGTGGCCTGACCAGCATGTGAGCGTCACCACCATACTCGATAAACCGGTACACCCGTCTCTCTTCAGATTCAATGACCTTCTCCACAACACTCTCTGAAACATTGAGTGCCTTTCCAACGCTCCTGAGGAACTCTGCGGTCTGTTTTGGTCCGATTGGAACAGATGGGAATGTCAGATACGGTGTGTCAAACTTCTCTTTCAGCAGGCTTGCAACCCGGTGGCCGTTCCATGTCGACAGGACGATGTTATACTCAGCAGACGGGATGTTTCTGAGCTGATCGGTTCCGTCAAACTCGGCAAGGAACACATTTGCGGTTACTCCGATTCTCGCAAGCAGATCCTTTATGGCTTTTGCATCTCCTTTCCAGAAGACATGCTGATATGGGACTATTCCGAATATGTTCACCGTCTTCGGCTTGATCTTCTCAGCTGGTTTGAGCAGGTCGTTGATTACTGCTTCAAAGAAGAGTTCATACCCTTCATATGAATTTCCGGTAAACCCGGAGGTCTTCACATAGATGATATCTTTCTCCTCTTTGAACGGCCTGACAACCGCACTCACATCGTCACCGATAAGGGACGGAACACAACCGGTGATCACGGCATAGAGATCCCCTTCCATCAGTTCAGTACTTGCCGAGATGAGATCCTTGAGTTTTTCCTCACCGCCAAAGACGACGTGGTGCTCGACAAGTGAGGAACAGGGAGTACTGGTTCCTCCCTGTGGACCACCTGCGTTCTGGCCTCCGGCATAGAGCTGCCCGAAGAGCTGGCCGATACCACAGCCGGCTCCTGAGTGAAGGATCGGAACTGATCCATATATCCCGAGTGCAGTTCCGAGTGCTCCTCCAAGTGCACAGGAGAATCTCGGTGCTTCTAATGCTCTCCCTTCTGAGTAATCTGCGTTCGGTTCTGCTTCTGCACTGCTCATTAGATGCTCTCCGGTTTCATGTAGTAGAGTGGGTTTGACTGTTTGAACCACCACTCGCGGTAACTGTCCTTTGTCTTCGCTTTGAGGGTCTTCTGGAACGAGGTACTCTTCAGTGACTGGAGCAGGAAGTTCCCAAAGGCGATCGCTCCGGTGTACCCGCTCTGTGCACTCCACGGATGTGGATCTCCACGAAGTGCGTGAATCCTGGTCGATCCCTTGACTCTCTTGTATGCTCCTCCCTGGAATGGGCAGCTGAGGGTCAGATCGGGGTCGAGCTGCTGGGTGATATGTGACTGCTCTGCGGCCTGGAACGTGTTCACCAGGAGATCGAAGTCACCAACCTTTGAGATAACCTCTTCGAGATCCTCAAGGATCAGGTTGTCATAGTCCTGTGACATCGCAGCCGGAGAGGTGAGTCCGAGTTCATCAAAGTACGGGAGCTGTGCGAGCAGCCTGCCCTGTCCGAGTGATCCGAGCACCCGTACTTTGCTTCCCTTTTCTGCAGCAATCCGGTCAAACTCTGATCTGATCGCCTGCAGTTTTGGAACCCAGGTCTTGTGCTCATCCTCGATCAATGCCTCGATCTCGTCGACCTTTCCGGTGTGCTTTCCGATCTGTCTGAGCCACTCATCAGTGTTCGCAACACCCATCGGTGACGGATACATGAAGTACGGAACACCATACTCCTGCTCGAGTCCACGTGAGATGTAGTCGGTGTACGTCGGGCAGAGTGGTGCAGTTACTGCGGCCTCTGAGAGCTGCTGGAACTGTTCCACACTGGCAAACTCCGGAATCAGGTTTGCACGAAGGCCGACTTTGTTGAGCAGCCTCTGAATCTCGAGCCTGTCCTGCCAGGTGTACGAGAGCATGCTTGCAACATTGACCAGATCCTCCTGCTTCTTCTCTGGTTTCTTCACCAGGTACTTCAGGATTGCATGCCAGAATGCATCATATCCGGTCTGAACCAGCCGTGATCTGACACCTTCACAGTGGATCGGAACGATGGTTGCGTCGATATGGGGCTGCACATCAGCGACTGCTCCTTCGATGTCTTCACCGATGATCCCGGTTGTACAGGAGGTCAGGATGAAGATTGCCTTTGGATCGTACCGGCGTTGTGCCTCGTATATGGTCTTCTTCAGCTTGTCTCCGGCCCCGTATACGACATCCTTGTCCCGAAGGTTCGTGGTCATCCAGTGCAGGTCATAGTTTGCAGGTCTACCCATCTCAACAGGGACTCCCCTGAAGAGCTCACGATATCCGAGTGCTGATGATGAGCACCCCACCGGAGCATGGAAGATCGTTGCCGAATCCCTGATGGTGCCGACACGAACCGAGAGGTAGAAGTTGAGCGTACATCCTGATGACTGTGCGAATCCACGCTCATGGTTCTTGAGGCATCCTGATTTTGCCTGGTCTACGAGCTCACTTGCCTTCCCATAGAAGATATTGATACCATTTGCCCGCTGTTCACGGTTTGGACAGGTGGTCTGGGAGAGATCTATCTTCTTCTCGTAGAGCTCCTTTTCTGCTTCTTCCCTGGTGTTATATACCATTTTTATCCTCTTGTTTCAGTTATGTGGCTGCTGCTGCTCTTCCTGACTGACTGACTTTGCTATCATCATCCTTTTTCTCAAGGAGTCTGTCTGACCATGATTCAGCCCATCCTTTGAGTCCTTCCGCGTCAAGCGGGGCAGGGACGTACTTCTTCTCGTTGGTTATGATCGCCTTCGCAAGCTTCCGGTAGACATCTGCCTGTTCAGAGTCTGGATCATACTCTACGGCTGTCTGACCACGAAGTTCACTCCTCGTGATGGTGATCGACCGTGGTACATACTCAGCGATGGTTGTCCCGGTCTGTGCAGCGAAGTCGTCGATGATCTCCTTGTGAATCGGCAGGGAAACCGAGTTTGCGATGATGCCTGAGAAGAGGGCTCCTCCACTGTTGGCATACTTCTTAATCCCCTTGAAGAGGTTGTTTGCAGCGTATACTGCCATGAAGTCGGCAGATGTTACCGTATACACCTGCTCTGCAACACCCTCACGGATTGGGACTGAAAATCCTCCACAGACCACATCACCGAGGACATCGTAGAGGACAACGTCCGGCTTGTACTCCTCGAAGATCTTCTTCTGCCTGAGCAGTTCGATAGCGGCGATGATTCCTCGTCCTGCGCAGCCTACCCCTGGCTCTGGTCCTCCGGCTTCAATGCAGAGTACTCCTCCGAATCCCTCGTATACGATGTCTTCGATCTCGACCTTCTTACCGCTCCTGATGGCGTCAAGAACTGACGGGATGGATTTTCCTCCACGGAGGTTGTTTGTCGAATCACTCTTCGGATCGCATCCTATCTGGATGACCTTGAGGCCACTATCAGCAAGGGCTGCACTGATATTGGAAGTCGTCGTTGACTTTCCAATACCACCCTTTCCATAAATGGCAATATTTTTGGTTCCGGTCATGTTATCTCCAAATTCTGATACCAAGGTCATCATGGCAAAGGATAAACCGAAAGAATGGTGCAACTGATGGCAGTATCTCTCAAAAGATGGAAAAGATCCGGCAATACTTGTGAGTATCAGATCGAACCGGAATGAATCAGAGTGAAAATTAGGCTTCTTTTACGTACGGATATCCTGCTTGCTGGTGAGATCTCAACTCATGCGATCAGGGTTAG
>CAZVAS010000020.1:0-1294 GCA_964625165.1 uncultured Methanospirillum sp. | reverse complement strand
ACCTATGGGGTATTCACCCCATTCTTACAGTCCCGGAAGAAGCAGTTCCGGTAGATGAGTGGAGTGAACATTGTTGTAAGCAGGCTCATGATGATGATAGTGACATAGATACCCTGATTTATTACCCCTTCCTGCAGCCCGATTAATGCGACGATCATTGCAACCTCTCCCCGGGGTGCCATCCCAAAACCGACAATACAAGACTCCTTGATACTCATTCCGCTGAAATATGCCGGAACACCACAGCCGATTAATTTGGTCAATACTGCAATTATTGTCAATACCACAAGGAATATGACAATCTCAGATGTTAATGCCTTCAGATCAACCATGATGCCAAGTGATACAAAGAATATTGAGGCAAAAATGATCTGGAGATACCCTGCCCCTTCTTTTAGGTCATGACCCTGTTTCAGTTTGATCTCATTGAATGAAACCCCGGCGATGAATGCACCGACAATTGCTGATAACCCAACTGTTTCAGCAAGTATTCCATAGACAAATGCCATCATCATCGCAAATATGAAGGTAAACTCAGGATATTTTCCGGCAAATGGCGTTTCATCAATATACTCGATAATCCGTGAGATTATCAGAACCCCAACGGCCGCTCCAATAACAACAAAAGCCACTGCTTTGATTGTCATAAGTGCGATTGATATTCCATCCACGGATCCGCTTGCAGCTTCGTTGCTGATGGAAAGTGCAAGGAGACCCAGAATATCATCGATGACAGCCGCACCGATGACTACTTTTGCTGCATTGGTCTGGAGCTGGTCAAGTTCCTGGAGAACATTTGCTGTAATAGCGATACTTGTCGCGGTGAGTGCTGTCCCGATAAATATTGCACTGGTTCCGGAGTATCCAAAGAGAATTGATAATCCATATCCTCCGATCCAGGGAATAATTACTCCGAGAAGGGCAATTATTCCGTTTCGAATCTGCATTATCTCATGCAGTTTAAATTCCAATCCTATAACAAAGAGCAGGATCACTGCCCCCATATGTGCGAGGCTACTCACAAAATCTGTGTACTGAATCCATCCCAGTGCACTTGGGCCCACCAGAATTCCAACGAAAATAAGTCCGATTACTGCGGACTGGTTAATTCGAGAGGCTATCAGATAACCAGCTAGAGCAACAAGCAGAAGCAGACTCATCTGAAACTCGGGTGAAGTAAGTAACTCTGTCATGGTATCTCCAGAACCAGGCCACGTTAGGGTCCGGTAAGATGGTAGTGTGGTACATTTGTTCTCGGTGGAAAAAATAGATTCGAAATAATCCTGAGTATAAT
>CAZVAS010000019.1:6727-24597 GCA_964625165.1 uncultured Methanospirillum sp. | reverse complement strand
GGGTTTAACCCTTAGTTCCGGCGCAGTGCAAGGAATGCAACTGCTCCGAGGCCTGCGAGTGCTGCCATTGCACCAAATCCTGGGGACTTCTTGGTCGGCTCAGGGGTTGGAACGGTGGTTGCCTTCTCGGTTGGCTTGCTGGTTGGAGCTGCAGTGGTTGCTACTGTGGTTGGCTTCTCGGTTGGAGTTGCGTTCTTCTCAGTAACATTTGCTGCTGGAGTTGCATTGGTCTTCTCTGCTACTGGTGCTGCTGGGGTGACTTTTGCTGCCGGGGTAGCTGCTGCTGCCGGAGCTCCGCCTGCCTCAACAACGTTGAACAGTGAGGTCTCAACTGCGTCAACAGTGACACCTGAAACACGGACGATGTACTCGTCTGGCTTGAAGGTGGATGCGTCAACGCTGAAGGACCACTTGTTCAGACCGTCAGTGCCCTGCTGGACCTTGACAGTTCCGGTTGCGCCGCTGAACTCACCGCTCTGTGACTTGTCGGTCGGCTTGAATGAGGATGAAGTAACCTCAACGAGCAGATCGTTGTCGTCGTATGCCAGGTTGGTGGTACCGGCGATCTCGAACTTAGAACCTACCTTCTGCTCACCGATCGGGTTGATGGTGACCTTTGGCTCCTCTACGAGGAACTGCAGTTTGGTGTAGGTGTCGTCTACCATGGCGTTGTTGATTGCCTGGATGAGTGCCTCTGCTGCATCAGTGCCCTGAAGTGCACCCTGACCGCCGATCTTGAAGAGCTGTGATCCACGGGTTGGGTATGAACCAAGGACGTTCTGTGGGTTCAGTGGGTTGTCTGGGTAGATATCGAACTCGTTGTTGTACATTGGGTGCTGAACAACGACGAAGTACTGTCCTGCGTAGAGGCTCTTGGTGGTCTCCTTAGTGAGTTCGTATTCGAATGACATGTCGTCATTTACGGACTCTGTTGCGTAGAGAACCTTGTTCTTTCCAAGGATCCACAGTGCTACTCCCAGTGATGGGTCGCCTTCTGCGGTACCTCTGACGTAGAGCTTGTCACCCTTTGCAACGACTGAGCCGGATGCAGTTGCCTGGATGTACGGCTTCTTGATCACGAGTGAGACAGTGTCATACTGTGCATCATTCAGGTGATCCTTGTCGTTTGGTGCACTTACTGCGTAGATAGTGTAGGTTCCTGCATCCATCTCGAGGTTTGCAGTCTGCCACTTGTACTCGTAAGTGTCATCATCCTGAACATCAGCTACATCGAATGACTGTGGCTGGTTGTTGTTGACTTCCTTCTTTGGAGACTTGAGCATTGCTCCTGCGGTTGGAAGGTTTGGACCAGTGATGAAGAGATACGTAGTGTCAGTCTCGGAGTTAGTTCCGGAGAGTTTGACTTCCTCACCAAGGTAGTAGCTCTGGTCGCCTGCAGCGACGATGGTGACATCGCCCTTCTGGACCTTAATGTCTACTTCATCGGACTTGTACTGGTTGCCGGACTTGCGCTCGACACGAACGGTGTACTTCTTGTCCTTTGTATCCTTGGTTGTCTTGAACTCAACGGTACGGGTACCACTGGAATTAAGTTTTACCTGTGCGTAGCACTTGGTTCCGTGGTAGTCGGGGTCGTCGGGGACATCTTGCTTAACGCTTTTCCCTGCGCCACCCTCGTACTGATACTTACCAATCTCGTATGGACCTGCCGGGTCGTCCTGCTTAACGTTGTCCTGAGTGGTCAGGATCATCGGTGGCTGGTCGCCGGTTGCGCCGGTCATGGAGTTGGTTCCCTTAACCCAGAGGACGTACTCTGCGTTTGGAACACCAGTGATGGTGACGGAGAACGGATTGCCACGGACTACTGTGTCCTTGTTGGCTTCGATCTTAACTTGATCGGTGGCAATCTGAACGCTCTTTACAGCGGAAACAGTCTTTCCGGTGTAGTCCGAGCCATCTGGTGCCTTGTACATATCCTTCATTGCGTTGGCGTTACACTCTGCCCAGACCGTGTACACACCAGCCTTGTACAGGCGGTTGTTGTTCTGGTCTTCAGCTGCAGTGTTCCAGCCGTCGTTCTTTGCGTACTTGGTGTGGTCACTGCCTTCTCCGACCCAGTACCAGAGCTGCTGGTTGACGGTCAGAGCGTTCAGTGGCCAGGATTTGCCGTTGTTTCCAACGAGCTGCTGGTATACACCGCCGTCTGAGGTCTTGACCTTCAGCTTGAACGGACCGTCAGCTGCCTGGTACCCTGGACGGGTTGCAAGGCTCTGCATGTTGGTTTCAACTGCGAAGTTGGCGTAGTTTCCTACTGGGATTGCCTTGCCGGTGATATCCTCACCTGCAGTTGCGTCCCAGACCTTCAGGCTAAGGGATGGTTCCTTCACGTTGAAGGCTGGTGCTCCCTTTGCAGTCTGGTTTGCGGTAGCCTGGCCATTCCACTGGTACCAAATACCGGTCTTACCGACGAAGATGTCTGGTGAGACGTAGAATGCCTTAGCATCAGAGACAGTCTGAATGTCAGCAGGCTGCTCAGTGTCTGAGTTGCTGCCTGGCTGCCACCATGCAATCTGCTTGGCGCTACCGGTTGCTGCGGTCACATCAAGGTTCTTTTCTCCAAGGAAGATGTCTCCTCCCTGGCTGACCTTGTTGAGTGCTGCAGATGCCGGAAGTGCAATAAATGCACATGCGACAAGCACCATCATTAAAACAACTATACGTGCGTTCATTGAATGTCCTCCGAACAATCCGATTGTTCGAAAAGCACTGATCCTGGAAACAACGCTGATCCAACGATTATTACCAGGATATCATGCCACATACTCCGAGATAATCGAAGTATGACTAGATGTTTGTGAACTCCATATTATATCCTTTCTGGTATCTCTGTGAAGAAAAGAGGCTAAAATCAAGGCCTAAAGTCATTAGAATCCTTGATGTCTAAAAATTCCGGATCTATCGACCCAGTACCACCAATAATGATGAACGAATAAACCGGCCCTCGGAAGGCCAGTATCGCGCCAGTATGAGGAGGCAAAAATTTCTGAGAACAGATACCGATGAACAGCACTATTATATACAACGAGTGAGAAAAATATGGAGGCACGAAGCCCGATAGTGTAGAGGTCAATCATACGAGGCTCTGGACCTTGTGACAGCAGTTCGAATCTGCTTCGGGCTATTACGCTTATCATTTCTCTTTTTTGCATACAATTGCTGCATGATCACGATGATATTTGTCAAGCCATGTTACTTTGATCTCAACAAGACCTGCATTTTGTAATGACGATACAGCATCACAACAAACCTGCTTAGGGTCCAGTTGGGAAGATACACTCCGCGTTTTCAGCATCAGAATTAACAATCCCCCAGGTTTCAGAAAGAACAGATTCTTTATTACGATCTCTACCTGTTCTTTCTGAGCTATATCCTGATAGATCAGGTCTACCCTGCTGACCAATGGTGCGTAGGTTCGAGGAATAGCAGCGTCAGCCGGGATAGGGATAATATTCTTCTTTACACTACAGACCGGGAGTAACTTCACAAGAGGTTCTGGCGCTATCTCAACAGCATATACAACCCTTGCATAGTCAGCAATAAACGAGACTGTGGTTCCCGATGCAGCACCGAGATATAGAATCTGATCTGATGCATTGATCTCAGGGCCAGATCCCAGATAATAAAGGGCAGCAAGTTTACTTCGCTCCGGTGGCCAGACTCGAAGGGAGCCCATCATCCGGTCACCTTTGATAGCCCTCCCATGAGAACACAATACACCATTTTGCCAGATCAAAACTTTCTCCCCGCCTTTTCAATCCGTAACCGTGCTCTTTCCAGAAATGTTATATCCCTTATTCCCCGGTAGTAATCAATTCTTGATGCAATGGCTAGATTTGCAGCAAGCGTCCTGGAGATCCTCCCCCTAATCTTACGGGATGCAGAATGTATGCGTTTATGCTCAAAGATAAGCCCGTGCTTAGGAGGAGGAGATCCTGATGAGAGATGGGAGAAGAGAGCATTGCGAGCCCCCAGAACCTGAATCTTTGATGCTGGCATTTGAGAGAAGTGCCTCAAACTACCTGCCTCTACGAGTAGCCTTGCAGCAACCAGGGGGCCCACTATAATACTGCTGTTTGGAAGGAGTCTCTCACATCTTGTTGAAATGTCATGGACCAGTCCTGCCCTGCTCTCTTTCATGCCCACAAGACTGCGACACAGTAGTGTAAGACCATCATTCCCACTTCCTGATGCTATCTCCCTGATAGGATCAGGGCCTTTTTTTACTGGACTGACTGAGTCAGACCCATTCTCCCCCATTGAGTAATAGTAAGTGATCTGTTCAGAAAGGCGGCTGATCATCTGATCAGTCTCACGAAGTATCAGCATCAGTTTGATCAGCCTGACCTCGTCAGATGAATTATAATCCTGTAACTCTTTGCGGGACCAGAACATGCAGATCTCACGAAGTGAAGAGTAATACTCATCCTTATCTTTACAGATACCCTTGACAACTGCATCCTGCCAACTAGGCAGGATCGAAAATTTGTCATCATTTGTGATATTTGTGATAAATTCAGAGTATAGTTGAATCAAATCAGATGAGTCTGACCCATCAACTGCCATGCACTCATCGTACCAGTAATGAGAACTTATCTGCTGGTTACCGGTTTGATCAGATAGTTTTGAATCCATCAAAATCCCCAGAGCCCAAGTGAATATAATATAACAGGCAATGTTACAACTCCCATGCAGGTTACGCGTGAGAGGTTTAAAAGCACTGGAATCAGACCGATTCCCGTTGCACAGGCGAGGATAAATAACCCAAAGGGACCAGATATGACTCCACATAGAAGAATCACAAAGCCGGCCACATAAGTATTGAGTTTTTTTCCATCAATTCCTGAGAACCACCTTGCTTTTGCGGCAAAACTCAGGGTTATCAGATATGCTGCCCCTGATGCAATAACCGTTATCAGGAGCAGAACCCAAAACGAAGGTGGATTCAAAGAAGATATCATCACCATGACGCCATTTCTGGTTCTTTCAATTCCATAAAATGCAGCAAGGCCAACCACCACATTTGCACAGGCTGCAGCTCCGGCAGCAACCAGATAGGTTCGCCGGTTTGTATCATATTTTATTCTGGCATTTATTACAGCAGTTGCAGATGCTGTTGAGAGACCCGGAAGCCACCCAACCAGTAGACCGGCAATTGTCCCGGAGAGGGAGGCATACAGAATATTTCGGGTTTCAAGCCCAAGATCTACAAACCGTTGTCGTGGAACCGGAGCATGGGAAGAAGAGATTAAAACGGAGAGCCCAAACAAACCGGTCAGAAGAGGCATCAGAACCGTACTCTCACCATTCATGCCCCAGACAAGATACTGATACCTGAACGCAAAAAGCCCGAGCAGGCCGGATGATATAAAGATCAAAAGACCCCAGATTACAGACTCTTCCTGAATTATTATTAAACCCATTATCAGAACAAGCACCGGACCCGTGAACCAGTCGATGGAAGACTGGACCTGAGGCAGTGCAGTATACGCGATCACAGAAACAGGCACTCCTATAATAACACCATAAACACACCCAACAGCTGAAAGCCTGACAGCCTCTTCCCCTTTTCCATCCATGGTCAGGGCATGGGCGGGAAGCACGGACAGTGCAGTTCCGGAGTCCGGGACTCCGAAGAATGTGGATGGGATCAGATCAAGGAATGAGTGACTGATAAGCATGGAGATCAGAGCAGCAGCAAGACCTTCTGTTCCTATAAACGGGATTAATGCGGGAGAAAGGCCAGCCATGATTCCTGCCATGGTGTTTGAATGAATACCCGGGATCAGACCACTGATGATACCACAAGCAAGCCCGATCACAAGCCCTGATAGTAAGGGAATCATGGGATTCTCATGCATTATAAGTGTGAAGAGAGCTTAAAATAACCGCATATCAGGTCTGTGGACCAGTGATCAGGGGAAGGAATGAAGATCGCAATAACCAGGCTTCGGGGGAAGGAACTGGATGATCAGCAGAGATGCGCACGTCGCGGACATGATTGTTACCCGGTAACACCATTGACAGGGGAGATCGATCAGGATCAGATCGATCTCTTCATTGAGCAGGTACGGGAAGAGCGATTTGACTGCATATTCTTTACCAGTGCCCTTCCTGCTCACAAAATTGGCCCTCTTCTTGGGCAGTGCCCTCTTCCCCGGGTTATTGCTATAGGCCCCCAGACCGCCAAGGCACTTCGCGAATCCGGTGTTCCCTGTGAAGTATTGCCTGAGTATTACTCACGGGCTTTTGTCCCATACCTGGGCGAGTGGATATCAGGAAAAACCATCGGCATCCCCCGGTCTGATGCACCAAACCCAGGATTATTGAATGCGATCACAGAGGCAGGAGGAACTCCTGCAGAGTTCACCATTTACTCCCTGATACCAACCTATGAAGAACTCGATCTGAATAGTGCCAAAGCGGTGCTGTTCACAAGTGCATTCTCCTTTAAATCAGCAATATGGAAACGACGGGAGGATCTGATCATCGTTGCAATCGGGGATGTGACTGGATCAGCCATGGAAGATGCTGGTCTGCCACCTGATGTTGTAGGCGATGGATCCCTTGAAGGAACACTTGATGAGTTGAACATGTTTCTCCTGATGAACCCCTGATACCCATGCAAACCACATCTGAAGCGAAATTAACAGGAAAGCCGGTCATTCAATTACAAAATGGAGGGGGCATTCTCCTTATCGATAAACCGAGAGGACCTAGCAGTCACCAGGTAGCGGCATGGGTTCGGGAGATGACAGGAGTGTCTCAGGTAGGTCATACCGGAACTCTCGATCCTCAGGTATCAGGAGTTCTCGTGGTTCTTCTTGGCAAGGCGGTGCGTCTGACTTCAATCCTCCATCTGGATGAAAAAGAGTACATCTGCCTGATGCGTCTGCAGGGCAATGTAAGCCAGCAGGATCTGGAAAAGAACATTACAGAATTTACAGGTAAGATCTACCAGCGTCCTCCTCGAAAAAGTGCAGTGAAGCGTGCTCTTCGGATAAGGGAGATTTTGGAACTTGAGATCCTAAGCCGTGAAGACCGGCTTGTCCTGCTGAGAGTCAGATGCGATTCGGGTACATACATCAGATCGCTCTGCCACCATATCGGGATGGCTCTTGGTGTCGGTGCCCACATGCAGGAACTGCGAAGAAGCAGATCTGCAGATTTCCCGGAGTCCCAGATCCATACACTTCATGATGTTCGTGATGCAGTAGAAGCAGCAAAAGCAGGAAACTCGGAGTTATTATCATCGATGATTCTTCCGATGGAGACCTCGATAAAACACCTCCCAACTGTGACAATCAAGGATTCGGCAGCAGGTGCGATCTGCCACGGAGCACGTCTCTCAATGAGGGGGATCGTAAAGACCGATGCGTTTCAGATGGAAGATATGGTCACAATCTTCACCGATTCAGGTGATTTAATCGGTGTTGGCGAAGCGCTCATGAGTGCATCAAGGATAATACCCGGGGAAAAAGGGCTTGCAGTTGCTCCACGAATCATATTCCCGGATGCTGATGCATACCCGGCAATATGGAAAGGTCATAATACCAATAATAAGACCAGTAACGCTTAAATCTGCAAGAGCTAACATTATAAGGCAATTCTTTTGCTGAGGTAGTCTAGTCTGGGAAGGCGCAAGATTGGAAATCTTGTGGGAGTAATCCCTCGGGAGTTCAAATCTCCCCCTTAGCGTTCTATTATTCAATTGCTATAATGGATCAGAAATTCTGATCTCGAATTTTAAAAAAAAGGTTATGCAGATTTGTGAATCCATTCTGCCACCCAGTCGCCAACGCCGCTGGTTGTGGCAGATCCACCCATATCACGGGTTACAATACCGCTACTGATGGATGCTTCAATTCCTTTTACAACCGCTGCACCTGCTTCTGTTTCACCAAGGTGATCGAGGAGCAGCGCCCCTGCCCAGATGGTTGCAAGCGGATTTGCAACATTCAGGCCCTTGTACTTAGGTGCAGAACCATGGATCGGTTCAAACATAGAGGTTCCAGTTGGATTGATATTTCCTCCGGGAGCCAGTCCAAGCCCACCCTGAATCATAGCACCGAGATCAGTGATGATATCACCGAACATGTTCGGAGTAACCACCACATCGAACCATTCAGGATTCTTCACAAACCACATCGTTATTGCATCCACATAGTTGAACTCGGTAGAGATATCCGGGTTCTTTGCAGAAACATCACGAAATACATCTCTCCAAAGTCCATAGACATCAGACAGAACGTTGGCCTTATCGACTGAAGTCACCTTTTTCCTGCGTTTACGGGAGGCATCAAAGGCATACTCAATGACACGCCGTGAACCTTCCCGGGTTAGAACTCCGATCTGGTACGCAATCTCTTCTGCATCACTCTCGACATCAAGACCGAACTTGACAGAGTAGAGATTTCTCACGACTTCAAGCTGTTTCTTCTCTTTTCCTGAAAACCTGGAGCCGATCCCAACATAGAAATCCTCTGTATTCTCTCTGACAACAAGGAAATCAATGTCTTGAGGACCTTTTCCTGCCAGGGGAGTATCAACTCCCGCGAGCATCTTCACCGGTCTCAGGTTCACATACTGATCAAAGGCAAATCTGAGTGTAAGCAGGATACCTTTCTCGAGAATACCCGGAGTGACGCGATCATCCCCGATTGCCCCGAAATATATCGCAGGGTAGGAGGAGAGGGCATCAATTTCAGATTCACTGACCAGTTCTCCTGTCTTCAGGTACCGCTCCGCACCGATGTCAAAATCGGTCCAGCCGATCTCAAAACCGAACTTCTCTCCTGCTGCATCAAGCACTCTGCGCCCCGATGCTATGATCTCGGGGCCGATCCCGTCCCCTCCAATTACTGCTACTTCATGCACAGGTCTTCACTCCTTATCTGCTTCGCGTATTCTACCAGTCCCCCTGCATCGATAATCTGCTGCAGGAATGCCGGAACCGGTTCAATGTCAAATCGTTTCCCTGAAACTTCAATGTACCCTTCTGCAAAATGACCGGTGATCTGATCCTGCTCGGTGATCTCTCCGGCTCGTGGGCATATTACAGGAAGGAGTCCGACATTGACACTATTGCGGTAGAAGATTCGTGCGAATGATTCAGCAATAACGACCCTGACACCAGAACCTGTCAGAGCAAGGGGGGCATGTTCTCGTGATGAGCCGCAGCCAAAGTTACGGCCTGCAACAATCATATCCCCTTCCTTAACCTCATCCGCAAAACCATCCCTGAATCCTTCGAATGCATGTTCTGAAAGACCTTTGGGATCATTGATGGTGAGAAAACGTCCGGGAATGATAGCATCTGTATCGATGTTATCACCGAATTTCCAGACCCTCATCACTGCACCTCCCGTGGATCAGTAATAACCCCGGTGATTGCCGTGGCAGCAGCCGTGGCGGCAGATCCAAGGTAGACCTTCCCGTCGGTCGAACCCTGCCGGCCCTTAAAGTTCCGGTTCGAGGTAGAGAATGATACCTCACCTGACGCTATCAGACCGAATGAGCCTCCCATGCACGGTCCGCAGCAGGGTGCCTCGACAAGTGCACCTGCTTCAACAAACCGCTCAATGATTCCAGCTCTTAGGGTCTTCAGATACTCAGGCTTTGATGCAGGAATCACCAACACCCGGACGTTCTCAGAGAACGAGCGATCACCCAGAACCTCAGCTGCCTCCTGCATATCTTCGAACCTTCCATTTGTACAGGAGCCGATGAACACCTGATCGACGGGCGTTCCAGCAATCTTGTCAACATCCACAACCTGGTCAACATTGTGTGGAACAGCGACCTGTGGCACCAGATCACCTACATCATACTCCCTCCGGGATATGTAGGATGCACCATCGTCACTTCCCAGATCAGTGGGAGGACAGGAAACCCGTTGCTTCAGATATTCAGCAGTGATCTGATCGGGCGGTACGATGCCGGCTTTTCCACCCATCTCAATTGCCATGTTGCAACAGGTCATCCTTCCTGCCATTGACATAACAGAAACTGTCTCACCGGTAAACTCCACAGCCTTGTATGTCGCACCGTCAACAGTGATGTCTTTGATGATCTTCAGAATCAGATCTTTAGCACCGACACGTTTTGCAAACCTGCCTGTAACATTTGCCCGTATGGTTTCAGGGACACGGAAGTACAGGCACCCATACCGGAGCGCAAAGCCGAGATCAGTTGAACCAACCCCGGTGGCAAACGCACCAACTGCACCATAAGTACAGGTATGTGAGTCACCACCGATGACAATATCACCAGGGCAGACCCGTCCTTTTTCGAGGGTTACCTGGTGACAGACTCCCTCTTTTATGTCATAATTCAGGATCCCCTGCTCTTTTCCAAACGCACGCATTGTCTTCTGATTTTCTGCAGCATTCAGTGAATCAGCAGGAGTCTGGTGATCAAAGAGCATGATGACCTTTTTCGGATCAAAAACCTTTGTACCACCCATCTCGTAGAATTTCTCTATAGCCAGTGGACCGGTGATGTCATGCATCATTGCACCATCCACCGGGGCCATCACTACCTCACCCGCAAAGACATCTTTTTTGCATCGACGGGAGAAGATCTTCTCAACTATTGTTTGTTCCATTACGATATACCATATTTAACGCATTTGCCATTGCTTCTGCCGATGCCATCACGATATCATCCCCTGATGCAGCAGCATCAAAGAGTTGTCCTTTGTCATCCTGAACAACCAGCGCTACGTGTGCTATCGCATCACTTCCTTCAGAGATGGCCGAGACGTTGAACTCCTTCAGTTCAGCATGTCTGGGGACGGTCCCGATCAGTGCTCTGACTGCGGCATCAACCGGACCGTTTCCGGTGCAGCAACAGACCTTCTCTGAACCATTAACCATGGCTCTGACTGTTGCTGTCGGGATCATGTGATTCCCGGTCATGATAGCGATATCAACCAGGTCAATAAATCGTCCGGATGTTCCTGATCCCACCACAGTTTCTGCAATCTCATAGAGATCTGATTCTGTGATCTTCTTGCCTTTTGATGCGATCTGCTTGACCCTTGCAATGATTGTATCGATCTGCTCCTCATCAGGCGTTATATGCACCTGATTCAGCATCTCTCTGACCGCATGCCTACCGACGTGCTTTCCAAGTTTTAGCCTGCGGCGATGCCCAACCATTTCGGGGGTCATTATCCCTGGCTCGAAGGTACTGGCATGTTCCAGTACTCCCTGTGCATGAATCCCACTCTCATGGGAGAAGGCATAATCACCGGTCACAGGCCAGTTTGGAGGCACCATCAGACCTGAAAATCTCGAGATCATCCGGGATGTTTCCACAAGCCTTTCGGTCTTAATCCCTGTCGTGTAGCCAAAGATCGACTCAATGATCATTGTGGTGCATGCGAGATCCGCATTTCCGGCCCTCTCACCAATCCCATTCACAGTCACCTGTACCTGGTCAGCACCAGCTTCCACCGCAGATATGGTGTTAGCAGTAGCCATCCCAAAGTCATTATGACAATGAACATCGATTGTGCAGGATATCTCCTTTCTCAACGCTGAGATGAGAGCCTTCATTGATGTTGGTGTCGCAACTCCTACCGTGTCAGGTACATTGATTGCAGTAGCACCTGCATCAACCGCAGTCTTGAAAACTTCCATCAATTCAGGAAGATCAGTGCGGGTTGCATCCATGGCTGAAAATAGGACTTGATCAGCATGATCACGGGCATATCTAACGATCTCTCCCGTTATCGAAACAACCTCCTGGTGGGTCTTTCTAATGGTGTGAGTCCGCTGCACTTCAGAAGTGGGGATGAACACATGCACCATATCAACACCAGCATCGATGCATCGATCTATATCGCCTTTTACTGATCTAGCCAGCCCACATATCGTAGCATCAAGACCTTCGGCAACAATGGATTTGACCGTTGCATATTCCTCCTGGGATGATGCAGGAAATCCGGCTTCGATAACGCTGACACCGATATCAGACAGTTGTCTTGCTATCTCGATCTTGTCAGCAGTGGTAAAAGATACGCCCGGAGTTTGTTCCCCATCACGGAGAGTTGTGTCGAAAACAGAGATCTTCTTTGCAGTAGAATTCTTATCGCTGGAGAAAGCGACCTGCCGAGTGTACAACACCGGCGTTCCCTGCCTCGAAAGTGTTCTGAGACATGATCATACTAATCACCCTCATTGGTATATAGATTTTGGGTCAATGGTGCAGATACCCTCATGTCATGCACCAAAAAAGATCAGGATGCAGGACTGACAACCTGATAGACTTCAGCATCCCTAGTAGAAAATACTGGCTTGAACACAGCGGGAGATGTAAAATTCTTGTTGTAGGAAAAGAATTCTTCTGCATTCATGTATTGATCATTACTCTTTTTCCCATTTAGAGAGACGAACATCTGTCCGGGATTAATTTTGGTAAGCAATTTTTGAGCATACGCGGCATTACCACGATCAGGGAATGGTAATACCAATCTGGACATATGTAGTTGCATAGCCCTGGGATTGTTACTAAAGATCTCTGCACCACGAGGAATATTCTGCATCACCCACTGATACTCTTCAACAGGTTCATCGTACCAGAGAGGATCAGTGTAACTTTTTCCCCCTTTATCTGAAATACTTGGAATTGAACCAATTGCCTGAGTGGTGATGAAACATACAACCAGTATGATACTGATACCAATGCACACAACCCTCCAGGGAGGCACAATAATTCGGGCACATGCACCACGCATGAATGATAGTGCTAAAAAAATCAGAAACGGATATACTGGCAGGAGATAACGGGTCTGCACAGTAGCGATGTCACCCATCCCAATCTCCAACACCAGAAGAGAAAGCACATAAATAAGCACATATGCGACGATGATGCGCTTATTGAAGAGATATTTTTTGAGAATTGCCCTTAAATTCACCTTATCAGAAATATAGATGCCACACAGAAGAATAACTACAACAAGAATCAAGAAGCCTAAAATCACTTCTGTTCCCAATGATGATGCCAAACCAGACAGTGATTTAAAAGGATTCAGATCAGTTATCAAGACCCGTGCGATGTCGGTTGTGATTCCTGAAAAAGTCCCCGATCCTGATCCACGATCTGCACCGCTGAAGTGTCCTTTGTAGATAATATTTCGAAGAAAGATAATGAGAACAGGAATCGATGAGATTACACCGAATGCTAGAATCTCTTTGATGCGGTTTTTTGATCTCTTCCAGGATTGAAGCACCAGAATCAGTGCCCCAGTCATGATCAGGGTGACACCCATATACCGAGTTACTGCCCCTGCCCCACAGCAGAGAGCAGACAACAAAAGAGCCCAATATAAACGGGAATTCAAATAGTACATCAGGAGATACAATCCCAGAAAAGAAAAGAAAATATAGGGCATTTCCGTCAGGGCCCATCTGCTCAACTCCCAAAATGAACTCATGCTGAGACAACAAAGAGCCCACGCATAACCGGTGAGTGGAGAGTCAAGATCCCTGCCGAAAAAAAAGGAGACCACAACAATTCCGGCAAGTGACAAGATCGGTATCCACATCGCTGCACTCACTGATGAAAACCCCATCTCCATCAGGAAGGCAATAAGAATAGGATAAAACGGAGGCCATACTGTCAAAGGCCAGAACGCATGGATATTATCTGACTCCCATCCGCTGACAACTCCTTTTCCATGCACGATATTTTCAGCGACATTGATGTAATCAGATGCATCCCAGTCAACCCAGGGAGCCTGGAAGGTAAGGCCCATGCCAATGACAAAAAGGGCACAGCAGATACAGAATATCCAGGACACATCCCGGCGATTCATAAATTCAACGCATTTTAGATAGGTTTGATCAGTCATACATCCTCGCAGAAATGTTGTAAAAAATAACAGGTCCGGTGGTTGTAGTTCTAATTGGTTGAACCAGCAGCCTTACCGAGATCAAATGCCTTGAGGTTCAACTCAACAGTCTTCTTTGGAACAATCCTGCTTACAGCGTCACGGAGAGACTGTTCCTTTAATGGAAGGCATCTGGAAGCTGCACCAAGAAGAACAATGTTCTGAGTCAGAACGCTTCCAGCCTCTTCAGCCAGTTTTCTTGCATCAATCACAAACACAGAGCGATCTCCGAGTAAACCCTTGAGCATATGCTCATCAGGTGCAGGAAAATCCTGCATAAAGACTGATGTGGGAACCACGTACTCACGGCTGGTAAAAATCTGGCCCCCTTCCTTGAGGTAATGGCAGTACCGTGCTGCTTCCATGAGATCAAAGGAGACGATAAGATCTACAGTGCCTGGAGCAATCAGAGGTCCATACTCCTGTCCGATCCGAATCTGACTCTCAACAGAACCACCACGTTGTGCCATTCCATGTGTTTCAGCACCACGAACCGGCACACCTTCAATAACACATGCCTCTCCTAGGATGTTTGAGGTCAGAATGGTACCCTGACCACCGATTCCGACAATGAGTACATCAAAACTCATTCTTTTACCTCCAGGGATATTGCAGATACAGGGCATAATTGGGCACATACTCCACACCCGGAACAGAGATCGGTAATCTTTGCAAGGCCATTGTGAAGTTCAATCGCGGGACATCCGAATTTGATACATGCCTTGCATCCGATGCATCCATTCGGATCGACCATGAACTTCCCACGGTTGACCTTTGCCCTGCGCTCGGTGATAACACAAGGTTGTTTGGCGATGATCACCTTCACACCAGGGCGGGATTTTGCTTCCTTGAGAACACCGGTAAACTGGACAAGGTCGGAAGGGCTTACTGTCTCAACAAAGGACACACCACATGATCTGCAGAGCATTTCAAGGGAGACTGCCGGGCGCTCAACTCCACCAGCCGTAACTCCCGTGGTTGGGTTTGGCTGATGTCCGGTCATCGCGGTGATGCGATTATCGAGAATCACCACCGTGATATTCGCATTATTGTATACTGCGTTCAAAAGACCCTGAATACCGGTGTGGAGGAAGGTAGAGTCACCAATAGTGCAGACAATATCATGTTTCTCACCGGCCTGTGCCATCCCTGACGCTACCGTGATCGAAGCACCCATACAGATAGTGGTGTCGACAACACCCAGTTGAAGCCCGAGCGTGTAACATCCGATATCACTTGGAAAAATTCCGTCACGGAAGACTTTTCTCATTGCGTACATTGCAGTGCGATGCATACATCCGGCACACAGGATAGGAGGTCTGACAGGCAGGCCTGCAGGCGCAGGTATAGCAGGAAATTCTATCTTCACCTGGATATCTGCTGCCTGAAGATATTGGGCTACCCTCTCGGGGGAGAGTTCTCCCTCATAAGGAACATGTCCGGTCTTCTTACCCAGTATCGGAACCAGCCCTGCCACTTGTCTTGCTACCTCCTCGATCACCGGGGCCAGTTCCTCAACAACGAGGATTCGCTCGTGTTTTTGGATAAAATCAGAGAGCCACTCTTCATCGATAGGATATGCACCAATCTGGGCAATCGAGACTGAATTTCCAACTACCTCACGAACATACGATGCTGCGATTCCTCCGGTTATCACGCCGGTCTTTCCCTTGATAGTACACCAATTATACCCTGACTCAACAAGCCTTTTTTTGAGAGATGGCTGTTTTTCATTGAGCCGCTTATGAAGAATTCGTGTATGTGCCGGAATGACAACATACTGCCGTGGATCTTTTTCAAAAGATGCCTGTCGGTCTGATGCCGCAACCTCTCCAAGGCTCACGTCACTCTTCGAGTGACATATGCGCGTGGTTGGCCTGAAGAGAACAGGTAACAGAAACTCTTCAGAGAGGGAGAATGCATCTCTGACCATGTCATGTGCTTCCTGGACTGAACTTGGATCCAGACAGGGAATCCGTGCAAAGGCAGCGTAACAGCGGCTGTCCTGTTCATTCTGTGATGAGTGTGCAAACGGATCATCAGCAGAAAGCACGACAAAACCTCCTTTCACCCCCGTGTACGCAGAGGTCATCAGGGGATCTGCAGCAACGTTCAGACCGACATGTTTCATGGTAACAATTGACCTCAATCCACACCAGGATGAGGCCAATGCCTCTTCATATGCCACTTTCTCATTTACTGACCACTCAACATACGACTGGCGATCAGGCCATGCCCTGAGTGTATCAATGACTTCAGATGATGGGGTGCCCGGATATCCAAATGCAGTATCAAGCGCTGCTTCAAGGCAGCCATGGGCAATTGCCTCATTCCCAAGGAGATATTTCACAACCATGTCAGTTCAGTTCCAGATATTCAGATATTGAATTTGATTTCTCATCCTGATATGAACCATGCATATGTCGGGATGAGCGGCCATCACAATTTCACAAGATTTAATACCTCATAGCATCCACCTAATTAGAGCCTCTGGGGCCCGTAGCATAGACAGGTGGTGCACCCGGCTGATAACCGGGAGGTCGTGCGTTCGAATCGCACCGGGCCCACTCTTTTATTTTAAAACTCTGGAACCAAACAGAGTATATGAATAAGAAAATTCTTCTTACCGCCATTCTTGGAATCATTATCACTCTGCTTGTTGGTTTTTTCTTCGAAAAGGCTGCTGCAGGTATTGTGGCAATAATCCTCTTCACAATACTTCTTGCGATGGCTATATCCGAGGATGCAGCAAGGTCTGCGCACCCGGAGATCTCGGCCTCATTATTTGAGGATGCAGAAACGGTAATTATCGAAAATATTGGAACTGCACCTGCAAAATCAACACAGGTACGAATAATTCCTGATGATATCAGATATGAGATCGGGGATCTGGACCCTGACTCTGTTCACCGGTACCGTCTTCCAGCAATGGTGCGCAATGCAAAAGCAGCAGTATCATGGGAGAGAAAAGATGGATCACGAACCGAACGGATCTTCAGGTTGTCAGGATATGAAGATGAGACAGATCCAGTCAGACCACTTTTCCCTCTCTTCAACTGGAAAGAAAAATAGACCCTGTTGATCAGGCAGAATTTACCAGAAACTGGAGAGTCAGTTCAAGGGCGTTAAGGAGGTTCTCCTGCCCTTCAAGATACTGCTTCATCCCTTTATACAGCATAAACACCGCATCGTATCCGTAAAGATCGATCAACTGGCGCGGAGTCAGTTCACCCATGTACGAATCCACTACAAGTTCATCTGCACTGTACATGACCTCGTAAAATTTCCCATCCTCGCTGAGAAGACAGAACTGATCGATAACCTGCCGGGACATATTATCCGGGCGATAAGGGGCAGGATCTGCACTTTTTCCAAGGACAAATACCCTTGAGGGGTAATGCTTCGCATCGTATATCTCCCCCTGATTGTCCTTTTTTCCTTTTTCAAGGATGGTTATTCCCATTGTGTGAATGACAGGTGCGGTAATTGCACCCATTTTTCCAACAAGTTCATCCTCCTGTGCGCGGATCACATCGCTTCGCTGATCTATCCCAGTATCTGTTGTCTGAATGAGATCGATAAGGCGGTTATACCCATTGAGTATGGCATCTTCCATGTATTCACCAGATACAGGTACCGTCTCCCGGGTGAGAGAAAAACCCCACTGACTTCACCCTCGTTTCTGGATTCAGGGGAGTGATCTCACAACCCTTCCAAGCAGGTAATGTGTTCGTTCATCAGTGAACTCCACCAGATAGTCACCACCTACCGGGAGATCTTCACCGATAACAACCCCGGTATACGATCTGGTTCTTCCCATCACGGTGCCGGGTTTGAGTTTTTCTGTGATTATTACCTCTTCTGACCTTCCCACCAGCGCCTGCTTCTTCTCTTTCAGGATCGAGTATCCGATACGAACCAGTTCCCGTGATCGGTCCTTCCTGATGCGGTCAGG
>CAZVAS010000019.1:3941-6627 GCA_964625165.1 uncultured Methanospirillum sp. | reverse complement strand
CAACACCAGATCAGATCCAGATTGAACAGGGAGATGAACAAATGAGAAGATATGGGGGGTATCCAGCGCATCAGCAACATCGTGAATAATAGGAAGGAGTGTCGCCGGGTTCATCATCCCAAGTCTGACATAGAAGTTTCCGGAAATCTTCCCAATTTCACGTAGAAGAGCCGGAAGAGCAGGTTCACCCAGATCATACCCATATGCACTCAGATCCTGTCCGGTAAGGCGGATTTCCACTGCCCCCCCAAGGACTGCTGAACGTATCTGTGAGAGTATCTCATCCTGCGGGATACTCCTGATACTCCCTCTTGCAAGTCTCGTAATGCAGTACGTGCAGTGGCCAAGGCATCCGGAACCGATCTGAACAACGGCAACAGGACCACAAGAAGTCATACAGGGATCCAGATCCATTGCATGGATGCTCTCCGGGGATAGCACTCGGACGGCAGGGAACTCATCAAGAACTGCTGGACGTGCAGCAGGAAGGCAACCTGAGATCCAGATCTCCTTTCCCTCCAGTTCCCGCATCAGCCTTATCATCTTCCGTTCGGTCTTCTCAATAACAATACAGGTATTGAGAATCACAACATCCGCATCCTGTGGGTCCTGCGTGAACACAGAGCCCACACGAATAAGAATATTCTTCAGCCGATCAGAATCGCCTTCATTGTAGGTGCATCCAAAAGTCAGGATGCAGATCCTCTTTTCGGAGAGAGCCTGAACCCATGATGGGTAGAAAGGGCTTTTGGAATCATCACCCATTGTCTAAATAATACGGCCTTCAGGCAGATAGGGACAGCGATTGCCCCAAACATACCGTGCAAAGTTGTTTAATTTTGTCCTGCAAACATGTAGGAAATGGTCAGAATTGGGCTCCTGGGTTGTGGCAATGTGGGAAAGATCATCGCTACCCATCAGGAGGGTTTTCAGGTCGTTGCAGTCTTTGACCAGATGCCTGAACACGCAGTGAGCCTTGCAGAATTGACAGGCTCAAAGCCATACTCTGATTTTGATGAATTTATCGCTGCTGATTTTGATATCTGTGTTGAAGCAGCCTCTATCGTAGCAGTCCGGGCATATGCACTCAAGATAATCGAACGAGGTAAAGACGTTCTGATTTTAAGTGTAGGGGCTCTTGCAGACAATGCATTCAGAGAAGACCTCATATCGGTGGCAAGGCAAAACCGAAGACGTATTCATATACCAAGCGGTGCCATCATGGGCCTTGATAATCTTAAAGTAGGCCAGATCAGCCATATCGAAAGTATCCTTCTTAGAACCACCAAAAGCCCGCAGAGTCTGAAGATGGATGTCAGTACACGGACACTTGCATTCAAGGGAAAGGCAAAGGATTGCGTCAAACAGTTCCCAAAAAATATCAACGTCTCGGTGGCCATCGCTCTTGCCAGTTCCCATGAGGTCCAGGTTGAATTATGGGCAGATCCTGCTGTTGACAAAAACATCCACGAAATATTTGTAAAAGGTGAGTTTGGAGAGATGTATTCAAAGATCACAAATCTTCCCTCGCCAGACAACCCGGCAACAAGTTACCTTGCTGCCCTCTCAGTGCTCTCCCTCCTGAAAAATATCGACAGCCCTCTGGTGATAGGGGCATGAGTCCGAAGGTAGATCAGGACATCCAAAAGATCAACCAACTCAAGCGTGATCTAAACGCAAAGATCCTTGCACACAACTACCAGATTCCGGAAGTTCATGCTGTTGCCGATGTCATCGGAGACAGTCTGGAACTATCTCTGGCAGCCAGGGACACAGATGCTGATGTATTGATCGTTTGCGGGGTCAGATTTATGGCTGAAACCGCAAAACTCCTCAATCCAGAGAAGCGGGTTTTTATACCGATTCCTGATGCTGGGTGTCCTCTTGCTGACTTCCTCACACCTGAAATCATCAGGGAATCGAGGAAAAAGTATCCGGACGCAGCAGTGGTTGTGTATGTTAACAGTTCTGCGGCATGCAAATCTGTAGCAGATATCGTCTGTACATCAGGAAATGCTGTGGCTATTGTCAGATCTCTTCCTCACTCACAGATCATCTTTGGTCCTGATGCTAATCTAGCGGGTTATGTCAGGGAGCTGGTGCCTGAAAAAGAGATCATCACCATACCTCCAGATGGTCACTGCTATGTTCACCAGCAATTTAGCATTGAAGACATCAGAAATGCACGACTGATTGGGGGCACTATACTCGCTCACCCAGAATGTCCGGAGATAGTCAGGCATCATGCTGACATTGTTGCATCTACCGGGAAAATGATCAGGATCATAACGGAACATAATGAGCAGGTGTGGCATATCTTTACCGAAGAGGGAATGGTGATGCGGCTTCGATCACTCTTTCCACACAAAGAATTCCACTCAGTTCAGGGTGCAGTCTGTAAGGATATGAGAAAGACGACTATCAGGGATATCATCCGTTGTCTTGAGAGTCTTCAGGGTGAGATCACACTTGACCAGGATTCATCTGAATCTGCACGGAGATCGCTTGATCGCATGCTGGAAGCATCATCATGAAATACCCCGATATCCCGCTTGACCATCTCATCAGATTCGTCGAGGAAGATGCCCCGTTCGGTGATATCACCTCTGAGTATGTTCTTGACAAGCATACCTGCAACGCAGAGATCATCGCAAAAGAAGACCTGATTCTCGCGGGCCTCTCTGAT
>CAZVAS010000019.1:0-3841 GCA_964625165.1 uncultured Methanospirillum sp. | reverse complement strand
CTGCAACGCAGAGATCATCGCAAAAGAAGACCTGATTCTCGCGGGCCTCTCTGATATATCTCGTCTCTTTGAGCACTATGGAGTTCAGACCTCTTCCCAAAATCTGGACGGAGACCGGATCAAAGCAGGCACCTCCATTCTTTTCCTCCATGGTGATGCTCATGCCATCCTTCTGGTTGAACGTACCGCTCTGAATCTGATTGGAAGGATGAGCGGGATTGCAACTCAGGCAAGAAGAATTCAGGAGAGAGTGAGTTCTATAAATCCTGACTGCCGGATTGCGGCAACCCGCAAAACTGCACCAGGCCTCAGGCTGCCTGATAAGAAGGCAGCAATGATAGGAGGTGCAGATCCTCACCGGTTTTCACTCTCTGACGCGGTTCTGATAAAAGATACACACCGCATGCTTGTGCCAATTGGAGAAGCGGTCAGACGTGCCAGGAGAGCAGGAGCCTACCATGTCATTGAAGCCGAGGCAGAATCTGCTGAAGAGGCTATGGAAGCAGCCCGGGCAGGTGCAGACATCATCCTGCTCGACAATATGACACCCGGGCAGATCACTACAGTTCTGGACCTCCTGAAAACAAGCGGACTGCGTGAAAAAGTCCTGATAGAACTTTCAGGGGGCATCAGTCCAGACACTATCGATGAGTATGCAGCAGTCGGGGCTGATCGGATCAGCCTTGGAATGCTCACTCATACTGTCAGGAACGCAGATTTTTCCCTGGAGATCCAGCAAGAACAGTAAGATCTCCAGGATCTTTGACAAGTATCTCCCGCTTTCCTTTCCAGATCTGGACAGTTCCGTATACCCCAATGAGATCACCCTGGGAGATCTCAACTTTACCGGCAGCAGGAGTAGGGATAAAGATCGTGACAACTCCCATATCTAGGATCAGATTTTCACCGGCGGTAGTCGGAGTTACCTTCTGTACAATCCCCTGAAACGAGACAAGTTCTCCTTCCTGGGACTGGAAGGAATAATTTCGGGCGAACGGGCTCTTTCCTACCCCCTCACCAACCCATGCGAAGATACTGCAGGATATGAGTACAACCAGGAGGATCAACAGGGCAGTCCTCTCCTGCCTTTCAATCATTACCGAGTGGTGGTAACCCAGTGTGTATAGGATTATCGATATGCATGACCCGGGGAAGTTTATACCGTATCATTACAGATGCTTGTACATGCATAGAATCCGATATCAGAGAGTTCTGATAACCGGGCTCTGCCTCTTACTCATTCTGATGACCGGAGCAGCCGCATCAGAACAGCCAAAAGAGGTGAGCAAGGAGGTTACCAATCC
Source organism: uncultured Methanospirillum sp. (assembly GCA_964625165.1). GTDB lineage: Archaea > Halobacteriota > Methanomicrobia > Methanomicrobiales > Methanospirillaceae > Methanospirillum. The sequence goes on along the minus strand of CAZVAS010000019.1, from coordinate 2,537 downwards.
TGATGTCACTGCTGTTGATCCAAGTGACTCCGGCCTAGGCTGGACAAAAATACCGATGACAGATGCAGTAACCGGAGAGCAGTTCACCATTGATCAACTCGCAAAGCAGGGGAAGCCGGTCCTCCTTCATACCTTTGCGGTCTGGTGTCCTGCCTGCTCGATGCAACTCAAAGAGAGTGAGAGTATGCTGGCTGCATCGCCAGATTCGTTTACCATCGTTGGAATTGATCTCGATCCAAATGAGAATCAGAACATGGTAAAACAGCATATCGAGAAGGAGAAGTATACCGGGCACTTCGCTACCTCACCTAAAGAGCTGACCCGGGGTCTGGTCGGAACATTTGGAACCAGTTTTGCTCTTGAACTTCCGCAGACTGTTATTGTCTGCAGTAGGACTGTGAACCATATCGGATCAGGATTGTTCAGAACACAGACCCTGAAGAGCGCTCTCTCCCAGGTCTGCGCATAACCATGGATTTCAGTCCTGATACCTGGATACTCTCATTTCTTGCAGGTCTGTATACTCCCCTCGGAGCGATGTGTGTGCTCCCCTTATATCCGGGGTACCTCGCATTTCTGGCAGGAAGAACTGCCCAGAGAAAAAGAGCCTCCACCCTACTGCTTGGCCTGACTGTCACAGCAGGTGTGATCGGTGCGATGCTCGCATTCGGGGTGATTTTTGTTTCAGTTCTGCAGGCTTCGACTAGTCTTGTGATCGGATACCTCGGCCCGGTTGTGTATCTGATCCTGGCAATTATGAGTATCGGCATGATACTGGGCGTTGACATCGGCAGGATATTCCCGACCGTTCAGACCCCTGAAGCAAAAACACCCTGGATCACGGCTTTTCTGTTTGGGGCCTTCTTCGGTCTTGTGGCACTTCCCTGCAACCCTGCCTCGATCATCATGCTCTTTGCCCTCTCCACGACAACCGTTGATTTTCTTGCAAACTTCGTCAACTTTGTCATATTCGGGATAGGCATGGCAACACCGCTCCTGGTCCTTTCAGCCTTCTCAATCGATGCAAACAGACGGGCAGTATTATTCCTGACAACCTACCATGGTATCATCAACCGGCTGGCAGGAGTTTTGATGCTGGGGGTAGCCCTCTATTATCTGATCTTTGTATTCCTGAGTGAATATCTCTGAACTTTTTTTACCGCCGATGACGCCACCAGTATAGTGACCCCAACATACAGATGATCATACAGGCAAGACCGATTTTCATCATATCCGGACCCGAATCAGCAGGTTGTTTCTGGTTTTTATACACGCTCCAGTCCTGTTCAAACACGGATGCAAAATACCCGGCAACACTGCTATCCCTGATGATAAGACCTGCCTCCCTGTTGAAGACAGGCGAGTTTTCATTCCAGTTGATGCTTGATATCAACACAGAATCATCGGCTACCAGCCCTTTGGCATGAAGTTTGAGCAGTCCTGACCCTGATAGATCCAGAAGTCTTGCCTCAATCGGGATATGTTCACGGCTGGCAAGAGCAGTGATCTCGGCTGCGATCTCATCATTATCGTTCTCCTCTTCAGTGTTGTAATAATATGAATCAAGGAGAATCCTGACGTTTACTCCCCGCCTGGCAGCGTTGATTGCTGACTCTAGGTAGGGGTTCCGCTTTCCATGCGACCAGTGCTTGATGTAGGCCTCTTCTATCAATAACCGGGTACTGGTTTCATTGATGAGTGAAAGGATGAGATCACTTGTATCTGGGGCAAGTACAGGAGTTATTGAAGAGGCAGTGAACCGGAGAGGTGTGAACACGGGAGTATATGACTCTGCAGAATAGGGAGTGGTTTCTGAAGGGTGCCCCTCGATACCGGTCACTCCCGGCCCGTTGAGATCAGAGTAAAACACCTTTGAATAGTATGAACAGAGATCAGGGGAAGAGATTAGAACACCCCACCCACGGTTACCAGCAAGACCAGATCTGGGGAATGAATGATCCTTGAAGTTCTCGGTTGTGAGAAGGAGATCGTTCCCATCGATGACCAAGTATTTTGCATGATCATACCGGTATGGAGCATGATCCTCCCCTGATCCGGTCATAGCCTTTACCGTGATGCCTGCTTTTTGAAGTTTTGCGATGACGGAGTATTCTTCAGGGCTCACACCGCCAACCGGACCACCCTCCAGCAATACAGTAACCTTTACCCCGCGTGTGGCAGCCTGACAGAGGAGATCAGCCAGTCCCTGATCAGTAAATTCGTAGACATTTACCAGAATTTCGTGCCCTGCAGAAGAGATAGCCTGTTCAAATACAGCACGACCGCAGTCAGGAGATACAAAAGCAATGCCCTGAACCTGGGTGAAGGTTTCAGGTTTGAACCTGCTTGCTCCTGATATGAAGACCCGACTGTCCCACACCCCATTTGGACCTAGGACATGAACCTGCCCTTTCCGGGGCTTAAAGGAACCCGACCATGTAAGGTTCTGGATGAGGGACCCATGTTCCAGTAGCAGAAGTTCATCCTTCTGGTTTGCCAACTGAAACTTCCCGGTCATTATAGGCTTTGGAACCGAC
>CAZVAS010000018.1:15016-24800 GCA_964625165.1 uncultured Methanospirillum sp. | reverse complement strand
ACAGTCCCATTTTCGAGGTAATTATAAGGAGGTAGTTGTTCGGTATAAAACGTCAGGTTCTCCTGGTGTTCTGCTGGCAGGATGGAGGATGTATCATCTGCCAGGACTCCTGGGATAAGAAAAATCCCTGCAAATGCAATCAAGAGGACAAGATATTCACGCCATGGGTCATGAGTCATGAGAGGAGATTATGTCTGATAGTATAAAAGAGAATTCAAGTTGATTCATTTTTATTCACAAGAGAATGAACAGGTTGGCAAACCACGATTGTACTAAAATGTACGAACAATCCACATTCAATACCATGAATGTCTGGTCACCACGTACGAATAATCTCTTCAGAGAGACCCGCCACTGATCTCATGACAATATTACCGAGAATGATTTAGTTCGGAATCATCATTGAGTGATATTCGGTACATTATGCTGACAGATTTCTGGCATGAGGTACGATAACGATATCATCCGGATCTGGGAAGACTCGAAATAATTATATATATCACCCGGGTGGTTTTGGTGGTGATTACAAGTGGGTGATTCTTCCGTGAACTTTCTATTTAAGCAGAATATCTGCAGACACTGAAGATCCTGATGCGGCACGCAAGGTCAATTCAGATCCGGGCGCATGAAATTCAACACAAATGAGGGAATATTTACCGCCTGAATTTTAATTCAAAGGCAATAATTCCACGCATAAGGAAAAAACGCCCACATTCTCACTTATTTGAAATAGCAAATTTTCAAATTACTATAATTCAGGCAGCAAACATCCAGATTCGCCAAATTTCACCAAATATTCAATTTTTAGAGAGAAATATACCTTGCGCACGAATTAACAGTGAGAATCTAGGTTAAAATTAAAATTAAACTGCAATTTGCAAATTTTTTTCTTAGTGTGAAAAGATAAAAGATAATGAACGATCATGATAGATACATTCAAGTGTGTAAATAATATTGATTGTTTCACCTAGTGGATCAAAAAATATCAATTGACATTCGCTCCAAATAATCGGCGGAAAACGCGATTTAATTCAATACATTTATCTATATTTTCCTACAACCTTTGTGCAGTCGATTTTCAATCGATCAGGCTGGTGCGTAAGATATGGCATTTGCAGTACATGTGAACATGGAGCGATGTACCGGCTGTAACAATTGTGTGGTGGCATGCCCGGTCAATGCGCTGGAATTAAGCACCGTCAATCCTGCTACGACCGATAAGATTTATAAGGTCGTTAACGGTGATGCAGTGATTCTTGATATAAATCACGAACTCTGCGCCGGATGTGGGATTTGCGTTGATGCATGCCCGTACGATGTGATTCAGCTGTCGGGACTTCCGCCGGAGAAGGCATTCGCCTGAGGCAGTCCAGGGTATATTAAAATCAGAACCGAAATCGTGAACACTTACGAGGTATCTTAATGTCAACACTGTTTCCGAAGTACTCGAAGTCCTATGATGGCTCCCGGGTTATCATGGAGCAGCGGCTTCTTCAACAGGTCAACAACCTCATCCTCGACAATGATATCTGCACAGGTTGCGGAATCTGTCGTGAAGTTTGTCCTGAAGAAGCTATTGCTGTTGGAGCTGTTGGAGGAGTCCAGCGTGGTCTGGTCTGTGATGCAGCAAGCGTCCACATTGATGAGACAAAATGCTCATACTGTGGTGTCTGTGTCATCATGTGCCCCTTCACATCGCTCTCCCTGAAGATCAATGGAGAAGAGCGGCTCCCAATTCTTGAGAAAGAGGGATTCCCAACCTATGATAAGGGCACATCCATCGATGATGAGAAGTGTGTCCGCTGCAACATCTGCCAGGATGTCTGCCCACGTGATGCAATCGACCGCGATGTCCCACTCTTTGAGGGTCAGGACTGTGAAGGTCTTGCAAAGGGTCAGGGAGTCAATTTAAAGATTGATTTCCAGGTCGACAATGACAAGTGCACCAAGTGTGGTATCTGTGGTAACCTCTGTCAGGCAATAACCGTTGAGCACAAACCCTACACTCCTGAAGTTGGAAAGGTTGAAGGCCAGGTTCTCTGGGACAGTGACTACTGTGACGGATGTAATGTCTGTGCAGAAGCATGTCCTAGCGATGCCATCAAAGTCACCCGTGAGATGTCAGGCAAGGTAAACCTCGGAAAGGTCAGCATCATCGATGAAGACTGCTGCACCTGCCGCTGGTGTGCCATCAACTGCCCGACCGAGGCCATCAGCGTCAACAAGATCTTTGAGGGAGAGATCACCTTCCATCCCGAAAAGTGTCCAGGTGGCTGCTCAACCTGTGTCGATGTCTGCCCTGCAAACGCTATTTATATGCCTACCCCGCTTCCTGCAAAGGAGATGCACGGTAAGATCGAGGCAAACATCGCAGTTAACAAGGACTTCTGTATCCTCTGTGGTGCCTGTGTAAACGCCTGTCCAGGTGAGGATATCATCTACCTCAGACGTGACTCAGTCAAGATCAAGGGCAAGGAAACTGACCTGTTCAAGAAGATCAAGGCCAAACTCTGCACTGCCAGAACCTCCATGGTCCGGGAGAAGGCATCTGGTGCAGGCTCGGTCGAACTGAAGGCGGTCGGCCAGTAAAAGAGGATAGATATGGCTGCAAAAAGTTACGACAACCCTGAACTGAACAAGAAGCTTGCTGACACACGATATCATAACAGTCAGTCAAACCCTGAGTTCACAAAGGACGTTCTAAAAACAAGCCGCACCATCGCTAACATGTGTTACCAGTGCGGTACCTGTACCGGGTCATGTCCATCTGCACCCCGCAGCACATACAGGATTCGCCTGTTCATGCGCCGGAACGTGCTCGGGCTTGAGAACGAAGCATTAATGGACCCGGATCTCTGGCTCTGCACCACCTGTTACTCATGCACTGACCGGTGCCCACGTGACATTGCCCCAACCGATGTCATCATGGCAATGCGGAATCTTGCATTCAAGAAGGACATTGTTCCACGCAACTTCCTCCAGACCGTTCAGTTGATCTACAACTCCGGTCACGGTGTTCCGAATAACGATGTCAACCGGGCAGCCAGAAAGAGGCTTGGCCTGACCGCTGACCCACCAACAACCCACATGTACCCCGAATATATCAAGGGTATCCAGAAGATCCTGGACCACTACGGACTGAAAGAGAACGCTGACCGTATCCTCAAGGGGGACTAAACGTGCACGAATACGCTTTGTTCCTTGGATGTATTGCACCAAACCGGTACCCCGGCTGTGAAGCATCCGCAATAAAGACCAGTGAAAAGGTCGGCATCAAACTTCTGCCCCTTGAGGGAGCCAGCTGCTGCCCGGCACCAGGTGCATTCGGTTCCATCGATATGACTGTCTGGTACGCCATGGCAGCCAGGAACCTTGTCCTTGCCGAGCAGATGAAGAAGGACATTGCACTCGTTTGCAACGGATGTTACAAGTCCATCTGGGAAGTCAACCACATCCTCAAGCACGATGAGGAACTCAGAAACAAGGTCAACGAGGTTCTGAAAGAGATCGACATGGAATACAAGGGAACCATCGATGTGTTCCACCTTGCCGAGCTCTACTACGACCCCAAGGTCTGTGGTGTCCAGAAGATTCGTGACTCAGTCACAACACCGATGACCGGAGCCAAGGTCGCCTGCCACTACGGCTGCCACCTCATGAAGCCACAGAAGGATCGTCACTTTGGTGACACCGAAAACCCAATGTGGTTCGAAGAACTTGTAGCAGCAGTAGGTGCAGAGCCGGTTCAGTACCGCAATAAGATGCAGTGCTGTGGTGCTGGTGGCGGTGTCCGTGGATACGATATCGTCCATGCACTCGACATCACCAACGAGAAGCTGATCAACATCTCCGAGGTCGGTGCAGACGCAATCACAGAACTCTGTCCATTCTGTCAGCTCCAGTTTGACCGTGGTCAGATCGAGATCAAAGAGAAGTTCGGCGATGTGTACAACATTCCAGTTCTGCACTTCAATGAACTGCTCGGACTTGCACAGGGTATGAGCCCACAGGACCTTGCACTTGATCTGCACGCAATCGACTGTGCTCCATTCCTGGAGAAGGTGCTGTAAGGAGGCAATGACATGGCAGAAAATACAGAACCAAAAATCGGTGTCTTTGTCTGTCACTGTGGAACCAACATTGCAGGTTCCCTTGATGTCAAGGATGTAGCAGAATACGCTAAGACACTTCCTAATGTCGCCTACGCAGCCGAGTACCAGTATATGTGCTCCACTCCTGGTCAGACAATGATTAAGGAGGCAATTGAGAAGTACGGCCTTACTGGTATTGTGGTAGCAGCATGCTCACCCCGTCTTCACGAACCAACCTTTAGGATTGCAACCAAGGAAGGTGGACTGAACATGTTCCGCTTCGAGATGGCAAACATCCGTGAGCAGAACTCCTGGGTTCACATGCATGGTATGCACGATGAGGCAACTGCAAAGGCAAAAGACCAGGTCAGAATGGCAGTTGCCAAGGCAATGTACCTCGAAGACCTCGTTCCAAAGGCAGTTCCTGTTGAGAAAGCAGCAATGGTCGTGGGCGGTGGTGTCGGTGGTATTCAGGCAGCACTTGACCTTGCAAGTGCAGGCATTACAACCTACCTGGTAGAGAAGTCTCCGAGCATTGGTGGCCGCATGTCCCAGCTCGACAAGACCTTCCCGACCCTCGACTGTTCACAGTGTATCCTTGCACCAAAGATGGTGGACGCTGGACGTCACCCGAACATCGTTCTCCTCTCCTACCACGAAGTCGAAGATGTGGAAGGGTACATCGGTAACTTCGATGTAACCCTCCGCAAGAAGGCCCGTGGTGTCATGAACCCTGTAGAGGCAGCAGCCAAGGGTATCGTTGGAGGCGGCTGCAATGGTTGTGGAGACTGCACTGCAGTCTGTCCGGTCATCAAGCCAAATGCATTCGAGTTCGGCATGGCTCCCCGCAAAGCCATCTACATCAACCACGCTCAGGTAGTGCCACTGATCTACACCGTAGACTTTGACTCATGCGTCAAGTGTGGTCTGTGTGTTGAGGCTTGTGGTACCAAGAAAGCTATCGATCTTGAGATGGTCGACGAGTTCCCCAAGTACAAGGTCGGAACTGTTATCCTGGCAACCGGATACGACTACATCCCAATCGAAGAGAAGAGAGAATGGGGATACAAGCGGCACGAGAATGTTATCCATTCCCTTGAGTTCGAACGGCTTATCTGTGCATCAGGCCCGACCGGTGGTCACCTCGTCCGCCCAAGCGACGGAGTAACCCCGAAATCAGTCGGATTTGTTCTTTGTGCAGGGTCACGTGACAACACCGGTGGCGTTAGCAAAGCATACTGCTCACGGTTCTGTTGCATGTACTCGCTCAAGCACGCCCACCAGATCATGGAAAAGATCGAGGGCTGCAAGGCATACATCTTCTACATGGACATCAGATCCTTCGGTAAGGCATACGAGGAGTTCTACTACCGTATCCAGAGCGAAGGAGCCAAGTTCATCCGTGGCCGTGTTGCAAACATCCTCGAGGATCCTGACACCAAGAACCTGCATGTCTTTGCAGAGGACACGCTCCTTGGCCGTCCGGTTGACATTGAATGTGACCTCGTTGTTCTCGCAGCAGCAGTCCAGCCAATCGACGGTGCAAATGTCCTCAGAAAGAAGTTCGGTGTGTCAGCATCTGCAGATGGCTGGATGCTTGAAGCTCACCCGAAACTGAACCCCTGTGGAACTACTACTGCAGGTGTATTCCTTGCAGGTGTCTGTCAGGGTCCAAAGGATATTCCAGACACAGTAGCACAGGCAGAAGGTGCAGCATCAGCAGCATCTATTCCGATCCACATCGGACATGTGGAGCTTGAACCATACTTCGCCCAGTGTATGCAGGATATCTGTGCCGGCTGTGGTATGTGCATTAAGCTCTGCCCGTACAGTGCACTTGATCTGGTAGAGAAAGACGGACGGACGGTCATGCAGGTTACCGAAGCAAAGTGTAAAGGCTGCGGTACCTGTGGTGGTTTCTGTCCTGGTGGTGCAATCAAGATGCAGCACTTCACAACCCCGCAGATCGTTGCACAGATTGATGCCTACCTCCTCGGAGGGGAGTAATTATGTCTGACGAGTGGAACCCAAAAATCCAGGCAATCATCTGTAACTGGTGTTCGTATGCCGGAGCAGACCTTGCTGGTGGTGCCCGTATCCAGTACCCGCCAGATGTTCGTGGTGTCCGTGTCATGTGCACGGGCCGTGTTGATATGCTCTTCATCCTGAAGGCTTTCGTTGACGGTGCAGACGGAGTTCTTGTCTCCGGATGCCACTTCGGTGACTGCCACTACCTTGAAGGAAACTACAAGGCAGCAAAGAGGATGTTCATGATCAAGTCCCTGATGAAGAACATCGGTCTTGACGACAAGAGATTCCGTATGACCTTCGTCTCAGCATCTGAGGGTGCAAAATGGGGTAAGGTTATGGAAGATGTCAGCGCCAAAGTCCGGGAACTCGGACCAAGCCCAATCAAAGAGTTCCAGAAATAAACTCATACATCATCCTTTTTTTAAGGTATGATAGTCCGGGTTTCGTGGCCTGAAATGCCTTAATATTAGCCTGTTACCACCAGTTCTTTGATCAAACAATGATTACTGGAGAGTATCGAGCGATGCCCGACTCCCCAGATTTTCTTTTTTGCTGATTACAGATCAGAAGATCATAGTCAGAACTTTAACCATTCCTTCATAAACATAGTTGCAACGAGCCCATAGATTTGATAATATTCTTCAATAATTGCCTTAACCGAAGATATTCAGCAGATCTGTTGGGAAAAACTCCAGATATATCATGTCAACCAACGATTCATTACCTGAAATTCTTCCCCAGATCTCACTTCGGGAAGAGTACGATGACTGGGCATTTCTCTATAATCCAGATACCGGGGCAACAGTTGGACTGACTCCCACCGGAGTTACTATCTGGAAATGCCTGATTGAGAGAAGAGACCTGGATGGGATCAAGAAGGTATTGTCAGAAGAGTTTAAAGATCTGCCAGATGATCTGGGATCTGATATCAATACGTTTCTGGACCAGGTTGTTGATCTCGGATTTGCAAAGAGATAAGTGAGACAATGTCTCCAGATTTACTTGAAAATCGCCGTTTGATGAAGACACCGAAGAGCCTGGACATAGATATTACCTCCCGGTGCAATCTTCATTGCAAATACTGTTTTCACCGGACAAGCCCGGCTGACACCGGGAATGAACTGTCAACAGACGAATGGCTTTCCTTCTTTGATGAACTCGGGACATGTGCTGTCATGGAGGTCACCATCGGTGGGGGTGAGCCATTCATCAGGACAGATCTGAGAGAACTGATTACCGGAGTAATAAAAAACCGGATGCGATTCTCTATCCTCTCGAATGGATCGTTGATCACACCAGATCTGGCGGATTTCATCGCCTCAACAGGCAGGTGCAACTCAGTTCAGGTCTCGATAGACGGGTCAAAACCTGAAATTCATGATCGCCTCCGTGGTGCTGGTTCTTTTGAGGGTGCAATCAGGGGAATAAAAATTCTCCAGTCATCAGGGGTCAGCGTGACGTCACGGATCACGGTAAACCCGTATAACATCGATGATCTTGAGAATATTGCCAGACTTCTTCTCGATGAGATGGGAATGAGTTTCATCTCTACGAACAGTGTATGCCATCTCGGCCTGGCACGTTCACACGAGGATGAGGTAAATCTCAACGCAGAAGAGCAATGTCGTGCTATGGAAAAACTCATGACTCTTGCCGGGATGTATGATAACCGGATTATATCAACAGCAGGCCCGCTCTCCCAGGCGAGGAGTTACCAGCAGATGGAGTCTGCACGCCGGGAAGGGAGAGCATTACCGGGAAGAGGATTTCTCACAGGGTGTGGATGCATGTGGAGCAAAATGACTGTCAGGCCGGATGGCATGATGGTTCCATGCGGGATGCTCTCACATATTGAGCTTGGCAGGATCAATGAGGTCCCGTTACGTGAAGTCTGGCAGTCTCATCCCGAGTTTACCAGGCTCCGGGACAGATATAAAATTCCACTCTCAACATTTGATGAATGCAGGGTGTGTGAGTACAGAATGACCTGCACCGGAAACTGCCCTGCAAGCAGTTACACCAGGGTAGACGATGTCTATGCACCGAGTCCTGATGGATGCTTAAAGAGATTTCTTGAGGAGGGTGGTCGTATAATCGGGATGGATGGGTCGTGATCTCATCCTGTCCTGACCGAGATCTGCTCTTTCGCACACAAATCTCGTCTGATCTCTCGTAATTGTGAAATATTGCCAATTCTCCAGGATAAACTAGTATGGAACAACATGAATCAATCAAAAAAGAAGTCCAAAAAACAATACCTCCGTTAAAAACCCTGTATTTTTACCTCACCGGTGACTGCAATATGGCATGCCGTCACTGCTGGATTGCTCCGACCTTTGAAAACTCAGACAGGTCGCAGATGTATCTGCCATTCGACCTCTTTACCAAGGTTGTTCGTGAAGGGAAGGAGATGGGAATATCAGGGATTAAACTGACGGGTGGCGAGCCTTTCATACACCCCGATATCATCAATATCCTCCGGTATATCCGGGATAATGATCTCACTCTCTCCATCGAGTCGAACGGGGTTGCTTTGACACCTCATCTTGCTGATCTGATCCGTTCATGCAAACGGCCATTCATCTCTATCAGTATCGACGGTTCCCTGGAGAGTCATGAATGGATGAGAGGAGTAAAAGGGTCATTTGATCGGGTCTCCCAGGGTGTCCGCTACCTTGTTGAAACTGGTGTTCACCCCCAGGTGATAATGGCCGTTTCCAGGCGCAATCAGCACGAGATCGCAGAACTTGCACAATATGCCCAGGATCTTGGAGCCAGTTCAGTAAAATACAACTTCGTCACCCCCACATCACGAGGAGAAACTATGGGGGAGGAGGACGGCGTTATCCCGGTTTCTGAGCAGGTATCCCTCGCCCGGTGGATCAGAGATGATCTTCAGAAAGAGATGAAGATCGAACTTTTGACCAATCTTCCGATGGCATTTAGTGGCCTGTCATCAATTCTTGGGCCACAGGGGAACTGCGGGAGATGTGGCATCTTCTCAATTGTCGGTGTCCTCTCAGACGGAAGATATGCCCTTTGTGGTATCGGGACAAGTATCTCTGAACTCTGTTTTGGTCATGTATCAACTGATTCCCTGAAGACAATATGGGAGGAGACCGGTGCACTGAATACAATCAGGACCAGCCTTCCGAGAGATCTGAAGGGAATCTGCTCACACTGTCTGGTAAAAAATGTCTGTCTCGGTCATTGCATAGCAAATAACTACTATGCATACAGCGATCTGATGGCCGGGCATAAATTCTGTGAAGAAGCGTTCAAAGAAGGTATTTTCCCGATGACACGGTATTGTGAGGGCGGAATACAGTAAACCAGTCTCATTTATGATGATTGGTGAGGAGGATAAAAAACCGGGTTAATGACTCTATTTATTGACCTCCGGTAGAGCTTTCACCGATCATTCAGGAGAAAAATGGTAGTAACCTAAAAAAGAAGGCAATGAGACAGAACACTGTCTCACACTTTTGTATCAATACTTACTTAGTTTGAGTCGCGGTATGGACGGGAGACCTGCGCAGAAGCCCCATTTGTTACACAGTCATATGCAGCACTCAGGCCAGTCCCGCATCCGATATCTCCTGCACCACTTACACAGGTAGCGATATAGGTATCATGTCCAGTGAGTGAGATCGCCTTTGGGG
>CAZVAS010000018.1:0-14916 GCA_964625165.1 uncultured Methanospirillum sp. | reverse complement strand
AGAGATTCAAAGGTCGAAATTTCAGGAGTCTGGATCTTTTGAATCCTGTTTAAGATAAGATATTTTATAAGCATAGCCAGAAAGCAGATAAAGAAGACTCCTTTTCGTATCCGTTCTAATCTGTACCCTTTAAAGTCTCGTTCTAATTCAGAGATAAACTGGCTCATCTCTTTCTCGAACTCTCCCCGAAGATCTACGAGAGTAAAACAGTCTTCCCAGGTAAAGTTACCCTGATAGAGCACACAACTTCGGCCTAACTTCTTTAAGGCTAGATTCATCTCGTCCTGATCTATCCTGATCTGATACGAACCATTATTCTCTGCAATTACAAAAAAGCGTCTGAATGGGCCTGAAGCCTCATCTACTAACTCCTGAATAGTACCCGGGTAATCCCGTGTCTCCTGGATCAGATCACGGACTCCCTGGAGATTCTTATGGAACGCGAGGCGATCTGCCTGTTCCTTCTTGATATCATGCAGAATGTATCCGGGAACGCTGATCTTTCCAAATTTTACTGAAAATGGGCGGATGTAACATGCTTCACCATGATAATACCTGATATTTGCCGGGTGATCCATCTGCTCACCCCAGTTGAGCACATGGGATGCAACCGGTCCATAGGAGGCATCAGTCCGCGTGATAAACTGGCAACTTGCATGAATCAGTCTCATCATCAGGGATGGGGAGAGGTAATCCCAGTGGGGAACAATCACTCCTCCGGGAATATTGCCATAACAGACCCGATCGATGCTATCCTCGATTACAGCACGCTGGACCTGAAAAGCCTCAAACCCGGCAAGAGTTTTTTTGATGGGATCGTATTGAATCCGAACTCCGAGTTCACGCTCTAACATCTCCTCGTAATAGAGTCCGCTCCCTTTCTCCCGCATGAGTTCAGGGATATCGTGGAGTCGCAGGGTGAAGAGAACCCGCTGATCAGAGAGATCATTGACAGAAGAGAACATCTGCGAGAAGAGTTCAGCAACCGGGCGGTCGGATATCTTCTGCAGTAATAACATCAGGTTCTCTTCTTCAAAGTCTGCATCTGGGATGAGTTTAGAGAGATAGGTGCTCTCAAGCCATGTGTTGAGGTTCGCTGGCGGGGATGGATAATATAACCGGTTAATTGCCAGGAGAACAACCGAAGCGGCTTCATCAGGAGAACAGATCGAGAGCAGTGACTCAAGGATCTTGTACTCTTTTACTGCCCAGTATGCAGGAAGATATTCCCCAAAATCAAAGATTTGCCCGGATTTCCCTCCGCGTTCTTTTTTTACCGGTTCCCCGTCAATATTCTTGCCCAGATATTTAGTTTTCTGTCGCCATTTGCCGGATTCTGAATCATAATAGGGAGTAACCTCATAGAGGTATTCTTTTCCTTTTATGACCTTGGTCCTGACAAATGGCTTCATGATAATATGATTGGTATTAGGTAGTTAGGCAGTATTTTTGATATGATCACTGAAATTTTTTGAAATTTTTGAAATTGAGGATTAATTTTTCGTAGATATTGTGGCCAATATTTTAACTAAAAATATTTATCACCCATCTTATTTATAGGTGATATGGCTATCATGACCCTGAATAATATAGATCTATCTCAGATTGATGCCTATGAGGCAGAAATCAAAAAAAATCGCGATGAAGCTAAGTTTACAACAAAATTGGAAGGGGATTGGTGCTTTGAAGAGGGAGGTCCTCAGTTCACTGCAAATGCAAAGGTAAAGGACGGTGTTGTATCCTTCTCCCTCTCTCATCCTAATTTTGCCGGACCCGGGCCCGCACCAAGTCCGATGTCGTACGGATTATTCTGGATTGCCGGATGTGCAAGTGCCACCTTCATGTCTTCTGCAGAGAAGAAAAATATCAAAGTCTCTTCCCTGAAGACAACGATTGAGGCTGATCTCAACTATTTAAAGCAGTTCAATCTCTCGGAAGAACCCCTGGTATCGGCATATAGAATTATATTCACTGTAAAATCCGATGCCTCTGAAAAAGAGATTGAAGAGTTACGTCTTGCCGCCCTGAATGGATGTATGGCGATGTATACTGTTCGGAATGCAGTTCCTCTTGATCTTTCAGTGAAGAAGGAGTAAGTATTCAATGAAGTTATCTGGAAATTGCCTTGAGGGCAAGAACGGCCCGGTTATCCTGGGAATTATCATAGGTGTCCTTGCAGCCGTAGTGCAGGGACTTACTATCTCGGCAGGGGGCCCTGAGGCCTATGGATTTTGTGCACTTTGTCACACTCGTGATCTGGTGAACGGGCTGCTCAATATCGGGTTAGGCACTAACCTCGGTCTTGCTGCGGTGTCCAAAGCTGCTGTTCTCCCGGTGATGAGCATGGTAGGAGTACTTATCGGGGGATTTATCGCAGCAAAATTGAGCAAGGAATACCGGGTCAAGTCTGCATCGGTAAAGGATATCATCATCTACTTCATCGGTGGCGTTCTCCTGATGCAGTTCGGGCTTCTGCTTGGAGCTTGTCCATACCGGGCAGCAATTAGATTTGCTTATGGGGATCTTGTAGCCCTGGTAGGAATTATTGGAATTGTTCTTGGCGTCTGGGTATCCTTGTATCTCATTCAGCGGTCTTCCAAGGGAGGTATGTAAATGGCAGGATGGATCTCAAAGGAACTCGCTGTAGTTCTTGTTCCCATCATTACCCTCGTTGTTGGGTGTATCATCGGATATCTCGCACAAAGAACTGGTTTTTGTGCAGTTGGAGGATTCAGGGATTACATTCTCTTCAGACATACACGACTTCTGAAAGGATTCTTCTCTATTGTTATCAGTGCATTTGTTGCATACCTCGTATTACATGCAATAACAGCAGGTGCTTTTGAGCACTTCCCCTGGGCACTAACAAGTGGCATCCTCTCACCAGTCCCGGGAGCCCCTGCAGATCTTTCAAACGCTGCATATCTGATCCTCGCCCTGATTGGTGGGATTGGAATAGGGGTTATTGGTGTGTATCTTGGTGGTTGCCCGCTTCGTCAGTTTGTGATGACAACAGAAGGAAATATGAAGTCACTCTGGTTTGTTGTCGGCATGGCAGTCGGAAGTGTTCTTTTCTATCTCATCACGGTGGGGCTCGTTAAGGGAGTTCTCAAAATAGCAGGACTTTAACATGGCAGATAAAAAACTTGATATTACCGGGGTTGTTTGCCCGTTCTGTGTCTTGAAGGTGAAAACCGCCATGGAACAGATTGTTTCTGGCGATACTCTGACAATTATGAGTGATCATCCACCGGCAGCAAAGGACTCGATTCCTGCTTTTGCTGAGATGAATGGATGGAAATGTACTGTTCATGAGTCTGCTCCCGGATTATGGGAACTGACAATACGAAAATAGACTAATATTCTCAATCTTTTTTTATCCCGTCGCCTCACAGGTATGTACGCCCATTCATGACCGAACCCACTGATATCAGGGATGAGACTTGCACAAACCTTTCTCTCCTCCTCAACCTGTTGATCAGGAATATCAAACCGGGAGAGAGATTTCAGGTAATTACTACCCGCAGGCAGTTGGTACAGATAGAAGAGGTATTACGTCAGAATAACATTGATGTCGAGCATGAATCCCTTCCAGAGGATCTGCTTGTCACAATCTCAAGATCAGAATAGAATTTAGAAGTATCTGGGTTTAAAGACCCATCTCTTCCCGAACTTCATCTTTGTGGATAACGACATCCCAGGATTTTCCAGTAAGACAGAACCCGTGTTTATCGAGAACTAAAACCGGGTAACTTGCAATATCTTCAGGAATTGGCTGAGTGTCTATCCGTTTAAAGTTAATAAGGTCTTCAGCACGTAGTCCGATAATAGCACATAACTCCTTGAGCTCTATCAGCCATCTGCGGAGATCACGAACATCAATAGTGTCCCATTTCATGATCTGGAAGAGTTTCATGTACACATCACGTTCCTGCGCAATGTGCCGGACACCGTCGTCCTTTTTAAAGTAAAACTCAAACAAATTCTTAATATCTTTGATATCTTGTGCTAACTCGAAGAGACTATTTTGGCTGGTATTAATCGCAATTCGTAAGTCATTGTCTGTAACTTTTTTGGCAACTTCCCGAAGGTTAATACATTCCTCTTTTATTTCATCAGCATTTTCATCAAGTTCCTTCAGGCAATCTACAAACTTTTCTTCGATATTTACTCCAAAGAAAGCCTCCATATGCTCTGAAAAATCGGCCATACTTATACTCTGCTTTTAGGAGATAAAAAACCTCCAATTTAATAAAAATCTTCAATTGTGTAATGAAGCCAGCAAGTAAAACTGATATTTTTCCATCTGGAAAGTATTTACCTGACAACCAGAGTACGTACTTACATCATGGACGTCGATCCCCGATTATACTCCCGAGGGGGTATCATTACTGAGCGAGATCCTGAAAAATGCATTATCCGCCTCAGAATTGCTGCTGGAATGACTACTCCAGAACAGCTCATAGGAATCGGAAAGATCGCCCGCACCTATGGTGATGGCAGGGTACATCTGACGGTCCGCCAGACTATTGAGATCCCGGGTGTTGATCCCAAACGGATCGTCCCGATGCTGACCGCTCTCAAGGATATCGGCACTCCTCTCGGCTCAGAACGGCAGGAGATCGTCAATGTTACAGCCTGCATGGGAACTGATCACTGCAAATATGCGAATATTGACTCCCTGGCCCTTGCAAAAGAGATCGACACCAAATTTTTTGGTAAGGAGATGCCTGTAAAAGTGAGGATTGCCATCTCTGCATGCCCGAATGGATGTGCAAGTGAGCGATTAAACGAGATCGGCATAACCGGAGTCAGGGAGCCTTACCGGGATCACGATGCATGTACAGGCTGTGGAACCTGCGAAAAGTACTGCAGAGAGAAAGCTATCATCATCAAAAGGGGCATTGTTGATCTCGATAAAGCACGCTGCATGGAGTGTGGAATCTGTGTTCTGCCCTGTCCGTTTGAGGTTCTGAAAGCGAGTGAACCACGATACCGGATTACTATCGGGGGAAGGAGAGGTCGCCATCCAAAGATAGGGAGAGAGTTGATCACCGTATCAAGTCCCGAAAAGGTACTTGAGATCGTTGGAAGGATCATCAGGTGGATATATGAACTGGCTTCCAGTGATCAGATGCTCCCTGAACAACTTGATGAGATCGGATATGATGAATTTAAACGGACGATCAGGGATGAATTTGCAGAAAAGAGGGTCTGGCCTCCGGAAAATGAAGTTGAGTCAGACCTCCTGTGATGAATGTGTTAATTAAATATTAGAGGAGTAATTCATTCATGCAAAAGTACCAGTGCCTGGAATGTGCTTACATTTACGATCCAGAAAAAGGGGATAAGACTCAGAACATTCCTCCGGGAACACCATTTGAAAAACTCCCAAAAACCTGGGTATGTCCTGAGTGCAAAATTTCCATCCTGAAAAAAGGTGTCTGGGCTCCAAGATGATCAGTTCCTGACCACCATTTTTTACAACACACTCTTTTGATACGAATCATTCCCTTGCAGAATATTCAGACGCTCGCCAAATAACCCTGAATGAACAGTCAGAACGATTCATAGGATCGTACTTTGATACCCATTGCAGGGCATTCATGTTGCACGAGATCAATAACTCTGATGAAGAAGTTTAATGCATCCACACATGAACCGGCTATCATTGAAGGAAAAAAACGAGAGGGATCTTCAGGCTAAACAATGCCATCTAATCATCTCTTTTTGCGCTTTAGGTAATTACCAATGAATTTTAGATTTTTCATATTGTGCCTATTCTTCTGGGCATCATGACGACCTAAAGGGCGTGAGGTCGTCATAATTAGGCACAGTAATTTTATGAATTTGCTCATTAATTTTGAAATTAATGAATTATATTCAACAAAACAAAATGCAACAATAAATTATGCCCAATATCCGGGTTAATCAATTTCAGTAGATTACTCACACCTAAAAAAGAGTGTGTGCCCAATTCAAAACTCAAACCACAACGCTTATAAGACATATTGAGAGCATTCTCGAAAATTGCCACGGAAAAAATCCAAATCCTTTATATCACCCACGTAGACCGTTATTCATTCGGGATAGATCTGTTCCAGTACTCCTCTTCATGATCACTAAATCCAGTGATCATTGTGGGTCAGGGTTCACATACGAAAACCAGGTTCAGACCTATACCGGCAAAGCGGAATACAATTCGGGATAGTATTTCGCCTCTCTATGAATTCCCCTTCCGAAATTGCAGTATTCGAAAGGGACCCTCCCAGAATGGAGCTTCGAGATGACGAACAAGATTACCCTTAACATGATCACCTGCAGGACAATCCAGCAGGGGGTTGCAATGGAGACAGGAAAGACTTCTCAGAAGTACTTTGATGCTGCCTCTATCATCCACATGCACGAGGATGACATGAAAAAACTGGGGATTATGGCAAACACCAATGTCAAAGTCACCAGCAAGGATGGAAGTGTTGTAGTCAAGGCAGTAAGAACCCGAGAGGATCTGGTTCCAGGCCTGGCACACATTCCAATGGGACCCTGGGCAAATGCCATCGTCTCAGCATATACATACTCAACAGGAGAACCATGCTTCAAGGGATTCCCGGTCGATATCGAACCAGCACCAGAAGAGCGGATTATGGGAGCTGTCGAAATAATTCAGACCCTCTGTTACGGACCTGACAGAAAACCACCGGTGAGGAGTTAAATATGCCAAAAGTTGTTACCGATGTTGTATGTCCATTTTGTGGGACATTATGCGATGACCTTGTAATAACTGTCAGCGATGATGAGACCGATATCATTGACTGCCAGAACGCCTGTGCAATCGGTGCCGAGAAGTTCCTTCACCTCTCAAAGGCTGCAGGTCACCACAGAGTGACCCGTCCACGCAAACGCCAGCCAGACGGAACCTACAAAGAGATCACCTACGACGAGGCGATCGAGTATACCGCCCAGATGCTTGCCAAGTCTAAGAAGACACTCTGGTACGGATGGGCATCAACAAGCTGCGAAGCAATGTCCATCGGACACAAGGTTGCAGAAAAGGCCGGAACAATGGTCGACAACTGTGCAACCGTCTGTCACGGCTCATCTCTTCTTGCAATTCAGGATGTCGGAGTTCCGTCCTGTACTCTTGGAGAAGTCAAGAACCGTGCTGACCGTGTCGTCTTCTGGGGATGCAACCCGGCACACGCTCACCCACGCCACATGTCCAGATACTCAATCTTCCCACGTGGATTCTTCACAACAAAGGGTCACAAGGGTAGGAAGATCATCTGCGTTGACTGCCGGTACACCGACACTGCAAAGTGTGCTGATGAATTCATCCAGGTTGAGCAGTCATACGACTACGAACTTCTCGATGCATTCAGAACCGCTCTTCGTGGAGAACCAATCCCTGATGTAGTCGGTGGTGTTCCGAAAGAGAAGATCATCTCTGCAGTCGAAACCCTCAAGGAAGGAAGGTTCGGCGTTATCTTCTTCGGAATGGGTATGACCCACACCCTGGGACGTAACCACAACATCGATATCGCAATCAACTTCACCCGCGACATGAACGACTACACCAAGTTCGCCATCGTCGCTATGAGAGGACACTGGAACGTTACCGGTTCAGGTCAGGTGCTCTCCTGGCAGTACGGATTCCCATACTGTGTGGACCTTACCCGCCGGACCCATGCACGTTACCAGCCTGGTGACACGTCTTCAGTCGATCTCCTCCGCAGAAAAGAGGTTGATGCCTGTATCTGTATCGCTTCAGATATCGGAGCACACTTCCCGATTGAAGCAACCCGTCACATGGCACAGATTCCGTCAGTCTGTATCGACCCGCACATCAACCTGACCACCGAGATCTCTGATGTTCACATCCCGGTCGCACTGGTCGGTGTTGAGGTTGAGGGTTGTGCATACCGTATGGATAACGTCCCAATGGCATGCCGGAAAGTCATCAACCCACCAGAGGGCATGCTTACCGACGAAGAACTCCTTGAAAAGATCTACGTGCGTCTCTGCGAAATCATGGGGGATTCATAAATGTCAGAGTATCTGATTAAGAACGGTCATGTCTTTGATGTCGTCAGCGGTGTAAAAGGAGACAAGAAAGACATCGCAATAAAAGACGGGAAGATCGTCGAGAAGGTCTCTTCAAAGGCAAAGACTGTCGATGCATCAGGCAAGACCGTCATGGCCGGAGCACTTGACATTCACTCCCACGTTGCAGGTCCGAAAGTAAACCTCGGCCGCTGGTTCAGACCAGAAGACAAGTGGTTCAGGGGACAGATGCGTGGTGGTATCGTCAAGGAGACCTCCCGCATGGAGCAGGGTTTCTCAATTCCATCCGTCTTCAGGACCGGATACTGCTACGGCAGAATGGGATACACCTTCGTCATGGAAGCAGCAATGCCTCCAATGTATGCACGGCACGTCCACCATGAGATCCATGAGACTCCGATCATCGATGAAGCAGCACTGCCGGTATTCGGCAACAACTGGTTCGTCATGGAGTACCTCAAGGAGAAAGAGGTAGAGAAGACTGCAGCATATATCGCCTGGCTCATGAAGGTGACCAAGGGATACGGTATCAAGGTCGTCAACCCAGGTGGCACTGAAGCATGGGGATGGGGTCTGAACTGTCTCGGCATCAACGATGAAGTTCCGTACTTCGATATCACTCCGGGAGAGATCACAACCGGTCTGATCGAGGCAAACGAATACCTCGGCCTTCCACACTCTGTTCACATCCACCCGAACAGTCTCGGTGACCCGGGCAACAATCCGGTAACCATCGACACCATGAAGCTTGCCGCCAAGTACAAGGCAAACAACAAGTTCGGTCGTGAGCAGGTTCTGCACATGACTCACCTCCAGTTCCACTCATACGGTGGTTCAGGCTGGGGAGACTTCTGCTCTGCATCCAAGGAGATCATGGATTACGTCAACAAGCACCCGGAGATCACCTTTGATACCGGTAACGTAACCCTTGATGAGACCACCACGATGACTGCAGACGGTCCGTTCGAACACCACCTCTGTGCACTCAACCACCTCAAGTGGTGTAACGTGGACGTCGAACTCGAGACCGGATCCGGTGTCGTGCCGTTCATCTACAGCCCGAACGTCTTCCCCTGTGCAGTGCAGTGGGCAACCGGTCTTGAACTTGCCCTCCTCGCAAAGGATCCAATGCGGACAATGATCACAACCGATCACCCGAACGCAGGTCCGTTCACCCGATACCCACGTGTCTTCAAGTGGCTCCTGAGCAAGAAGACCCGTGATGAGCAGATGGCAGCCTTCAAGAACAGCGGAAAGGTAGCCGATGCAACCATCCTGAACGAACTGGATCGTGAGATCACCCTCTACGAACTCTCACAGATGACCCGTGCTGCTCCGGCAAAGGCTCTCGGTCTGGCCAGCACCCGCGGTGGTCTTGCAGTTGGCATGGATGCAGAAGTTGCAATCTATGACATCGATCCGACAAAACTCCCAACTGATCCGGAAGAATACGAGAGAGTATTCTCCAATGTCTCATATCTGTTCAAGAGTGGAGACATGGTCATTAAAGAGGGAAGCATTGTCCTTGAGAACCCAACCAAGATGACCTTCTGGGTCAATGCCCAGGTTCCTGAGAACAAGCAGGTTGCCCGTGATGTCAGAGAGAAGTTCCTCAGGTACTACACCGTTACCCAGCCCAACTACGAAGTTCCTGACTCATATGCACCCCACCCGCATGTGATTGAAACAACCGCAAATGTGTGAGGTACCAGGAATGAAGACAGTAACAATAAAGATGGTAAAGGTCCCCGAACTTTATCTCGAAGGAGATATGATCACTCCTGATCAGTTTGCGGGAAAGACAAACGAAGAGATTGCAGCCCTCCGTTGCTACGAAGGAAGAGAGACCTACAAGCTCGGTGATTTCTTCGAGATCCATGGCGATGCAGTTGGTGAGACTCCAGAAGAGACCAAGATCATCGTAACCGGAGACTGTAAGAAGGTCAAGTACATCGGCATGAACATGACAGCCGGAGAGGTTGTTGTGGAAGGCAGCTGCGACATGTACACCGGTGGATGGATGAAGGGAGGAAAACTCCACGTCAAAGGAAACGTGGACTCCTTCTCCGGTCTCGGTATGGAAGGCGGGGAATTTGTTGTCGACGGAAACGGAGGCAACTTCATCGGTGCCTCATACCGTGGTGACTGGCGTGGCATGCAGGGCGGTGTTCTCCGTGTAAAGGGTAACGTCGGCAGTGATATCGGTACCTTCATGAACGGTGGAACCCTCATCATTGAAGGAGATGCTGATGTCCACATCGGTACCCACCAGGAAGGCGGGACCATCATTGTCAAGGGCAATGTTAACCGCCGTGTCGGTGGACAGATGGTGAAGGGGACGATCTACGTCTACGGAACCATCAACTACATGATGCCAGGCTTCAAGTACAACCAGGATGTTGAACTTGAGGTTGACGGTGACAAGGCTGTCTTTGCCGAGTACCTCGGTGACCTTGGTGAGCGCCACTCCAAGTCAAAAGGCCAGGTTGTCTACGGCAAACTCTACATGAAGAAGAACTAATCTTCTCTTTTTTTAGCCGGTTTCTACGGCCTTTGAAATAAAAAAAATGTTATGATCAGTTCTTGATCATATCGATGAACGCTTCAATCCTGGTTCTGATCTGCTCTGTATCGGCAGGTGAGTAATCAGTCTCGATCTGAATGACAGGAAGGTCCTTCTCTTTCATGGCCTTTGAGAGAATACGTGATTCGACATTGTACGTATGGCACCCAATCCAGGTTATGTCTACAATACCATCTGCCTTGTATTCTTCTGCAACCTTGGCCAGAATGTTCATACGTTCGGTGTTCGGGCTCATGCAGGAGCAGGGAATCTGAAGATATTTCTTGGCAACAGCATGGACAAGGTCAGATTCTGAAGCATCAACATCATGGAGATACTGCTTCATTCCTGAACAGTTCTCGATGTAGATTACGGCTGCACCTGACTCCTCGATGATCTTCAGAACTTTTTCAGATCCAAGTCCGGTTGGAACACCGGTCACGATGATCCGTGGTGTGCCTTTGGGGAACGCTCCGACACCATCTGCCTGCATCTTCTTCCCTTCCTCGATGACAGCCTTCAGATGGGTGTTAAACTCCTCAGGATCATAGGTGAAGTTCCGGGCCCAGGTGATCTTCAGCATGTCCTGTCCGGAAAGCACCGGTGGATCGGCTTTGTTGAGTTCAGCAAACTCCCTGATGAGTCTCCGCTGCTCATTCATCCGGTTGATGGCTGCCTTTAGGGCATCCGTTGTGATAGTGACACCGAGACGCTGCTCGATCTCGCTCTTGCACCGCTGAACCTCTGAGTACCAGTACTCATCCTGTGCCTTGCCGTTCGCTCCCTGGGGAACCTGAAGAACAACGGTCGGTTTGAAGGTGCCCATGAGTTCGAACATCTTCTTCTTGCCGTCGCAGGTTGTTTCACCGATGATAAACTCAGCATTGACAAAGAACGGACATTTGTCTGTTATGGCAAATCCATAACTGGATTTAATCAGTGGACAGAAGTTTCGTGGAAGGTCCTTCTCACCATCTGCGATAGGCTCTTCTTTTGTGGCGCAAAGGGCTACCGGGAATCCCCCTGCTGCAAGAACAAGTTCCTGGGGGGCAAACACACAGTAAAATCCGACGATCGGAACTTTTTTCTCTTTTATTACGCTAATTTCTGCTGATGCCCGGGGCATCGCCTGATCAAACCATGTTAATGATTCTGCTCTCATAGTAACTCCTGGATGGTAAGGAATTGTAGATTGAGGAGGAACTTCAATGAGCGATACATCACTCACAGTACAGACAGACGAATCACAAGTTCAGTATGCCCGGATGTTCCATTCTCTCTGTAGTACTCACCATTGTGAAGGATATGAATCCATATTCATCCAAATATTAGGCAGTGTTTTTTAAAAGAATATTGAGTGTTTTGAAGAAAAGTCCCTGCCATTTACCTTCATATTGAATAAAGAGGTATTTTGATGGTTTACGTGGTACCACTAACCCGTACCATCTGCCACGGTTCAGCTGTGCAGACTGAAAGAACAGCCCCTATGGCACCTGAAAATTCTGCATGATCCGGAACTGTGATCGGGAGATTGATCAAAGCGGATATTCTGGATACAATGTCAGCATCTGATGAGACACCTCCGGTGAAGATAACCTCCGGAACAAGTGTCATCCGTGATGCAAGTGAGATCGTACGTCTGGCAATTGCATCGTTGATACCGGCAACGATCTCAGGAACAGGGCATCCCTGTGACAGGAGTCCGATAATCTCAGACTCGGCAAAGACTGTGCACATGGATGAGAGACGGAGTGGCTGCACTTCCCGGCCAATAGTGCCGAGATCTTCCAATGAGATCGAGAGAGCGGCTGCCATAATCGATAGAAATCTGCCGGTTCCTGCCGCACATTTATCATTCATAGCAAAATCTGCAACTTTTCCATTCTCCTGGAGAGAGATAACTTTTGCATCCTGTCCACCAATATCGAACACAGTCCGGCATCCTGGAACAAGATACCTGGCACCCTTGGCATGACATCCGATCTCATTGAGTACTGATGGGGAACCGGGGACCATTTTGCGGCCATAGCCGGTTGCAATTATGCTACCGGGATCAAATCCCGCTTTGGTGGTGATATCTTTGATCAGTTCAGATACGCTCAATTCATATGAGATACCTGATGCGGCAGAATGGAGGATCCAGGATGAACCGGTCCAGAGGGCTCCTTTTATTCTTGTCGAACCTGCATCGATCCCGAGAACAGATGTGCAGGATACCAGGGTTTCACTGGGGATTTGTGTATTCATAATACCATTCCATTAGTTGAGAACATGCCGTGACCCTGCATGAGACAGACGATCATTTCAGACTCCCGTGGATCAGAAGAAGCCCTGCGGATTGCCTGACATCTGAAACCAAAAATCCACTCTGCTCAAGGAGTGAATGAATTTGAGAGCATGAATACAGATGTGCATGGGAGAGGAACGTTGATGGTGTATCGTTTTGGTTTGCTTTTTCAGGCTCACTGGTGATGTCAATGTCGACTACGATGAGTGAGCCGGTTGGGTTCAGACACCGACGAATCTCTGACAAGATCTTCACAGGGCTGGCAACAAATCCAAGTACTGTGATGAGAAATACCTGGCTGATACAGAGGCTCCTGATGGGCAGATACTCTCCGTCTCCCCTGATAAGCTGCAACCCACGCTGATATGCAATTCTGCCGAGAGACCATGATGGCTCAATACCTGCATACAGGCCAAGTGCTGATGAGAATCTGCCTGAGCCACATCCGACCTCAAGGGTTGTTCCGTCCTTTTTAACAAATGGTCTGATCAGTTCCAACTGCATAGCAAACAACTCCCGGTTGGCATCAAACCAAGAATCATACTCATTCGCCTTTATTTCAAAGGGATTCAGATCAGCTGAATCAGGAACCTGATATTCCATCTCGTCTCACACCGATGTTGTTTCGAAGAGTCTCAGCCATCCGGAGAAGTTTGGGTAGATCAGGTTTTCCATCATGGTAATAGTAAAAAAGGACAGACACGAAGTCCTCACAGAGATCCATAACATCCTGACGGAATCGTATCTCCATGACATCATCCCCGACCCACCCCTTCATTGTAAATCCATGCGGTATCTCGAATTTAAAAAAACCCGGACCCATTTCAGACAGGGTCATGACAGGTCCGAAGTTCTTCAGAAAACTGATAAAGTCATCAGTAACCGGTGCACTCAGGACAACCTCACGCATGAATGCCCCATCCACACAGACCTTATGCCTGACTGACCTGATTATCCGCACAGCGGGCTACCTCCAGAATGGCTTCTGCTGCCTGCAGACACTCGGCATCGGTTGTAAACCAGGAGAGACTCAATCGTAATGAACCGACCCCTCCGTCCTTCTCCTTATGAACTAGCGGAGAACAATGGAGTCCTGATCTGGTAATTATCTGATATTTGCGAGCCAGGATAAAACCAAGATCACCGTTATCAAGCCCATCGATATTTAGTGAGATGATCGGCAGATCAGGGGATTCATTCTGAATACTAATGTTGGGTGCTCCTTTTAGTTTCTGAATCATCATCCTTGTCTGCCGTACTCCCTTCTCCTCGATGACAGACTGACCGATCGACTGTATGAATTCGACTCCTGCCTCAAGTGCTGCAAGACCCGGGAAGTTGTGGGTCCCTGCTTCGAATCGTTCAGGGAGATCCCTGGGATGAATCAAGACCGAAGAGTTCGACCCGGTACCTCCGAACCTGACCGGATTTATCTCTTCTGGATTCTTGATGACAAATCCTCCAGTTCCCGGAATACCGAACAAGGCCTTATGTCCGGTAAAGACATAGGCATCGGTGTGCATATCGTCGACTGAAATGGGGATATGGCCTGCTGTCTGTGATCCATCTGTGATGAGGAATATCCCATGTTCATGGAGATGCCTGCCGATTTCATCTATCTTCTGAACAGAACCGAGCACATTACTTCCATGAGTCAGAACTGCAAGCTTTGTTTCAGGCGTTATCGACTCTTCAATTGCGTCTCTGTCGATACATGATCCATCCAGGGGAAGGATTGTGAGATGTATCCTTCCCGACTGTTGTAATTCGGACAGCGGCCTGAGCACTGAGTTATGTTCAAGGGCAGACGTTATCACATGAATCTTTTCTTTGTGAGCCGAACTGAATCCCAGAATAAGGGTGTTCAGAGCATCAGTGGCGTTATGGGAGAAGATAACCCGTTCATTATCACGAACACCGAGAAGACCTGCAGTAGCACTCCTGGCAGACCAGATATAATCTTTCGAGTCTCTGATGA
This sequence comes from uncultured Methanospirillum sp., assembly GCA_964625165.1. Taxonomy (GTDB): domain Archaea; phylum Halobacteriota; class Methanomicrobia; order Methanomicrobiales; family Methanospirillaceae; genus Methanospirillum. The sequence continues at coordinate 27 of CAZVAS010000018.1, read as the reverse complement.
CACTTCTTCCCCCGCCGGTGAAAGGAG
>CAZVAS010000017.1:21185-25630 GCA_964625165.1 uncultured Methanospirillum sp. | reverse complement strand
CGGCCTGTTCTTGAGGGACAGACCGTCAGGATAGATCTTATCGGCAACACTGTTAATTTCATAGTTTCCAGGCTGGAACCGAAAGGAGTCGGGGTGGTGACCTTCTCTACCGAGGTCATTCTGCACGACGTTCCATACCAGACTGAAGAGGTCAGGCACGAAGAGTCGGTCATTCACTACGAGGATATCGGCGGACTGTCTCGTGAGATCAGTCTGATAAGAGAGATGATCGAGATCCCGCTCCGGTATCCAAAGGTGTTTGAACGGTTGGGTATAGATCCACCAAAGGGTGTACTTCTGTATGGCCCGCCAGGGACTGGCAAGACTCTCCTCGCAAAAGCTGTCGCGAGTGAGGTAGATGCTCATTTTGTCCCGTTATCCGGCCCTGAAGTGATGAGCAAGTACTATGGTGACTCTGAAAAGAAGATCCGTGAGATATTTGACTCAGCTCGCGAAAAAGCACCTTCAATCATTTTTATTGACGAGATCGACTCGATTGCGCCAAAGCGGCAGGAGACAGCCGGTGAGGTTGAACGCCGGGTGACGGCCCAGTTGCTCACCATGATGGACGGGCTCGCATCGCGTGGCCAGGTAGTTGTGATCGCAGCTACGAACATCCCGGATGCCATCGATCCTGCTCTCCGGCGGGGCGGAAGGTTTGACAGGGAGATCGAGATCGGCATCCCTGATCGGGCGGGGAGGCTTGAGATCTACCATGTCCATACCAGGAACATGCCGCTTGCACCTGATGTTGATCTCGAGTCGTATGCTGAACTGAGTTACGGATTTGTCGGTGCCGATATCGCCCTTCACTGCAAAGAGGCTGCAATGCATGCCCTTCGTGGAATCATGGTCCAGATGAAGGAAGGGCAGGAGGTTCCTCCCGAGGTGATCGACAACCTTGTCATCTCTGACCGTGATTTCATCGAGGCACGCAAGTTGGTTGAGCCCTCTGCGATGAGGGAACTTTATATCGAGGTCCCTGAAGTCCCCTGGGAGATGGTGGCAGGCCTTGACCGGGTCAAGTACGAGATCGAGAAGGTGATCGAATGGCCGATCAAGCGAAGAGAAGCGTTTGAAAAGCTGAAGATCAGACCTCCCAAAGGAATTTTGCTCTTTGGTCCGCCCGGGACCGGAAAAACCCTGCTAGCAAAAGCCATAGCAGCGAAGTCCAGGATGAACTTCATCGCGATCAAAGGACCTGAACTTCTCTCCAAATGGGTTGGTGACTCAGAGAAACAGGTCCGTGAGGCATTCAGGAAGGCCCGACAGTCGGCCCCGGCCATCATCTTTTTTGATGAGATCGATGCCCTTGTTCAGAAACGTGGCCAACAGTCCGGGACCTCAAGGGTGGGAGAAAGTGTACTCTCACAGATTCTCACCGAGATGGACGGGATTGAGGAACTGAAGGATGTCATAGTGGTAGCAGCAACGAACCGCCCTGATATGCTGGATCCAGCCATCCTGAGACCTGGCAGGATTGAGAAACACATCTACATCCCTGCACCTGATGTACTGGCACGTGAGTCAATCCTCTCGCTCTATCTTGGTGACATCAGAGAACTGCTCGATCCATCAATCAGCCTTCCTGATCTGGCCGGTCGTATGCAGTACTTTGTTGGAGCAGATATCCAGGCCTTTGTAAGGGAACTCAAACTGATCGTCCTTGAAGAGATCTTTTCACTGGATGCAGAATCAGCAGAACAGTATCAGATCAGGATTCAGGAGGATCAGATCACCCGTGCCCTTGAAGGGGTGAAAGGAACCCTTGGAAGCAAGACCCTTGAAGGATTTGAGATCGGAGCATGGGAACTCTTATACCCGAGATCTCAACGCGATATCCTGATGAGGGCAGCTGTTGCTGTGAACCATGCCGATAAGATAAACCTCCTTGCACCGCTGCCTGAAAGTATCGGGGCGATCGTCTCTGAACTCCGGGATATCACCTTCTGGCAAGAGAAAAATTTTGACAGGATTGCTGATCTGACCCGGGATCTTGATCTCTTCCTCAAACAGATCCAGACTGAGTAAAACCTCAATCCGGTTTTTTAGATTTGATTGATGTGAATCATTTGGATCTTCCTGTAAAAAAATATCACTAAAGTATTTTGCGATTTTAATTTTGTTTCGATTAGATGATATTTTGCACATTTTTTTATTTTATTGTGATCATTTCGGGACAGAATTTTATTCAAGTGTTGAATTATCTTTATATATTATTGTGGAGTAACTTAAGGTGAATCATCAAAGGAGGATTCTCATATGTCAACAACTCGTGACATTACGCTTATAGTTCAGGAAGCACCGGTACAGGATAAAGGAAAAGACATTGCCCGGCTATCCTGGGATACGATGGAGAAACTGGGACTTTCCCGTGGTGATGTGATCGAGATTGAGGGGGCTTACAAGACGTATGCCCTCGTCTCCCCGGCAAGTTCCCCATGGGCAGACGTGATCTATATCGATGGGAACATCAGACGGAGAGCGGGTGTCGGCATTCGCGAGCAGGCTGTCATCAGAAAGGCAGAACCCAGGGAGACAAAGAAGGCCGAGTTTCAGATCATTCAGGATGTTCAGGGCCTTGACATAAGAGAGCTGGAACAGTTCCTTGCCGAACAACTCAAGGGAAATCTGCTCTTTACAGGGAAAGATATCGCGATTCCGGTGGAAAATGCTGAACGTGATCCATTTGACGACCTCTTCAGGTCACGATCCTTCGGTGGGACGTTCTGGAGTTCCCCTACCACCTATGCGGTAGTCAGGATCACCTCCACCGATCCTGAAGGTGCCACCATCTCTACCCCAAAGACCCGTTTCTCGGTGATAAGGGGAGGGAAACAGGCATCTGCCTCATCAGGCAGATCAGGATCACAGACACAATCCGGTGAAGGAGGGGAGAAGGAGAAGTATATCCCAGATGTCCATTACGAGGATATCGGTGGACTCGGACGTGAACTCTCACTCGTGCGTGAGATGATCGAGCTTCCGCTCCGAAATCCGGATCTCTTCAACCATCTCGGTATTGAACCGCCTAAAGGAGTGCTCCTCTATGGTCCGCCCGGTACAGGAAAAACCCTGATTGCCAAGGCTGTTGCAAACGAGGTGAATGCTCACTTCATCACCCTCTCAGGCCCCGAGATCATGAACAAATATTACGGGGAGAGTGAAGGAAAACTTCGTGAGGTTTTTCAAGAAGCCGAGGAGCATGCCCCCTCGATCATCTTCATTGATGAGATAGACTCGATAGCACCCAAGCGGGAGGATACGAAAGGGGAGGTTGAACGTCGTATCGTTGCACAACTCCTGTCTCTGATGGACGGGCTCAAGAGCCGGGGCAGGGTCATTGTGATAGCAGCAACAAACCTTCCCGACAATCTGGATCCTGCATTGCGGCGGGGAGGTCGCTTCGATCGTGAGATCGAGATAGGAATACCTGATGTGTCTGGAAGGATGGCGATCTTCCAGATCCATTCCCAGCGTGTGCCCCTTGACATAACTGGTGTAACCATCAGTGATGATCAACTGACCCGCGATGAAAAGTTGCAGATCTCCCGGCTTGATGAGGATATCGCAAACCTTGAGACTAAGATCTCATCAGTAGGGAAGAGTTCTGAAGAGAAGGGAGAGGCAGGAGAAGAGTCCGGACGACGGTTGGCAGATATTAAGGCACAGAAAGAAGAGGTTGAGAATCAGATCAAGAGACGCCTCTTCCTTCAGCCATACGCAAACCAGACCCATGGGTTTGTCGGTGCTGACATCAGTCTTACCGTAAAAGAGGCTGCAATGCATGCCCTTCGTAAAGGTCTCGAAAAGGTTCCTCCGAAAGATCTGAAAGAGGGAAAGATTGACAAAAGCCTTATTGCGTCCATCCGGGTAACCCCGGGAGATTTCCAGGCTGCTCTCTCTCACGTGGAACCGTCAGCAATGCGTGAGGTGCTCATAGAAGTACCTGATGTATCATGGAGTCAGGTCGGTGGTCTTGAAGAGGTCAAGAAAGATCTGAAGGAAGCGGTCGAGTGGCCGCTCCGGTACCCGCAGATCTTCAGTCACCTTCAGACCAAGACGCCCAAAGGAATTCTGCTCTTTGGTCCTCCCGGTACCGGTAAGACCCTCATGGCAAAAGCAGTCGCACACGAGAGTGAATGCAACTTCATCTCTGTGAAAGGGCCTGAACTGATCTCCAAGTGGGTTGGTGAGTCTGAGAAGGGGATTCGAGAGGTCTTCCGCAAAGCGAGACAAGCTGCCCCCTCGATCATCTTCTTCGATGAGATCGATTCACTCGTGCCGAAACGGGGAAGTTACTCTGATGCTACTCATGTGACCGAGAGTGTGGTGTCGCAGATCCTGACGGAGATGGATGGGATGGAAGAACTCAAGAACGTGACCATCATTGCGGCAACCAACAGGCCTGACATGCTGGATGATGCACTGATGAGACCTGGCAG